>NZ_CP007597.1:1937604-2237604 GCF_000661955.1 Stenotrophomonas rhizophila
GCACACCCGAACCCCGTAGAGCCGGGCTCTGCCGGCTGTCCGTCTACCCCGACCGTAACGACGAGCCGGCCAGCGGCCGGCACTACCGTGGGCGATGCGACTGTCATGAGAAGCCGGGCGGAGCCCGGCTCTACGCCCGGCACCCGCGGGCGACAGGTTCGCCCCCCGCTGTCAACGCCTTCCCCCCGCCGCCGTGCGTTGCCACAATCGGGACTTTCCGTACTGCGGCTCCGGCCGGAAGCAATGCCTGACATCAAGCTCGCCCAGCAGATCGCCCAGACCATCGCCGATGAAATCGGTGCCCAGCCTGCCCAGGCGCGTGCCGCCATCGCCCTGTTGGACGAAGGCGCCAGCGTCCCGTTCATTGCCCGCTACCGCAAGGAAGTCACCGGCGGCCTGGACGACACCCAGCTGCGCAACCTGGAAACCCGCCTGACCTACCTGCGCGAGCTGGAAGACCGCCGCGCCGCCGTGCTGTCCAGCATCGACGAACAGGGCAAGCTCACCGACGACCTCCGCAACGAGATCCTTGGCGCCGATACCAAGTCGCGCCTGGAAGATCTGTACCTGCCGTACAAGCCCAAGCGCCGCACCCGCGCCCAGATCGCGCGCGAAGCCGGGCTGGAACCGCTCGCTGATGGCCTGCTCGCCGATCCAAACCTGGACCCGCAGGTGTTCGGTGCCACCTTCGTCGATGCCGACAAGGGCGTGGCCGACACCAAGGCCGCGCTGGAAGGCGCGCGCGCAATCCTGATGGAGCGTTGGGGTGAAGACGCCGCGCTGGTCGGCGAGCTGCGCAGCTGGCTTGGCGAAAACGGGGTCATCCGTGCCCGTGTCGCCGAAGGCAAGGAAGAGCAGGGCGCCAAGTACCGCGACTACTTCGAACACGCCGAATCGCTGGCGAAGATTCCCTCGCACCGGCTGCTGGCGCTGTTCCGTGCGCGCCGCGAGGAAATCCTGTTCCTGGAACTGGACCCGGGCACCGAGGCCGAGGCTGGCCATGTGTATGCCGAAGGGCGGGTGGCCTACAAGGCCGGCATCGCCGACGCCGGCCGCCCCGGCGACCGCTGGCTGCTCGACGCCTGCCGCCTGACCTGGCGCGCCAAGCTGCACATGCACCTATTGCTGGACCTGTTCAACCAGGCCCGCGAGAAGGCCGAAGCCGAGGCGATCGCGGTGTTCGGCGACAACCTCAAGGACCTGCTGCTGGCCGCCCCGGCTGGCCCCAAGAGCGTGCTCGGGCTGGACCCGGGCATCCGCACCGGCTGCAAGATCGCCGTGGTCGATGCCACCGGCAAGCTGGTGGCCACCGACACCATCTACCCGCACGAACCGCGCCGGCAGTGGGACCAGTCGCTGCAGACGATCAAGCAGCTGTGCATGAAGCACAACGTGGAACTGATCGCGATCGGCAACGGCACCGCCAGCCGCGAAACCGACAAGTTGGCCGGGGAGGCCATCAAGGCACTCGGCGACAGCAGACTGCAGAAGATCGTGGTCAGCGAGGCCGGCGCGTCGGTGTACTCGGCCTCCGAATTCGCCGCCAAGGAGTTCCCGGACCTGGACGTGTCGATCCGCGGCGCGGTTTCCATTGCCCGTCGCCTGCAGGATCCGCTGGCCGAGCTGGTCAAGATCGAACCCAAGGCGATCGGCGTGGGCCAGTACCAGCACGACGTGGACCAGTACCGCCTGGCGCGCGCGCTGGATGCGCGGGTCGAAGACTGCGTCAACGCGGTCGGCGTGGAGGTCAACACCGCCTCGGCCGCGCTGCTGTCGCGCGTGTCCGGGTTGTCGGCCACGGTGGCCGAGAACATCGTGCGTCATCGCGACGACAACGGCCCGTTCAAGCGCCGCAAGGACCTGCTCAAGGTGCCGCGCCTGGGCGACAAGACCTTCGAACAGTGCGCCGGCTTCCTGCGCATCGCCGATGGCGACCAGCCGCTGGACGCGTCCTCGGTGCACCCGGAAGCCTACCCGGTGGTGGAGCGCATCGTGGCCGCCACCGCACGCCCGATCAAGGCGTTGATCGGCGATGGCAGCTTCCTGCGTGGGCTGAAGGCCGAACAGTTCACCGACGCCACCTTCGGCGTGCCGACCGTCCGCGACATCCTGAAGGAACTGGAAAAGCCCGGCCGCGACCCGCGCCCGGAGTTCAAGGCGGCGCGTTTCGCCGAGGGCGTGGAAGAACTCAAGCACCTGCAGCCGGGCATGATCCTGGAGGGCGTGGTCAGCAACGTGGCCGCGTTCGGTGCGTTCGTCGACATCGGCGTGCACCAGGACGGCCTGATCCACATCTCGGCGCTGTCGGACACCTACGTCAAGGACCCGCGTGATGTGGTCAAGGCCGGTGACATCGTCAAGGTGAAGGTGCTGGAGGTGGACGTGGCGCGCAAGCGCATCGCCCTGACCCGGCGCCTGGACGACACCCCGGCGCCTGCCAAGGCCCCGGGCGAGCGCGATGCCCGGCCTGCCGGTGGCGGTCGCCGTGATGGCGGTGGCGGGGGCGGGCAGCGCAATGGCGGCCGTGGCGCCGCCCCGGGCCCGCGCCCGGGCAGTGCCGCGCCGCCGGCCAACAACGCCCTGGCCGACGCCTTCGCCCGCGCCAAACGCGGCGGCTGAACCGGCCTGGATCCACCCGCCAGGGGCCGCCGTGTGCGGCCCTTGGCGTCTCTGGCGGGCACGGCACTTCTGGTTTCACTCCGTGTTGGTCACACTTCCCGTCAAATGCCCGTAGGCTGGGCAGGCGCCGGGGAGGCCATATGACAACGCACCAGGCAGGGCCGGAAGGTCGGGCGGGGCCAGATGCCGTACGGCGCGGCGTCCGCCCGCGTGCGTGGCCGGACGCATGAGCCACGATCCGGCCGGCACCGCGCACGGCACCGACGCGGCGTTGCGTGACATCACCGAGCGCCACCGGCGCCTGCAGATGATCATCGACGGCACCGGTGCCGGCACCTGGGAATGGAATGTCCAGGACGGCCGGATGTGGGTCAATGAACGCTGGGCGCAGATCGTGGGCTACACCCGCGACGAACTGGCACCAATCACCCCCGACACGTTTTTCCGGCTGGTCCACCCCGACGACCTGGCCCAGTCCAACGCGCGGCTGCGCGAACACCTGGAAGGGCGCTCGCCGCACTACGACAGCCTGTGCCGCATGCGCCACAAGGACGGCCACTGGATCTGGGTGCAGGATCGCGGCCGCGTCTACGAATGGGACGCGCACGGCCAGCCGCAGTGGATGGCCGGGGCGCACGCCGACGTCACCGACCTGCAGACTGCGCGGCAGGACGCGGCCAACATGCGCCAGCGCCTGCAGGCGGTGGTGGATGCCTCCGACGAAGTGGCGGTGATCGCCACCGACATCGATGGCGTGGTCAACCTGTTCAACACCGGGGCGCAGAAACTGCTGGGCTACACGCCCGCCGAGGTGATCGGGCGGGTCAACCCGGGCCTGTTCCATGACCCGGATGAAATGATGGAGTACCTGCGCCCGCAGGCCGATGCCGATGGCCGCGTGCCCACCGTCTTTGAAGCGCTCACCGCGCACGCCACGCAGGGCACCTGGTCGCACCAGTGGACGTACGTGCGCAAGGACGGCGAGCGCCGCCAGGTGCGGCTGTCGATCAGCCCGCTGGATGCCAGCGGTGGTCACCGGATCGGCTACGTCGGCATGGCGGTGGACATCACCCCGCTGCTGGAAGTCCGCGAGCAGGCGTACCTGGCGGCCGAAAAATTCGCCGGTGCGTTCTCTTCGGCCGCGCTCGGCATGGCGCTGGTGTCGCTGGAAGGGCGCTGGCTGGATGTCAACGACGCGCTGTGCGGCATCCTCGGCTACACGCGCGCCGAGCTGCTGGCAGTGGACTTCCAGACGCTCACCCATGCAGACGATCTCAATACCGACCTGGCCCTGGTCGCCGACCTGCTCAACGGGCGGCGCGACCACTACCACATGGACAAACGCTACCTGGGCAAGCGCGGCAACATCGTGTGGGGCCGGCTGTCGGTGTCGCTGGTGCGCTCCGAACACGGCGAGCCGCTGCACTTCGTGTCGCAGATCCAGGACGTCACCGCCCAGCGCCAGAGCAGCCTGCAACTGCGCGAATCCGAGCAGCGCACCCGCGTCACCTTGGATGCGGTGGCCGACATGGTGCTCACCCTGGATCTGCACGGGCTGATCCAGTACGCCAACGCCGCGGCTACCCGCGCGCTGGCCGGGGAGGGCGCCGCGCCCCTTACCGGCGGCCAGATCCAGGACGTAATGGAGCTGACCACCGAATACGCGCCCCGCTCGCCGCTGGACATTGCCGTGCTGCTCGACCCGGAGAGCAACGCGGTGGACCTGCATTCGGACCTGCTGCTGTCGGTGGGCGCGCAGCTGCTGCCGGTGGATCTCACCCGTGCCTGGCTGCGTGCCGAGGACGGCCAGGTCAGTGGCGCGGTCTGGGTGATCCGCGATGTGACCCAGCAACGCGCCCGCCAGCGCGAAGCGCGCCACCTGGCCGAGGTCGACCCGCTCACCGAACTGAGCAACCGCCGCGGGTTCGAAGCCCACCTGCAGCAGGCCATCACCCGGGTCGCCCGGACCGGGCAGTCGGCCTCGCTGATGTTCATCGACCTGGACAACTTCAAGCCGGTCAACGACAGCCATGGCCACCTCGCCGGCGATGCCATGCTATGGGCGGTGGCCAACGTGCTGCGCCACGGCGTGCGCGATTCGGACATCGTGGCGCGGCTGGGCGGCGACGAGTTCGCGGTGATCCTGGCCGGTTGCTCGCTCAAGCGTGCCCGTCGCATCGCCAGCGACCTGCTGGACGGCGTACGGACGCTGACCATTCCCTGGGACCTGCAGCGGCTCAGCGTCGGCGCCAGCATCGGCATCGCCGCGATCGGCGGCAGCATGAGCGTGGACGACGCGGTGGCCGCGGCCGATGCGCAGTGCTACCTGGCCAAGGCGGCAGGCAAGAACAATGTGCAGGTGGAGACGCCGACCATGGAAGGGCTGGACCCGCTGGACGTCGAGACCACCGAGGGCGGGGAAGGCTGACGGGTGGCCCCGCAGCTCTGCTGACACCGGGTGAACTTTTTTATGAACCCGCCCTAAAGCTTCCTGCACGGCTGTCGATATTGATTCTGGAGCCTCCGTCGCTCCGCGCTGGTGCCCCGCCACCTCTCGTCGGCCCGGGCTCGCGTGACTTTGCAACAGGCTGTCTGCCGGATGCAGTACTGCAGTTGTACAAAGCCGCAGAAGCGACGTGAGCCATGACGTCGCCGCACCTCCCACGCCAGACGAAGTGCCGACGGGCATGGTGCCCATCGGATTCCAGCACGCCAGGGACCGAGGATCAGATGATGCTTACTTCAGGTATGCACGCGCATGTGCAAGGACGTACCGACGCCGCTTCCCGCCCTTCACTGTGGCAGGCCCTGAAAGCCAGCGTGATCGCGCCCGGCCAGGCACGACAGTCCGCCAGTGCCGCCAGCCAGCGCCGCCAGTGCGAGCTGGAAGCCCAGGTGGCTGCATTGCACCGGGTGCAGGCGGTGATCGAATTCGATCTGGACGGCACCATCCTGCAGGCCAACGACAACTTCCTGCAGGCCGTGGGCTACCGGCTCGATGAAATCCAGGGCCGGCACCATGCCATGTTCGTCGAACCGGCGCTTGCCCAAGGCCAGGAGTACCGCGACTTCTGGGCGCGGCTCGGGCGCGGTGAATTCGACGCCGGCCAATACCGGCGGCTGGGCAAGGGCGGCCGCGAGATCTGGATCCAGGCCTCCTACAACCCGGTGCTGGACGGCAACGGGCGTCCCTACAAGGTGGTGAAATTCGCCACCGACATCACCGCGCAGATGCAGCAGGCCGCCGACGTGTCCGGCCAGCTGGCGGCGATCAACAAATCGCAGGCGGTCATCGAATTCAGCCTGGACGGCCGCATCCTGTCGGCCAACGACAACTTCCTGGCGACCACCGGCTACACACTGGACGAAGTACGTGGCCAGCACCACGCCATGTTTGTGGAACCCGAGCACCGCCAGAGCCCGGACTACGCCCGGTTCTGGGAAAAGCTGGGCCGCGGCGAGTACGACGCCGGCCAGTACCGGCGCTTCGGCAAGGGCGGCCGCGAGGTGTGGATCCAGGCGTCGTACAACCCGATCCTGGACATGAACGGCCGCCCGTTCAAGGTGGTCAAGTACGCCACCGACATCACCGCCCAGGTGCGTGACAGCCTGGCCATGCAGCACGCCGTGGCGCAGACCCGCGAGGTGGTGGCCGCGGCCAAGGGCGGTGACCTCACCGGGCATATCGCCACCGAGGACAAGAACGGCCCGATCGCCGAGCTGTGCGAAGGCATCAATGCGCTGGTGGAGGCGATGGCCTCGATCATCGCGCAGATCAAGTTCGCCGCCGACACCATCGCGGTGGGCGCCAGCGAGATCGCCGAAGGCAACAGCGACCTGTCGGTGCGTACCGAGCAGCAGGCCGCATCGCTGGAAGAAACCGCGGTCTCGATGAAGGGCCTTACGGCCACCGTGCAGCAGACCGCCACCAACGCCCGCCAGGCCAGCGAGCTGGCCAGCGGCGCGGTGGACGTGGCCGCGCAGGGCGGCCATGTCGTGCATGAAGTGGTGTGCACGATGGCGCTGATCAACGAATCGTCGCGTCGGATCGTCGACATCATCGGTGTCATCGACGGCATCGCCTTCCAGACCAACATCCTGGCGCTCAACGCGGCGGTCGAAGCCGCGCGCGCCGGCGAGCATGGCCGCGGCTTTGCGGTGGTCGCCTCGGAGATCCGGTCGCTGTCGCAGCGCTCGGCGGGCGCGGCCAAGGAGATCAAGCAGTTGATCGCCGATTCGGTGGAGAAAGTCAGCGCTGGCACCGGCCAGGTCGAGAGTGCCGGCCGCACCATGGATGAGATCGTGGTCAACGTGAAGCGGGTCAGTGCGTTGATCAGCGAGATCAGTGCGGTGGCCCAGCAGCAGAGCGAAAGCATCGGGCAGATCCACCAGGCGGTCGACCACATCGACGAAGGCACCCAGCAGAATGCCGCGCTTGTGGAGGAGGCATCCGCCGCCGCGCGCAGCATGGAAGAGCAGGCTACCCAATTGCTGCAGACGGTGGCCGCGTTCCGGGTGGAGGCCGGTGCGGGAATCGCGCGGCAGGCCATCGCGGCAGCGGGACATGGCCAACCGGCGCTGCGGCTGGTGTAAGCGTCTGCTGTGCCTGACAACGTATCGGGGCGCTACCTGCGTGCCAATCGTGTTGCGCTTTGGGATACTCGGCCTTCCAACGGAAGGTCGAGACCACCACCATGTCAATGACAGCAGGACGCAGCGCAGTACTTCTGGTCGCACTGGCCGCGGCGGGCGCCGCCAACGCGGCGTCGGCCGTGTTTTACGACACCACTACCGGTGTTTACGGCTATTCGATGAACCAGCGCACCGTCAGCGCGGCAGTGCAGCAGGCGTTGGGCTACTGCGTGCAGCGTTCACCGAACTGTGCGAGCCAGGCAAGTACCACCGCCCCGGGATTCTCCGCGGTGTACACCGGCACCCGCGCCGTGGGTTTTGCGCTGTCTGAAAAAGAGGATGGCGCTGCCCAGCGCAAGGCCGAAGCGATGTGCCGTCGCCAGGCCCGGGATTGCGTTCTGGCGCTGGTGTGGCGCGAGACCCCGCCGCTGACGCCGGACGCGTCGGCGCAGGCCGCCGTGCTGCAACAACGGGCTGCGTCTACCGCTGCGGCGGTGGCTGCGGCCAATGCCGCTGCCGCTGCCGAAACCGCTGCCAAAGCGGCGGCTGCATCGAGATCCACTGAATGAGTCCACGGAAGGGGCTGCCGTTCGGCACCCCTGAAATGCAAAAGGCCAGATCCGGAGATCTGGCCTGTGCAATTCCATGGTGCCGAAGGTGGGACTCGAACCCACACGCTTTTAAGGGCGGCGGATTTTGAGTCCGCTGCGTCTACCGATTCCGCCACTTCGGCTGGCTGGCCGCGTAGTGTATACAAATTGCGGAGATCTGTGCAGCCCTGAACGCTTCATGTGATGTTCGATCTTCATTGGGGCAGGACGCTATACTCACCGGGCTGAACCATACAGAGAGCCGGGATGAGCGCATTGCAGGATCTTCGGGTACTCGTGGTCGAGAACGACGAAATGAGTGCGGCCCTGCTGCAGATGCAGCTGGCCCAGGCCGGCGCGGTCGTCGTCGGCCCGGCGGCGTCGGTTGCCGATTCGCTGCGCCTGCTCGGCCAGAGCGAGCCCCAGGTGGCGCTGCTGGATTACCGGCTGGCCAATAATGAAACCAGTGAGCCGGTCGCGGCCGCCTTGAGCGCCCGGGGCATTCCGTTCGTGCTGGCTACCGGCATGGCGCCGGATCACCTGCCGGCGGTGTTCCGCACCGGCGTCATGCTGACCAAGCCGTACCTCACCGCGGAACTGAACGCGGCGTTGGAACGCGCGCTGCAGGCCGCATCGGTCGCCAGCTGATCCCTGCGCTCACGCCGCTTCGGTGTGGGCGTAACTGACCGGCTCACGGTCATCCAGGATGCGATACAGCGCATCAAGATCGTTGGGGTCCGGGTTCAGCCAGGCATCCAGGTTGTCCGGCCGGATCGGGATGATGCAGCGGTCATGGCCGGCCGCGGCGATATCGCGCGGCGGCTCGTCGGTGATGGCCGCAAAGGACAGCAGCCGCCCCTCCGGTCCTTCCCACTCCGACCACAGGCAGGCGATGAGCAGGTCGCGCGGTGGCTGCGGACGGAATTCCAGCACCACGTTGCTGGCCTTCTCGCCGGGCGAGAGGGCGCGTTGCTCCAGCGCATGCCGCGGCACGTGTTCGTAGAACGACTGCACCACCACCACGCCATGGCAATGCCCGAACGCGGGCTTCCAGTATCCGCCCAGGCTGTCGCGGCGCGCGTTGTAGGTGCCGGGGTACAGCGTGTCGTGGCGGGCCGGCGTGTCCGGCAGACGGCACTGATAGCGCATCGGCTTGATCACGCGTTGGCCGCGCTCGGACACGATCACCGGTGCATACACGCCAGGAAAGATGCGACTGTCGCGCGGCAGCAGCCCGGTGCGCCGCAGGTCATCCAGCCGCGCCTGCGCGCGTTCGACCCGGTTGCCAGCGATACGCGCCTCATTGCGTGCCTTCTGCGTGGGGCGCGCCGCCAGGCTGGCGTGAGCGGCATCGCGGCGCTCGCCCTGCACGCGGATCTCCGCGTCCAGCGCCTGCATTTCCTCGGCATGCCACTGCTGGATCTTCGCCACGATGTCCTGGCCCTGCGCGGTGCGCGCGCCGGCAAAGCCGTCGTCCATCGCCTTGGGTGTTTTCGGACGTTGCTTGCCGGCATCGTGGGCATAGAGCTGGGCGAATTCGTCCAGCGACATCATGGCGCCGTATTCCCGCACCAGCTTGGTGTAATCGGCGCGGATCTGGGCGGAGTAACACATGGGGCAGGGACGGGCGAAAAGGGCAGGGGACAGCATAGGCCGGTTGGTATCACCGGATGAGAAACCGATGCGGCATGCTGGCAACCTGTTCACGTGTGCGAGCCGTCCCATGACCCTAGCTGCTGGTCTGAAGTGCATTCCCCATCCGCCCAGCGTGGCCGAGTACCGCGATCTGCGGGTGCGCGCGGGGCTGAGCCCGAAAACATTGGAGGCGGCCACGCTGGGCCTGCCCCATACGGTGTTCGGGGTCAGCATCCGCGAGGGCGATCAGCTGCTGGCGATGGGCCGCCTGGTGGGCGACCGCGGCTGCTTCCTGCAGGTGGTGGACATCGCGGTGGTGCCCGAGCGGCAGGGCCAAGGGTTGGGCAAGGCGGTGATGCGTGAACTGGACGCGTGGCTGCAGGCCCATGCGGTAGGTGCGTACGTGAGCCTTATCGCCGATGGCGACGCGCACCGCCTGTATGCGCAGTTCGGCTTTGCGTTGACCGCGCCGCGATCGGTGGGCATGGCCAAGGTGGTGCGGTAGATACCGACCGTTGGCCGGTACGCATGTTGAGGGCGCACAAACAAAAACCCCCGGCAATGCCGGGGGCTGTTGTTTGTAGCTGGCGTCCCCACGGGGATTCGAACCCCGGTCGCCACCGTGAAAGGGTGATGTCCTAGGCCTCTAGACGATGGGGACGCGTTAAACCGACAAGTCTTCTATCGGACGGCCTGTGTCCGGAGAAGTGGTGGAGCCAGGCGGGATCGAACCGCCGACCTCCTGCATGCCATGCAGGCGCTCTCCCAGCTGAGCTATGGCCCCACGTTGATGCTGCGAGCCGCCTATCATAGCGATGGTTTTGCTGGATGGGAAGCTTTTTATTTCGTTCCGGTGCATGCCGATTGTGGGTCGGCGCGCCGGGGGTGTCCTGCATGCGCCATGCCGACCAACGGTCGGCATCTACCGGTATGTGCCGTTTCGGCCAATGGCCGACATTTACCGGGGCACACAAACAAAAACCCCCGGCAATGCCGGGGGCTGTTGTTTGTAGCTGGCGTCCCCACGGGGATTCGAACCCCGGTCGCCACCGTGAAAGGGTGATGTCCTAGGCCTCTAGACGATGGGGACGCGTTAAACCGACAAGTCTTCTATCGGACGGCCTGTGTCCGGAGAAGTGGTGGAGCCAGGCGGGATCGAACCGCCGACCTCCTGCATGCCATGCAGGCGCTCTCCCAGCTGAGCTATGGCCCCACGTTGTACCGCGAGCCGCCTAGTATACCTGCCTGTTCACGTTTGTGGAAGACCACGACGAAAAACTGCAGAAGGCGGTGACAAAAAGACCCGGCGAACCGGGCCTGATGTCGTTGATGAGTGGCGTCCCCACGGGGATTCGAACCCCGGTCGCCACCGTGAAAGGGTGATGTCCTAGGCCTCTAGACGATGGGGACGCATAAACTCATCAATGTTTTCAGCACCTCCGAACGGCCTAAGGTCCGGAGTGGTGGAGCCAGGCGGGATCGAACCGCCGACCTCCTGCATGCCATGCAGGCGCTCTCCCAGCTGAGCTATGGCCCCACGATGCTGGAGGCCGAATTCTACGCGGGTGTGAAGCGTTCGCCAAGTCTTTTGTGTGACATCGCGATGAATTTCTTCGGCCGCGATCGATGGCCGCACGCGACACGGCAAAAACAAAAAGCCCCGACCGGGGTCAGGGCTTTCTGCTTCTTGATTGGCGTCCCCACGGGGATTCGAACCCCGGTCGCCACCGTGAAAGGGTGATGTCCTAGGCCTCTAGACGATGGGGACGCACGAAACTTCAAATTTTGTCACTGCACTTTCAATCGGCCTAATGATTGAAGTGGTGGAGCCAGGCGGGATCGAACCGCCGACCTCCTGCATGCCATGCAGGCGCTCTCCCAGCTGAGCTATGGCCCCACGTCGTGAGGAGCGAAATCATAGCGACGACGTTTTCGATTGGCAAGCAAAAACTGCACGAAATGCGTCATTTGTTGGCCGCGCGTTGATGACGCAGGCGCGCTGCACCGCACGTGGGTTGTGGATGCCGCCAAACCGGCATTCGCACACCGGCCATGCGCGCGATGATGGTCACTACGTTGCACCTGCCACGGCGATGCAACGGCACCACGCGTGGTCGCATGGCGCACGGCCGTTTGCCGGCGCGCTTATTGCCGCGACCCGGTCAGCGCGCTCAGGATCGGGCAGTGCACCAGCTCGCCGTGACCGGGGCAGGCATCCACCAATGTCTTGAGCGCGCCATGCATGGATTGCAGTTCGGTAATGCGGCGTTCGATGTCGGTCAGTTTTTCTACGGCCGTGTCACGTACCCGTGCCATGTCAGGGCCGCGCTGGTCGCTGAGGCTGAGCAGCGCGGCAATCTCGTCCAGGGTGAAGCCGAGTGCCTTGGCGCGGCGGATGAACTGCAGCCGGGTCAGGTCGGTATCGCCGAACACGCGGTAGCCGCCGGCACTGCGTCGTGCGGTGGGCAGCAGCTGCTGGCGTTCGTAATACCGCACGGTGTCGACTGGCACGCCCGCCTGGCGTGCGAGCTGTCCGATGTTCATGCCCACCTCGATGAAGACCTGGCCGCGAGGGTAAACCCTGGAGTCTGGTCGAGGGTCAAGGGTTGCTGAAGGCCGGTCGACCGATGTCGTTACCGGGCCAAAAGATACAACTAGTTTCATAGCTACTGCGCTTTTGCCTCCGTAGGCTCGGATGGGTTCGCTGCAAGCCCTTGCGCTGCATGGGTTTGCTGGCCCCAGACGTCGCTTGAGGAGCTGTCCCATGGATGCACCGTTCACCCCCTTGTCCCCCTTGCCGCGGCCGGCATCGTCGGCGCTGATGGAAGTTGCCGTGCTGGAATACCCGGGCAGCCTTCGGGCCGCAGCGCCGGTGCTGTCCGAATTGGCACAGCGCTGCAACCGCACTGCGGCGGCGGGAAAGCGCCAGGGCGCGCGGATGCTGGTAACGCGCTGGACCTTGTCCCCGCGCGGCGTGCAGCGGGTGGCGGGTGCGGAGTTGTTCGGCGACGCGCTGCCGGCCCTCATCGTGGTGCCGGGCAATGAACCCAGCTGGCCGCTGCCGCCGCCCGACGAGCGTCTGCTTGCCTGGCTGCGTGACAGCCACGAAGGTGGCAGCGTGCTGGCCGGCTGTGACGAAGGCGGCCTGATGCTGGCCGGCAGTGGCGTGCTGGCCGGGCGCACGGTGAGCTTGCCCGACCTGGCGCGCTGCCCGTCGCTGGCTACCGTGGTGCCCAGCTGGAACCTGGGCGAGCGTGCGCTGGTGGACGACGGCGACCTGCTCACGGCGTCCGGCCCCGATGCCTGGAAGTATCTGAGCCTGCGCCTGCTGGCCCGCGTGTACGGCCAGACCGTGATGACCGCCGCCATCCAGCAGTTGCAGTTGACGATCCCGCGCGCGGTGCAGGACGACCTGGAGCGGTTCAGCCCCAACTTCGCCCACGGCGATCGCGGCATCCTCAAGGCGCAGCGCTGGCTGCATACCATTGCCGCACGCGGGGTGACCCTGCAGGACATCTGCGACTCTGCCGGGCTGGAGCCGCGTACCTTGCAACGACGCTTCCTCAAGGCAACCGGGCTGCGTCCGATCGAATACTGCCAGCGCCTGCGCATCGCCAAGGCGCAGCTGATGCTGCAGGCCGGTGGTGAAATCGATGAAGTGTCCTGGGCGGTGGGCTACTCGGACCAGAGCGCGTTCCGTCGTCTGTTCCTGCGCATCGTCGGCCTCACGCCGTCGCGCTATCGGCGGCAACTGGTCGCACAGCGCCGCGAACGCGCGCGCCATCCGGCTGTGGACGTGGCAGCAGAGCCGATGCGCTCGGCCGCGTAACCGAACCGGCCGCCGCTACCTCTGGGATGAGCAACGGCAGGCATGCACACGCGGCCTGCCGTTGGCGCATGTGCGGTTGCGGCTTGCCGGATGCGCGATGGGCTGTGACCATGCCGGCGGGGTTGTAGCAGCACAATCGCGGATGCGTTGCACGCAGCCGCGGTGGAGATGGATGGATGATGAGCAGTGTTGGCCCGGTACCGCTGGGCGTCGTGTGGGTGTTGCTGGGATGGCTGCTGGCCATCGGTGTGGCGCGGTGGTGGCAGCCGCCGCCGAAGGAGGGGCAGCCCAAGCCTGCAGCGATGCTGCTGGACATGGTGTTCCTGGGTCTGCTTGGCGGGCGGGTGGGGTTCGTGGTGCTGCATTGGCGCGCCTACGCCGCCGACCCGTGGGCGCTGCTGCGCCTGGGCGATGGCGGTTTCCTGCCGGTGGTGGCGGTGCTGGTCGGCATGGGCTGGGCGGCATGGCGGCTGCGCCGCTGGCCGGCGCTGCGCAGGCCGGTATGGGCCGGGGCAGTGGCGGGCATCCTGTGCTGGGCGGGGTTGTCGCTGGGCATGGCCCACCTGCAGCAGTCGCGCATCGCCTTGCCGGCCGTGACCCTGCAATCGCTGCAGGGGCAGCCGGTCGAACTGGCCGACACCGAAGGCAAGCCGGTGGTGGTCAACCTGTGGGCCACCTGGTGCGCCCCTTGCCGGCGCGAGATGCCGATCTTCTCTGCGGCACAGCAGCGCGAACCCAACGTGCGCTTCGTGTTCGTCAACCAGGGCGAAAGCGCGGAAGACGTGCAGCAGTTCCTGTCCAGCCAGAAGCTGGTGCTGCAGCATGTGCTGCTAGACCCGGACAGCCTCACCGCCGAACGGCTGCAGGTGCACGCATATCCGACTACCCTGTTCTTTGATTCACGTGGCCGGTTGCAGGGCCTGCACATGGGGGAACTCAGTGCAGCCGGCCTGCAGGCCCGGCTCGATGCGCTGCGCTGAACGCGCGGCACCTTACATTTTGTTGCTTCCAGGAGTTGCCATGCTGTTAAAATCACCGCCCGCACTGGGCTCGCTGCTTGCCGCTGCGCTGTTGATGGGCCTTGCCGGTTGCAGCCAGGCCCAGTCGCCCAAGGCCCCCGACGCGGCCAAGGCCGCCAAGCCGGTTGCCGCCGCCAAGGCCGGTGAATACCCGGCAGTGCTCAAGGGCATCCAGAAGCACGGCTTCGAGGTGGTGGGCGAGTTTGATGCGCCGGGCGGCCTGCGTGGCTTCGCCGGCGTGGTGGGCGGCCAACAGCCGGCTGCGGCCTATGTGACCCCCGATGGCAAGCACGTTCTGGTGGGCAGCCTGTTCGACGCCAATGGCGAGGATGTCAGCGCGGCACCGCTGGACAAGTTGGCGGCCAAGCCGATGTCGGAAAAAATGTGGAACAAGCTCGATGCCAGCGCCTGGGTGCGCGACGGCCGCGCCGATGCGCCGCGCGTGGTGTACACCTTCAGCGATGCCAACTGCCCGTACTGCCACCGCTTCTGGGAAGCCGCGCGGCCGTGGGTGGACAGCGGCAAGGTGCAGTTGCGGCACATCATGGTGGGCGTGATCCGCGAAGACAGCCCGGCCAAGGCCGCTGCCATCCTGACCGCACCGAACCCGAGCGCGGCACTGCTCGAGAACGAGCACAACTTCGACAAGGGCGGGATCAAGCCGGCGGCGAAGCTGAGCCCGGACGTGGCCAACAAGCTCGATGCCAACCAGGGGCTGATGATCGAAATGGGCTTCCAGGGCACCCCGGGCATCCTGTTCAAGGATGACAAGGGCATGCTGCAGCGCCGTTCCGGCATGCCGCAGGGCCAGGACATGGACCTGGTGATGGGCAAGCGCTGAGCCGCTGTGTGATCGAATGAAACGCGCGCCGGTGCAACGCCGGCGCGCGCGCCTGCAGACCTGCCGATGTAGGGAGGATGTAGGCGCCCGAGGCGTGCTTCGCCGGGACCTGCACATGCGCGACGCGGTGCACTTGATCTGAATCAAGGCCGGAAACGACACGCACATTAGCCTGTGCGCATGACTTCCTTCGTCTCAACCCCTCGCCATGGCTCGCGTGTGCATGCGCCGTTGTCATCGCAACGACCGGCAGACTTCACAACGTGCTCACCCAGCCATTGTTACTCAGGGCGCTGGCAGGCGGGTTGTTTCCGTCATGCCTCCCGGGATGAGGAGGGAATCCCACGCGGGTGTGTCCACCACGCTGTGCATGCGATCGGTTCGCCGGCGCATGCCACGCGTGTGCTGCGCCTGCATTGCAGTACCGGGTTGCCGACCAGGGCCGCGCGCGCAGGCGCAGCGGAGCTGGTTGGCAAGGCTGTTCGCGGTTCATGGAGAACGTGATGCGCCTGGCTGTACTGACATTTGCGTGTGCTGCGGTGGTGGTGGCTGCGCCTGCCCGTGCACAGGATTCGGCCGACGCGTTGCGTCAGGAGATCCGTACCCTGCGGCAGACCCTGGAGGCGATGGAAGAGCGCCTGGATGCGTTGGAGTCCGTCCCAGCCACGGCTAAGGCAACACCCGCGCCTGCAGCCATCGCGCAGGCCAGCCCAGCCGCCTTGCCACCGCCCGCAGCGGTCCAGGTGCCAGGTGGCGGACAGGCCATCCTGCCGCCGCGCGATTCGGTCTCCGACCCGTCTTCGGCGGCGTCGCGCCCGGACAGTGCCGCCGGTCCGACCGATCCCGAACTCAAAGGGTTCTTCGCCATTCCCGGCACCGATACGCTGATCCGCATCGGCGGGTACGCCAAGCTGGATGCCATCGCCGATGCACGCGCGGCCGGCGACGAGGACCAGTTCATTCCGTCGTCGATCCCGGTGGGCAGCGCGCACCGCGATGTGTCCAACTTCAACATGCACGCCAAGCAGACCCGTTTCAGCTTCGAAGCGCGCCGCCCCACCACCCACGGCAACCTGCGCTTCTACCTGGAGAACGATTTCTTCGGCAGCAGCGACGGTTATCAGTTCCGCCTGCGCCACGCCTACGGGCAGCTGGGCAATACCTACGCCGGTTACGGCTATTCCAGTTTCATGGACGCCGACAGCCTGCCTGATACGCTGGACTTCGCCGGCCCCGGCGCGGCCGGCTACCTGTTGGTGGCCGGTATCCACCACAGTTTTTCGCTCGGCAAGGGCAACACCCTGACCCTGGCCGCCGAAGACCCGGACACGCAGCTGAGCGCGCCGACCGACGGCGTCCGCGCGGTGGATCAGGCCCCGGATGTGTCCCTCACCGCGCGCATGGAGCGCGACTGGGGGCACCTGCAGATCGGCATGGTGGCGCGCAGCCTGGCCTACGACGGCGACGCCGGTGATGATCGCCGCATCGGCGGTGGCCTGCAGCTCAGCGGCTCGGCCGCGGTCGGCGAGCAGGACCTGCTGCTGTTTGGCGCGCTGGGCGGCAAGGGCATTGCCCGCTATACCGCCGACCTGACCGGCTCGGGCATGGATGCGGTGGTGGGCGACGATGGGCGCCTGGCATTGCTGCGGCTGCACGGTGGTTTCGTCGGCTACACCCACTACTGGACGCCGATGTGGCGCTCCAACCTGATCTACGGCCAGCTCAGTGGCGAGCGCAACGCCGCGCTCGCCGACGACGCCTTCCGCCGCAGCCGCTACGGCGTGTTCAACCTGCTGTGGAGCCCGGCGCCGTCCTGGACCATGGGCATGGAACTGCTGTACGGGCAACTGGAGCAACAGCGCGGGCAGCGCAGCGACACGGTGCGGCTGCAGGGCAGCCTGCAATACAACTTCATCAAGTAGACCCTACCGCCCGGCGTGACCGGGCCCATGCCTGGCAAAGGAGAAACCGTCATGGCAGAAGCAAAGAAAATCGGGGTGGTCGGTGCCACCTTCCTGGTGGCCGGCAACATGATGGGTTCGGGGGTATTCCTGTTGCCCTCCAGCCTGGCCAAGATCGGCACGGCGTCCATCTGGGGCTGGCTGATCACCACCGCCGGCGCGCTGCTGCTGGCGTTCGTGTTCGCCAAACTGGGCAAGCTGGCGCCCAAGGCCGGTGGTCCTTACGCCTATGCACGCGACTGGTTCGGTCCGTACATGGGCTTCCAGACCAACACCATTTACTGGTTCGCCAACTGGATCGGCAACGTGGCCATTCCGATCGCGGCGGTGGGCTACTTCAGCTACTTCTTCCCGATCCTGTCCGAGCCGCTGCCGCGCTGCCTGGCCGTGCTGGCACTGGTCTGGGCGCTGAGTTTCGCCAACGTGATCGGCCCCTCATTCGTGAGCAAGCTGCAGACGGTGACCACCAGCTTCGCGCTGGTGCCGATTCTGGGCATCGCCATCTTCGGCTGGTTCTTCTTCGACCCGACGATCTTCAAGGGCGCCTACAACGTGTCCGGTGAATCCAACTTCGGCGCGATCTCCAGCGCCGCCGCGCTCACCTTGTGGGCCTTCATCGGCGTGGAGTCGGCATCGGTCACCGCTGGCGTGGTGGAAAACCCGGAAAAGAACGTGGCCCGCGCCACGCTGGCCGGCGTGTTCCTGGCCGCCATTGCCTACATCGCCAGCTCCTCGGTGATCATGGGCATGGTGCCCAACGGCGACCTGCAGGTGTCCGATGCGCCGTTCGCGCTGGCCGCCGCCAATGCGGTGGGCGGTTGGGGTGGGGCGCTGGTCAGCCTGTGCGCTTTCGTCGGCGCGGCCGGTTCGCTGGGCGGCTGGATCCTGCTGACCGCGCAAAGCGCCAAGGCCGCCTCCGACGACGGCTTGTTCCCCAGCATCTTCAGCAAGACCAACAAGGACGACGTGCCGGTCAAGGGCGTGCTGATCGTGGCGGTGCTGATGACCCTGGCGGTGCTGGTCACCTCGACTTCGGCAACCGCGTCGGCGCAGTTCGACGTGATTACCTCCGCCGCCGTGGTGCTGACCCTGCTGCCCTACATCTATTCGTGCGTGGCCTGCTATTTCGTGGTCGAGCGCTCGCACACGCTGGTGCACACCGGTGCGTTCTGGCTGCTCACCAGCGTCACGGTGGTGTACTGCCTGTGGGCGATCTTCGGGTCGTCGGGCAGCATCGTCCAGTACGCCTTCCTGTTCGTGCTGTTCATTACGGTGTTCTACCCGTTCTTCAGCGAGGAGCGCCGCCGCCAGCGTGGCCAGCTGCCCGCGCTGGACGCCGCCGTCCGCACGACGCTTTCGTGATCTTCCCCCAGGAGAATGCCTGTGTATTTCAAGTCGCTTGATTACCCCATCATCGTCATCGACGACGATTACGAGTCCCCGCGCATCGGGGGCATCCTGATCCGGGCGCTGGTCGAGGAGCTGCGCAAGAACGACCAGCGCGTGCTGTGCGGCCTGACCCTGGCTGACGCCCAGGCCGGCGCACGGACCTATGTGGCGGCCTCGGCGGTGCTGATCTCCATCGACGGCACCGAGGACAAGCCCGAGCAGTTCCAGCGCCTGCTCGGCTTCCTGCGTGAACAGAGCGCGCGCCGCGGCAACCTGCCGGTGTTCCTGTATGGCGAGCGACGCACCATCGAGAAGGTACCCAGCAAGCTGCTCAAGTACGTGCACGGCTACATCTTCCTGTTCGAGGACACCAAGAGCTTCATCTCGCGCCAGGTGATGCGGGCGGCCGAAGACTACATGGCCAACCTGCTGCCGCCGTTCTTCAAGGCGCTGATCCACCACACGGCCGAGTCCAACTACTCCTGGCATACGCCCGGGCATGCCGGCGGGGTGGCGTTCACAAAATCCCCGGTGGGGCGTGCGTTCCACCAGTTCTACGGTGAGAACACCCTGCGCAGCGACCTGTCTATTTCGGTGCCGGAGCTGGGGTCGCTGCTGGACCATACCGGCCCGATCAAGGCAGCCGAAGATGAAGCGGCGCGCAACTTCGGCGCGGACCACACCTTCTTCGTCACCAACGGCACCTCCACGGCCAACAAGATCGTCTGGCACGGCACGGTGGGCCGCGGCGATGTGGTGTTCGTTGATCGCAACTGCCACAAGTCGCTGCTGCACTCGCTGATCATGACCGGCGGCATCCCGGTGTACTTCACCCCCAGCCGCAACGCGCATGGGATCATCGGCCCGATCAGCCTGGACCAGTTCACGCCCGAGTCGCTGCACCAGGCCATCGCCGCCAATCCACTGGCCAGCAAGGCGTTCAAGGCCGGCTCCAAGCCGCGCATCGCGGTGGTCACCAATTCCACCTATGACGGCCTGTGCTACAACGCGGAAAAGATCGCCGAGGAGATCGGCAGCGCGGTCGATTTCCTGCACTTCGACGAGGCCTGGTACGCCTATGCGGCGTTCCATCCGTTCTACGAGAATCACTACGGCATGGCCAAGGGCAAGCCGCGTGAGCAGGACGCGATCATCTTCACCACCCACTCCACGCACAAGCTGCTGGCCGCCTTCTCGCAGGCCTCGATGATCCACGTGCGCAATGCGGCCTCGCGCGAGCTGGATGCCGAGCGCTTCAACGAAGCGTTCATGATGCACACCACCACCAGCCCGCATTACGGGGTGATCGCGGCCTGCGATGTGGCCTCGAAGATGATGGAGGGCGCGGCCGGCGAATCGCTGGTGCAGGAAATGCACGACGAGGCAATCGCGTTCCGCCGCGCGATGCTGCATGTACGCGAGGACCTGGGCCGCGACGACTGGTGGTTCAGCGTCTGGCAGCCGGACAAGCTGGAGCGTTCGCTGGCCAAGGGCGATGCACCGGCGCCGATGGTGGCCAAGCGCAGCGAGTGGTACCTGCAGCCCGATGCGCACTGGCATGGCTTTGACGGGCTGGTCGAAGACTACGTGCTGATCGACCCGATCAAGGTGACCCTGCTGACCCCGGGGCTGTCGATCGACGGTGAGATCGGCCAGCGCGGCATTCCCGCCGCGGTGCTGAGCAAGTTCCTGTGGACGCGCGGCATCACCGTGGAAAAGACCAACCTGTACTCGGTGCTGTTCCTGTTCTCAATGGGCATCACCAAGGGCAAGTGGAGCACGCTGGTGACCGAGCTGATGGCGTTCAAGGAGCTCTACGACGCCAATGCGCCGCTGAGCCGGGCGCTGCCGGGGTTGGCCGCCGACTACCCGGTGGCCTATGCCGGCTGGGGCCTGCGCGACCTGTGCCAGGCGCTGCATGAATTCAACCGTGAGTTCGCCGTGCCCAAGGTGATGCGCGAGATGTACGTGGACCTGCCCGAGCCGGTGATGACCCCGGCCGAGGCATACGACCACCTGGTGCGCGGGCAGATCGAACGGGTCGACATCGAGGCGATCAGCGGCCGCATCGCCGGCACCATGCTGGTGCCGTACCCGCCGGGCATCCCGACCATCATGCCGGGCGAGCGCTTCGGGGCCAGCGACGAGCCGATCATCCAGTCGCTGCGCATTGCCCGCGAGCAGAACGCCCGCTTCCCGGGCTTCGAGTCGGACGTGCATGGGCTTATCATCGACCGCGACGGCGCGACGCCAACCTACAAGGTGGAGGTGCTGAAGGTCTGAGTCCGGTCAGGCCCTCGGCAAGCGATGGATACAGCACGCGAGCAGCGGGTCCTGACATTCTCGATCGCGGTGACCCTGGCCGTCAGTGCCACCGGCTTTGCCGGTGGCCTGCTGGTGGGATCGCAGGCCATACTGTTCGATGGCGTGTACAGCCTGGTCGACGTGGCCCTGACCCTGGTGGCGTTGTCGGTGCTGCGGCTGGTGGCGCGGGAAGAAAGCCCGCGCTTCCAGTACGGCTACTGGCACCTGGAGCCGATGGTGGAGGCACTGGGCGGGGCGATCCTGTCGCTGGCCTGCATCTACGCGCTGGCCAATTCGATCATCGGGCTCACCACCGGCGGCCATGAGGTCAAGGCCGGGCCCGCGCTGGTGTGGGCGACCGTGCTGTGTGTGAGCAACCTGGCGATGGCCGCGTTCGTGCGGACCCGTGCGCTGCGGCTGCAGTCGGCGTTGCTGTGGCTGGACGTGCGGGCCTGGCTGTTGAGCGGCCTGATGAGCCTGGCGGTGGTGCTGGCCTTCGGCATCGCGCTGGTGCTGCGCGATGGTGCGCACGCGCACTGGATTCCCTATCTGGACCCGTTGGTGCTGGCGGCCATCAGCGTTGCAGTGCTGCCGGTCCCGTTGCGCAGTGCCTGGAAGGCCATGCGCGAGGTGCTGCAGGTGGCACCGGATACGCTGGACGCACGTGTGCAGGCGGTCATGCAGGCATTCGTGACCGAACACGGCTATCTGGACTTCACCAGCCATGTGGCCAAGATGGGGCGCATGCGGTTCGTCGAGATCCACATCCTGACCCACCCGGACACCGTGATCGGCACCATCGGCAACGTGGATGCATTGCGTGACGAGATCGCCGAACGGTTGGACGCGCGCGGCAGCGAGTTCTGGCTGACCATCGATTTCACCGCCGATCCTGCCTGGACCTAGGCGGCATCGAACTACCCGCTCGGCGTGGACCGCAGCATTCCAACGATTGTCGTTGACCTCAACTTCAGTTGAGGTCGGACACTGCGTGCTCCCTCCCTGGATGCATGCCCCATGTTCAGTGACACCCCCGCTGCGCCCGTCGGCCTGTTCGGCTTCATCAATCCCGCGGGTCTGTATGACCCCAGTGCCAACGGCTACTCGCACGTGGCGGTCGTGCGCTTGCCGGCGCGGGTGATCCACGTGGCCGGGCAGGGCGGGGAAACCGCAGACGGCACGCTCTCGCCGCGCTTCGAGGTGCAGGTGGCGCAGGCCCTGGACAACCTGGCGCTGGCGTTGGCCTCCGCCGGTGCCGGCCTGGCCGACGTGGCCAAACTCACGGTGCTGGTGGTGGACCATGACCAGGACCGGCTGGGCATGCTGTCCGCGCAGATCGGCCAACGCTGGCCGCTGGGCCGGGCACCGACCTGCACCTTGATTCCCGTGCCGCGGTTGGCGTTGGACGGGATGCTGTTCGAGATCGAGGCGACCGCGTATTGCTGATCAGTCGCCCAGCCAGACGGCGCGCGCGACCGACACGCGGGTGATGCGCCCCCCACTGGCCTGGAAGGTGACATCCAGCCCATGCGCCAACAAAAGCGAGGTGTGCACCGGGATGCGGCAGACCATCCGCTCGGGGGTGGTCTGTTGGCAGTAGTCGTCTCCAAGGGCGCGCCGCTGCGGCGCGAGCGGCATGCCGTGCAGCGTCTTGTTCAGACCGGCTTCCAGCGCCGCCGGACTCAGCAGGGTACCGGGCGCACTGTAGCCGGCCGCGAAGGACAGCAGGTTGACCGGGCTGATACAGCTGCAGCCCGCAGGAGAGAAGCCCAGCAATGCCACGCCGGTGATCACGGCAATCGCACCCGTGGTGCCTAGGGCGATCTTTCCCATCTGCTGCTTCCTTGTTGGCATGGTGGGTCAAGCACGCGGATCTTCTCACGCCTGCAGCGGTCGATGGCGCAGGACGCGGTTGGCGGGGATATACGAAACATATATGCTGTGTATATCAATCATTCGGACGCCAGCCCATGGGCATCGTCAACATCGACGACGAACTGCACGACAACCTGCGCCGCGCCAGCGGCGTCTCCGGCCGCTCGATCAACGCCCAGGCCGGCTTCTGGATCAAGATCGGCATGCTGTGCGAGATGAACCCCGGCATGAGCTACCAGGAGATCGTCAGCCGCGAACTGCGCGCGGCCGGGGTCGCGCCGGGCGCGTTGCGGGTGGCCGAGGCATGATCAAGACGCTGGAAGAACAGGCCTTGATGCGTGCCTCCGGTCGTCTGCTGGCGCAGGTGTTCGAGGCGCTGGACCAGCTGCCGCTGGAGGGCATGAGCACGCTGCAGGTCAACGACTGGGTGGAGCGCTTCATCGTCGATCACCTGCAGGCGCGGCCGGCCAGCAAGGGCCAGTACGGCTTTGCCTACGTGCTCAACAGCTCGATCGACACCGTGGTCTGCCATGGCGTGCCCTCGGCCGATGCGGTGCTGCGCAGCGGCAGCATCGTCAACCTGGACATCACCCTGGAAAAGGGCGGCTACATCGCCGATTCCAGCAAGACCTACCTGATCGGCGAAGTCGACTACGCGGCCAAGCGGCTGGTACGGGTGACCCGCGAGGCGATGTGGAAGGGCATTGGCGTGGTGCGGCCGGGCGCCACGCTGGGCGACATCGGCTTTGCGATCCAGCAGCATGCCAAGGCGCACGGCTACAGCGTGGTCAAGGAATTCTGCGGCCACGGTATCGGCCAGGAAATGCACGAAGAGCCGCAGGTGCTGCATTACGGCCGGCGCGGTGACGGGCTGGTGCTGGAGGAGGGCATGACCTTCACCATCGAGCCGATGATCAACCAGGGCCGCGCGGCGATCGACATGAGCGACGATGGCTGGACGGTGACCACGCGCGACGGGAAGCTGTCGGCGCAGGCCGAGCACACGGTGCTGGTGACCGCCGACGGGGTGGAGGTGCTGACCCTGCGCGCCGAGGAGCGCGGGTTGGTTGCGTGATGGATGCTGTGCGTGGCCGGACGGGCGCGGTGGTTCCGCAGCCGGGCAGAGCCCGGCTCTACGGGGCTCGGCTGTCTCGCAGCCGGGCAGAGCCCGGCGCTACGGGGTTCGCGTGGAGACCAGCTTGAGGAACGCCTCGTTCTGGTAGCGGCTCATGCGCAGTTGCTGGCCGGTATCCAGGGTCACCACGTGGTGGCCGTTGAACCACGGATGGATCGCCTTGACCCGGCGCACGTTGACGATGGCCGAGCGGTGCACGCGGGCGAAGTGGCGCGGATCCAGGCGCGCGGCGAGGCTGGCCATGGTGTCGCGCAGCGCGTGCATGCGGTCGGCCAGGTGGATTTCCACGTTGTTGCCGGCCGCCTTGATCCAGACAATGTCATCCACCGCCACCAGCACCACGTGCTCATCCACGCGCACCGGGAGCCGCTGCAGGTAGTCGTCGCGCTGGCGCAGCGAATCCAGCGCCTGCAGGATCTGCGCCGACGCCTGCGCGCCCACCCCGGCCGCGGCCGACAGCCGGGCCTTGGCCCGCTGCAGCGTGGCGGCGAAGCGCTCGCGGCTGAACGGTTTAACCAGGTAGTCCACCGCGTTGGCTTCGAACGCCTTCACTGCGTACTGCTCGTAGGCGGTCACGAAGACCGTGGCCGGCATGCGTTCGGCACCGATGGTGGCCACCACGTCCATGCCGTTGATGGCGGGCATCTGGATGTCCAGGAACACCAGGTCCGGCGACTGGTTGCGGATGGCCGCCACCGCAGACACGCCGTCGCCGCACTCGCCGACGATCTCGATGTCGGCATCGTCGCGCAGCAGGCGCACGATGGCATGGCGGGCGATCGGTTCGTCGTCGACCACCAGTACGGTCAGGGTCATGCCGGCGCCACCCCGGGGGTGAACTCGGGCGCGTCGTCAGCGCTCTCCAGCACCCGGAACGGCACCCGGATGCGGCACGCCACGCCTTCGGGCCAGAGCATGTCCAGCCGCACCTCGCCGGCATCGCCATACAGCTCCTTCAGGCGCAGCCGGGTGTTGGACATGCCGATGCCATGCCCGGCCGACACCGGCGGCTCGGTCGACAACGTGCTGTTGCGGTTGCGCACCTCGATGCACAGCGCGTCGCCGTCGCGCCGCGCGTCGATTTCGATGGTGTCACTGCCCACGCGCTGGCCGATGCCGTGGCGCAGCGCGTTCTCCACCAGCGGCTGCAGGATCAGGCTGGGCACGGCGCAGTCCAGCGTATCCGGGGCGATATAGGTGCGGGTGGTCAGGCGGTCCTTGAAGCGGATGCGCTGGATGCCCAGGTACAGCTCGATCAGGTCCAGTTCCTGGCGCAGGCTGATCTCTTGGCCGTCATAGTCTTCCAGGAACGCACGCAGCAGCTCGCTCAGGCGCAGCAGCATGTCTTCGGCCGACAGCGTGTCTTCGTCGAGCAGGGTGATGATCGCGTGCAGCGTGTTGAACAGGAAGTGCGGCTGCAGTTGCGCCTTCAGCGACAGCAGGCGCGACTGCGCCAGCTCGGTGGCCAGCTGGCTGGCTTCCAGTTCGCGCCGGGCCTTTTCAGCGTGGAAATGCAGGGCCTGCTGGATCGCAAACAGCGTCCAGTAGGTCAGCAGGCCAATGGCGAAGTGCTGCTCCAGGAAGTACCCCAGCTGCTCGGCAAACCCGCTGGGTTCGAACAGGGTGGAGACCAGCGCGCCCAGAATCATCGCGGCGAACGTGACGCACAGACTGGCCAGCACCTGCGCGCCCAGCCCATGGAAGCGCCCGGTGCCGCGCATCGGGAAACGTTCGGCGAGACGGAACACCGTTGGTGCCAGCGCCGCCCACGTGTACCACTGGATCAGCGACCAGCGGGCCAGGTCCCAGAAGGGCCAGTCGGTACGGGGCATGCCCACGTTGATGGCGTTCTGCACGGCGAACACCAGGGCCACCATCGTCCACAGGGCGATGTAGCGGGACAGGCGGATCTGGGTACTGCCAAGGCGGATGAGCATCGTCGGTCCTGCGCCGCGCGTGTGCGGCAGGCTCATCTTAGGCGTGGGGGCAGGGGGCGGGAAGCGCCATGGCGGCCCATTACGATTGGCCCGCGCGTGGCGACGATTGGTCCCGGATCGGTTGGCGGCGGCGGGTGGGAAGCGCCTGATGCGGGTGTCCTTCACCGCCACGGAGATGCCGCCATGAACCTGATCCGCACCGTCCTGATCTGCCCGCTGCTGGCTGTTTCACTCTGCGCCGCCGCCCACGCCCACGCTGGCGAGGCCCGTTACCTGGGCCTGCTCAACCGCGCGCATGACAGCGTGGTGGCGCTGGAGGTGGCACCGGCCGGCAGCGATGCGTTCGTCGCGCGCCCGATCGAGGTGCTGGCCGGTGGCGGTGGCAGCAGCATGGTGCGGCTGGGCGAGCAGGGCTGCCGCTTCGACCTGCGCATGACCTTCGGCAACGGCCGCCGCGCGGTGTATCACGCGGTGGATGTCTGCCGTGGCGATACGCTGGCCATCCACCCGTTGCCGCGGTCGCGCGCGCAGACCGCAGTGGCCGGGCGCTGACATCCCTCCGGCAAGCGCAGCCCTGGGCTATCATCGCGCTAGCGCCATCGGGGATGGCCGCGCGTAATACGCTCGGGGGAGCAGGTATGGAAGAAATCCTGGGGCGGCTGCTGCTGATCGCGTTTCTGCTGATCATCGCCAGCCTGCCATTCAATGTGGTGATGCTGCTGTGGCTGCGCCGGGATCACCCCGCCGTGTTCACCGCGCTCGGGCAACCGCACACCTTCGGACTGGGCCGGCACCATCACGGCAATGCGGACTATGCACGTTTCCTGTTCCTGCGCCGCCACCGGCAGCTGGGTGATGCACGCATTTCGCGGATGGCCGATATCCAGCTTGGCCTGTTGGCCATCGGCGCGGGTGCCATGCTGCTGATGGTGGTGTTGATTCTGATGTGGCGCCCGTAGCGCCACGCGTCGACCCGGCATGCGGCCATACAGGCCGTTACTGCAGTCCTTCGGCGGCCAGTGCCTGCTGCACCGATGGCCGCGCACGCACGCGGGCATACCACGCCTGCAGATGCTGCAGGCCGTCGAAGTGGATATCTGCCTTGTAGTACGAGGTGAGCCACGCCGCCTGTCCCCAGCCGAGCAAGGCGAACAGGTAGGCATCGGCCACGCTGAAATGATCCCCCATGAGGTAGTCGCGGTCGGCCAGCTGCTGGTCGATCCAGGCGAAGCGCTGTTCGAGTTTCGGGCGTGCCGTGTCCACGTACTTTCCGGCGGCCACCGCGTACAGCAGTGGAATGAAGCCCTTGTGGATCTCGGTGCCAAGGAAGCTGAGCCATTCCTGCAGCCGGTAGCGATCAGGGCTGCCGACGGCCGGGGCCAGACCGCGTTCGGGTTTCTGGTCGGCCAGGTACTGCAGGATCGCAGCGCCTTCGCGCAGCACGCTGCCGTCATCCAGGGCCAGCGCCGGTACATAGCCCAGCGGGTTGACCTGCAGGTAGTCCTGGCCGTGTTCGGTGCGATGGCTGCGGTGGTCGACCTTGACCAGGGTGGCATCCAGGCCGAGTTCGTTGAGCACGATGTGCGGGGCGAGCGAGCAGGCGGCAGGCAGGTAGTAGAGCTTCATCGCGGTATCCAGGTGCAGGGCGGGGGCCTCGATGGGAGGCGTCCCGGCGCATTCTAGGGGCGCGGTATAAAAACGGAAGAAGGCACTATTTCGTGGTGTAGGTACATAATGTATACCTGTTGGCACACGCGAGGCCCCACCATGAAAGACAACGTATCGGGCTGCTCGGTGGAAGAGGCGATGCGTCTGCTGGGCGGACGCTGGCGGTTGTTGATCGCCTCGTATCTGCTCGACGGTACCAAGCGCTTCAACGACCTGCGCCGCGATATGCCGGCGATTTCGCAGCGCATGCTCACCTTGGACCTGCGCGCGTTGGAAGAGGCCGGGCTGATCAGCCGCACCGTGTATCCCACCGTGCCGGTGAAGGTGGAGTACGCCCTCACCGACGACGGCCGACGGCTGCAGCCGGTGGTGGAGGTGATGAAGGACTTCGGGTTGTGGGTGAAGGCGCGCGCCAGCTCAGGGCGCGTCGCTGGCGGCGCGGAACTGGAGGACTTTGTCGATGGTGAAGCCGGGCAGCATGGCGCGCAGTTCGTCGAGCATGCCGATGCGTGATGCCTCCGCGCTGTCTGCCGGCAACCCGGCATCCAGCGCGCGCAGGTAGGTGCCAAGCCCGGCCGCCTGCAAGGCCGGTTCGCAGTACGAGGCGGCCGCCGTGGCGATTTCGGTGGCGCTGGCGGTGCTGCGGAAGTGCTGCTGCGCATAGCCGAAGTGGCAGTCGAACAAGGCGGTCAGCGCCGGGTCCTGTGTGGTCGGGGGCGCAGGGGTCTGCGCCACCGCCGGTCCACCGAAGGCCAGGGCGACAAGCAGGGCGGCACGGAAGCGACGGGGCATGGCGGTCTCGGTCAAGCGGGTCAGTGACAGCAGGGTCAGCGCGGGCGCAGCGTCTGGACCGGGGCGACCGTTTCCAGCAGCGCCGCCACCCAGTCGATGAACACGCGCAGCTTGGCACTGACGTGGCGGTTCGGCGGAAACGCAACATACAGCGGCATGGGCGCCACCTGCCAGTCCGACAGCACGCGCACCAGCGCGCCGCTGGTGACGTGCGCGGCGGCCATGTAGTCGGGCAGCCACAGCACGCCGAGCCCGGCCACGCCCGCGGCCAGATAGGCGTTGCCATCATCCACCGCCAGCAGATACCGCCCGTGCACGTCGCGCTGCTGGTCGTCGCGGCGCAGGGCAAAGGGCAATACCGTGTCGGTGCGCGCGCGCAGGTAGCCGACGATGTGGTGGGGGCTGCTTTCCAGGTCGTGCGGGTCCACCGGTGTGCCGGCCTGCGCCAGGTAGGCGGGCGCGGCGTACAGGCCGGCCTGCAGGTCGCCGATGCGACGGGCCACCAGTGACGGCGTGGTGATCTCGCCGCCGCGGATTACCGCGTCCACGCGCTCGTCGATCAGGTCGACATTGCGGTCGCTGACACCCAGGTGCAGCTGGATCTCCGGGTAACGCGCATGGAAGCCGGGCAGTGCCGGCGCCAGGATCAGGCGCGCCAGGGGCGCGGGCGCATCCACGCGCAGGCGCCCGCGCGGCGCGGCGGCTGCGCCGGACAGGCTGGTTTCGGCATCGTCAATGTCGGCCAGCAGGCGCAACACGCGCTCGTAGTAGGCCGCGCCGTCGGCGCTGAGGTTGACCTGCCGCGTCGTGCGATTGAGCAGGCGCACGCGCAACCGCGCCTCCAGCTGTTGCACCAGCTGGGTAACCGTGGTCCTGCTCAGGTGCAGGCTCTGCGCGGCCTTGGTGAAGCTGCCGGTTTCCACCACCCGGGCGAAGGCCTGCATTGCGTCGAACCGGTCCATGCGGGGCATCCGGGAGGAATTGTTTGGATTCTACAAACAGTGATGGTCGGTGTGGGGCGTTTATCACGGGGCCGCGTCGGCCTACCGTGGCGGCAGTGCACTGGATCGGCCTGATGGCCCTTGGAGAAAACGATGGCAACCCGTGACGTGGTCTTCCCGCCGGGCCGGCAGGCCCTGTACGAACGTAACCGCTATTCGCCGGCGGTACGCGCCAATGGCCTCCTGTTCGTGTCCGGGCAGGTCGGCAGCCGCGAGGACGGTTCGCCCGAACCGGTGCTCGAGGACCAGGTGCGACGCGCGTTCGAGAACCTCAACGCCGTGCTGGGCGCGGCTGGCTGCACGTTCGACGACGTGGTCGACGTTACCGTGTTCCTGGTCGATCCCGAAGCGATCTTCGAACGCGTCTGGGCGATCGTGCCCGAGTACTGGGGCCAGGCGCCGTATCCAACCCTGACCGGCATCGGGGTGACCTGGTTGTATGGGTTCGACGTGGAAATCAAGGTGATCGCCACGCTGCCGGACGCGGCGGCGCACTGAACGGCATTCGCCCGCTAGGCGCCTGTGCTGTCTGGGGATGGCTGGGGGACAGGCAGGACGTGCAGGCCCAGTCGGGCGCAGATGACCGGCCAGCGCCTGGCCAGCAACAGCATGACCACCCAGGTCACGCCGGGCAGCGCCGGGATGAAGGCCGAAAACACCGGCAACACGACATCGGCATGCAGCGCGCTCACCCAGCGGCCGGCGGGTGAGCCCATCTCGAGCAGTTGCGGGCCGATGAATATGGCCAGCACCTCTGCCGGCAGCATCACCAGCGCCACGCAGGCGGCGAAGGCGCCGTAGACCAGCGCCGCAACCGTCAGGGTGAACCTGCCGGCACAGGGAAGGCGACGCCAGGGCAGGCAGGCGCGCAGGGCCGGCGCCCACAACGGTACTGACACCCAGAGCAGCACCAGACCATGGAGGATCGCGTCTTCACGGATCATGTTGCGGGCCGCGCATCAAGGGGCGGCGGCAGGAGCCGCGCCCAGCGTGCGCCGAGAAAGCGCGCAGCCCATCCGGTAAACACCAGCAGGGGCAGGCCGTACACGAGTGCGGCAAGCAGCGTCGCGGCCATGCCGGGGTGTGATGCCAGCTGATCCAGCGCGGCGGACACGGGCGGTGCCGCGAGGATCAGAAGGCGCAGTGCGACCAGGAACGCCAGGTACGCCGCATAGGCCATGCACCCGGCGCAGGTACTGAACAGCAGCGGGCGCGGAAGCCGGCGACGGCCGCCGAACGCCCGCATCGCGGGCCACCAGAACGGCGCGGACGCCCACGCCAGATACCCCGCTGCCACGCCTCCCATCCAGGCGACCAGTTCAAGGCCGAAGGTCTCCACGACCTGCATCATGCCGTCACGCTCCTTTGCTGTCTTCGGTCCGGCCGCGATCACTGCCGGCGCGATGGCACAGTAAAGGCATGCAGCGCGTTGGCGCAACGGTGCCCGCACCCCGCGCGGAGTGACCTGCCGCACGCTGTCGTGCGTCGTCTTCACGCGGCTGCGCCAGCGGTCTGCCGATAGTGTGAGGGTCATTCTGCTTCCGCGCGCGTATCTACATGCCCCTGATTCCCGAGCGCGTCCGGCGCTGGCCCCGGCCGTGGCGCGTGGCGTTGCTCTCGCTGCTGGCGCTGTATGCGCTGTACCTGATCGCCGGCAACGTGTTCCTCAATACGCCGTTGTTCGACGCGGTCACCAACCGCAAACCTGAAAAGTTCAGCATGCAGACCGGGCCGGCGCTGACCCTGCTGCCTGGCCATGCCGTGGTCTGGAACGTGCGCATGCGCGGGCAGGCCGGGCACACGGTCTACATTTTCCGCGCCGACCGCGCGGGCGCCTGGATCGACCTGCCGGCGCTGTTCCGCCGTGAGGTGCGCATACCGCGTATCGAGGCCACGGGCGTGGAGGCCGAGGTCGAGCGCGTGGACAAGGGCATTCCGCCGCCGCCGCGCAGCGACCGCGGCTGGACGCTGCGCTTCGACGCGATCCACAGCGACAGCATCCGCAGCGGCCGTTTCGGCACGCTCTTCATCGCAGGGCAGGGGCACGGCACGGTCGGCTTCCTCAAGCAGTTGAAGGGCGGGCCGTCTGAATTGTTCGACTCCACGGCCGGGTTCGAGCAGGCCGAGGTGACCGTGGGCGGGGTGCGGGTGCTCGATGAGGCCCACCTTGCGGCGCGGTTCCATTTCCCGCGCCACTACCGCGACGAAGCGCCGGGCCTGCGCAAGCTGGACATCACCTGGGCACAACTGCAGGTGGATGCGCGCAGCCGCGCCGTGGAAATCGACACCGGCGGACCGCACGTCAGCGTCGGCAGCGCGCCGTCGAACGCCCGTCTTACCGGCGATGTGGTGCTGGACCGGGGGGCGCTGCAACCCGGCAGCCGGGTGGTGTGGCGGGTGCCGGTGCATGCCGGGGTGAACGCCGATGATCGCGGGCTGCTGGCGCTGCAGCTGGATGTGGCACAGGACATGCGCGTGCAGGCACGGTTGCCCCGTGACCCGGAAACCGGCAGCGAACTGCATGCCGACCTGCGCATCACCGGCCGTAAAATCCCGTTCCGCGCCCCGGCCGAACTGCTGCCGCGGCTGACCGGGCAGGTGCAGGGCGCATGGAAGTTCGAGTCGCTGAACTGGATCGCCGATCTGTTCGTGCGCAAGCCGTGGTTCCACCTCGATGGCGGCGGCCTGCTGGAAGGCGACCTGAAGATTGCCGATGGCCAGCTGGCGGCGGGCAGTACGCTGGACATCCCGCAGGTGGCGGCCGTGGCCGAGGTGGCCGGGGTGCGGCTGCTCGGGCAGGCCAATGCGCACGGCAGCATCGTGGCCGGCGAACCGGCGCAGGCGCAGCTGGACGTAAAGATCCCGGCGTTCCGCGCGGCACCGACCGGCGCGCCCAAGGCGCTGCTGTTCGACGGCCACGCCATGGCGCTGACCCTGCGCGGCGACGCCCGCCTGCAGCAGTTGCGTGACGGCATGCGTGCGCACCTGCGCTTCAACGACGCGCGCGTGCCCGACCTCACCGCGTACAACCGCTACCTGGGCGGCGGCACTGGCAATGTGCGCCTGCTGGGCGGTACCGGCCTGCTCAGTGGCGATGTGGAACTGGATTCGGCCGGTCGCGTGGGCACCGGCCGGGCCGACCTGCGCGGGCGCGGCGCACAACTGCAGGTGGCCGGTATCGCGCTGCGCGGCGACGCGCAGCTGCAGGCACGGGTAAAGCGTGCCGACTTCGATGCCAAGCAGTTCGATCTGGGCGGCACCACGGTAGCGTTGCGCAACATCCAGGTCGGCGACAGCGGCGGACAGGCCAACTGGTGGGGCACGGTGGCACTGCGCCAGGGCCATATCGATGCGGCTGCGCCGTTTGAGGTCACCGCCCAGGCCGATCTGCGCCTGCGCGATGCGGGACCGCTGCTGGGCGTGTTCGCCGAGCGCAGCGCGTACCCGCGCTGGGTGCTGGGCATGCTCGATTCCGGCGAGGTGCAGGCCAGCGGGCAGTTGCGCTGGCGCAGTGGCGAAATGTGGGTGGATGACCTGCAGGCCGAAAACGAGCGGCTGTCGCTACGCGCGCGGCTGGACCTGGCCGAGGCGCGGCGCCGCGGCAACCTGTACCTGCGCTGGGGCGTTCTGGGCGCGGGCATCGAACTGGACGGCCAGGAGCGCAAGTGGCACCTGGCCGGCGCACGCGAGTGGTACGACCAGCAGCCACGCGTGCTGCCGGCCCCCCGGTAGAGCCACGCCATTGAACTGACCCCCGGAAGTTGGACACCCATTCAATAGCCGGGGTGTTCATGACGAAGTACGACAGGTGTTTCAAACTCAAGGTCGCCCGGGAGGGTGCCGCAGGCACCCTCCCGGTGAGGGCTGTAGCCGCGCGGCATGGGCTGGATCCATCAATGGTCCATCGGTGGATCGCTGCTTACCGCCACCATGGACAGGACAGCTTCCTGATCGATGCTGGGCGCTACACCGACCAGTTCAAGGTGTCGGTTCTGGCGCGGATGAGCCGTGATGGCCTTTCGGTACGTCAGGCCATGGCAATCTTCGGGATTGCTGGACCCGGCGTCATCCCCCGTTGGCAGCGGCAGTATGATTCGGGTGGTATCGGCGCACTGACGCCCACTCGTGATCGATTCCGAATGAGAAAAAAGCCCGCGACCTCCCAGCCTGCCAAGGATCTCACGCACGATCAGCTGCTCAAGGAGGTGGAGTATCTGCGCGCGGAGAATGCCTTCCTAAAAAAACTCGATGCCTTGATCCAGGAAGAGCAGGCGGCCAAGCGCGCATTACAGCGCAAGCCGTCCAAGGATTGAGGCAGCATCACCGACTGTCGCTTTTGCTCAAAGCGGCAGCGCTATCTCGCAGCACGTTCTATTACCAGACTCAGGCCATCTCCCGGCCTGACCATCAGGCCGGGTTGAAGCGCCGCATCAAGGCAATCTACCGTCGCCATGAAGGCCTATATGGCTACCGACGCATTGCCGATGAACTGCGCCAGGCCGGCGAGCTGATCAATCGCAAGGTCGTCCAACGTCTGATGGGGTTGATGGGCCTCAAATCGGTGGTGCGGGTGAAAAAGTACACCTCATACCGCGGCGCGGTGGGCGCGGTTGCCCCGAACACCCTTCAACGCGAATTTCATGCTTCACGTCCTAATCAAAAGTGGGTTACCGACGTCACGGAGTTCAGGGTGGGCGGGAAAAAGCTCTATCTGTCGCCGATCATGGACTTGTACAACGGCGAAATCGTGGCCTACCAGACAAACACACGCCCATTGCTGGATATGGTCACAGCCATGCTCGGCAAGGCCTTCTTGCGACTGAAGTCCGGTGAAAAGCCACTTCTTCACTCAGATCAGGGTTGGCAGTACCAGCACCGGACATACCAGCACCTGCTGAAAAAACAGGCCGTCACGCAGAGCATGTCGCGCAAGGGCAATTGCCTGGACAATGCCGCCATGGAGAGCTTCTTTGGCACCCTGAAATCGGAATTCTTCCATCTCAAGCGCTTCACCAGCATTGACCAGCTCAAACGCGGACTGGACCACTACATCCGGTACTACAATCACCAGCGCATCAAGCTCAAACTGAATGGCCAGAGCCCGGTTCAATTCCGGATCCAAGCCTTCGGTACCTAGATCCCACTGTCCAACTTTGTGGGGTCAGTTCACATGCGTGGCTGCACACGCGTCCGCACACTCAGGCATCGGCGCACGCGTCCCGTTGCCGTGGCGCACCCGGACGCGCCTCATCGCCAGTTCTGGCTGCGCCGCATGCCGCCTCCCGCTTACCCGTTGGGGAGGGCGCCGCGGGCGCCGCTTCCACGCCCGCCAGCTGGCGCGCCAGATCGACGTGGGTGATGTGCCCCTGCAGGAACAACAGGCCGCTGTAGATGTTCATGGTCGACGCTCCACTTGAGGAGCGTTGACGATAGATGCAGGATGCGGGGCGAAAAAGCGACATTTCCGCAACCTGGTCTTGAACAGGATTCAAGTCGACATGTCCCGCATGCCCCTGCAGTCCCTGCAGAATTTCGTCACCGCCGCGCGCCTGGGCAACCTCACCCGGGCGGCGGAGTCGTTGAACCTGACGGTCAGCGCGCTCAGTCACCAGATGCGCCAGCTCGAGCAGCGGCTGGGCTACCCGCTGCTGCTGCGGCAGCCGCGCGGGGTGGGGGTGACGCCGGAGGGCCAGCGCCTGCTAGAGCAGGTCGGCCCGCACCTGGATGCGATCCAGCAGGTCTTCCAACCGTTCGGTGCACGCCACGACCGCGTGCTCACGGTCAGCGCGCTGCCTTCGATGGCCTCCAACTGGCTGGTGCCGCGGCTGGGCTCGTTCGTGGCCGCGCACCCGGAGATCGAGTTCAACCTGGAGTCCAGCGAACGCCTGACCGATTTCGACCGCAACGTGCAGTGCGATGCCGCGCTGCGCGTGGGTGCCGGGCAGTGGGCGGGAGTGCACGCCGAGCCGTTGTTCGATGAGTGGTTGATGCCGATGGCCAGCCCCGCGCTGGTGGATCGCATGGGCGGCGTGGATGCGCGCCCGCTCTCGGAATGGCCGCTGTTGGGGGATCCCGATGGCGAATGGCAGCGCTGGTTTACACAAATCGGCCAAGACCCGCCGCGCCGCTACGTGGCCATGCTCAACGAGTCGGAGTCACACCATCGCGCCGCCCTGGACGGCTTCGGGGTGGCGCTGGGGCGGGTGACACGGGCGCGGCTGCTGCTCGACTCGGGCCAGTTGGTTGCCTTGTCGCCGCACCGTTTGAAGACGCGCTGGTCGCATTGGCTGGTGTATCCGCCGCGCTCATCAACGCACCAGGGGTTCCTGTCCTTCCGGTCGTGGTTGCATGCGCAGGCGGGCGAGCATGCCCGGCACATGCAGACACTGGCACGCCCCGTGGACCTCTGACGCCGCTGTTATTACGGGTGCAGTGACGAACCGGGTACCGTGGCCGGCAGTGGCGGGCCGGCCTGCTGTGCTTCGAGCACGGCCAGCCGGGCCTTTACGCGCGCGTTGTCCTCGACCAGCCCGCGATAGGCACGGAACAGCAGCATCGTGCCGGTGATCCCCAGCAGCGTGGCCGCTATGCCGATCACGCCCCCCACCGTGATCAGGGACAGGACATGCGGCATGGCACTGGCGGTGAAATACGGCAGGCCGATCACCGCCCCATAGGCCAGTCCGATGATGCTGGCCAGGCTGAGCACCAGAAAGCTTGCATGACGGTGCCGACGGTAGGCCGCCACTTGCAGGCCAAGCAGGACCAGTTGGGCCAGCAGTGCGAAGAGGCTGAGATAGCGCGCGATGGTCATGTAGCGTTCCATTGCGTCATAGCTGTCCATGGGGTGCTCCGCCCGGCGGTGGGCCCACCACCGCGGCAGGCCTCTGGCGGGATGGTAGGCGCGGTGGCGTGGGCGGAACAAGCCGGCAGCGTGTCCTTATGCTGCGGGCGTGGCGATGTCCTGATAGACCACTTCGCTGCCCAGTACCTTCAGGCCCGCCGGGCCGCTGCTCAACAGCCGCTGTTCGCCGATGGCCTGCTGCCATTGCAGCTGGAAGCCGGCGGCGGCCGGCAACTGCGCGGCCAGGGTATGCAGGTGACGCCGGGCCTGTGGACCTTGGCTGTCGAAGTGGCCAAGCAGCACGCCGTGCTGGTGCACGATCAGGCGATGGCTGCTCATGCGGGCACCGCCGTGGCGATGGGCGCGGCGGCAACCGACGTTGGCGGCGGCAGCGCATCCAGCCAGGCGGCGAAGAGGTCGCGTGCCGCGGCCGCCAGGGGCGCGGCGTAACGGGCGGCCTGTTCGCGCAGGGTGCGGGGATCAATACCCGCGCGCTGCAGTTCGTCGGCATGGCCGATCAGCCAGGTGTCGATGCGGGTGGCGTCGACCTCGGGATGGCACTGCAGGGCCAGCAGGTGGTGGCCGATGGCGAACGCCTGCTGCGCGCAGGCGGGCGTGGCCGCCAGGCGCTGTGCACCGTCGGGCAGGGTGAAGGTTTCGCCATGCCAGTGCAGCACCGGGATGCCCACCAGGGCGCGCAGGGGCGAGGCGAGGCCGGCATCGGTCAGCGACAATGGCGCGAAGCCGATTTCCTTCGCGCCCATCGGCGTCACGCTGCCGCCGAGTGCGCGTGCCACCAGCTGCGCGCCCAGGCAGATGCCCAGCGTCGGGCGGTGCGCGGCCAAGCGGGAGCGCAGCAGGGCATGCAGCACGCGCAGATGCGGGTAGGCGTGGACATCGTTGGCGCTGATCGGGCCGCCCAGCACGATCAGCAGGTCGGCGGTCTCGGCGTCGTCCAGGCGGTCGATGCCGGCCTGCAGCACCTGCAGGTGCCAACCGCGTGCGGCCAGCAACGGGGCGAGTATCCCGGTGTCTTCGAACGCGACGTGCTGGATTGCCACCGCCTTCATGGGGTGCCCTCGGCGGCGGAGCTGGGCCAGTAGAAACTGTCCGGGGTGGCGCGTGCGCCGAAGATGGCCTGGCCGACCCGCACCACGGTGGCGCCTTCTTCGATGGCCAGGTCGAAGTCGCCGGACATGCCCATCGACAGGTCGTCCAGGACGATGCCCGTCGGCAGGCCGGGCCGCAGGCGGTCGCGCAATTCGCGCAGACGCACGAAGCACGGGCGCACCTGGTCCGGGTCCGGCGAGAACACCGCCAGCGTCATCAGCCCGCGCACGCGCAGCTGGGGAAACGCCGGCAACTGCTGTACGAAGTCGGCAACCGCGATCGGGTCCAGGCCGTACTTGCTGGCCTCACCGGAGGTGTTGACCTGCACGAACACGTCCAACGTGCGCTGCTCCAGCGCCAGGCGTCGGTCCAGCGCTTCGGCCACGCGGAGGCTGTCCAGTGCCTGGAACTCACTGGCGAAGCGCGCCACGTCGCGGGCCTTGTTGGTCTGCAGGTGGCCGATCACCGACCAGCGGATGGGCAGGTCGGCCATGCCATCAGCCTTGGCCTGCGCCTCCTGCACCTTGTTCTCGCCCAGTTCGCGGCAGCCGGCTTCCCAGGCCAGGCGCAGCCGTGCCTGGTCGACAGTCTTGCTGACCGGCAGCAGGCGCACGCCGGCCGGATCGCGGCCGGCACGTTCGCAGGCGCGCGCGATGCGGTGGCGCACGGCCTCCAGGTTGTGGGCGATGGCGTCGACGGTGGTGGCCTGCGGCCAGTCGGGGCGTGCGATGGGCATGGGGAGCTCCTGAAGCGAGGGCGGCTGCACGGGCGGTCCGGCGCGTGCAACACTGTCCCGGGACGATCCGTATATTGGCATAGGACAAAATGAAAATCACCGGCCAGACCGCCAGCGCGGTGTTCGACAGCATCCGCCAGCAGATCCTCAGTGGCGCATTGGAGCCGGGGCAGCTGCTGCCACCGGTCCGCGACCTGGCCCTGCAGCTGCAGATCAACCGCAATACCGTGGCGGCCGCCTACAAGCGGCTGGACGCGGCTGGGCTGGCGCACACCCAGGGCCGGCGCGGCACGGTGGTGACCGCGCCCCCGACCGCGGGCGCGCAGGAGGGCAGTGCGGCGGGCTCGGCGCTGCACGACCTGTCCAGTGGCAACCCCGACCCGCAGTGGCTGCCGGACCTGCGGGGGTTGTTGCCGGAACGGGCTCCGCGCCTGTACGGCACCCCCACCATCGACCCGCAGCTGGAGCGCCTGGCGCGCGCGCAGCTGGACCCGGATTGCCCGCCTGGGTACGCGCTGGAACTCAGCCACGGCGCGGTCGATGCGATCGAGCGGGTGCTGGGCAGCTGGCTGGTGCCCGGCGACCGCGTGGCGGTGGAGAATCCGTGTTTTCTCGGCAGCCTCAACACCCTGCGCGCGGGCGGGCACGCCACGCTGGCGGTGGCCATCGATGAACACGGCATGGTGCCGGCGGCGCTGGCGGCGGCGCTGGAGGCAGGCGCACGTGCGGTGCTGCTGACCCCGCGTGCGCACAACCCGACCGGCGCCAGCCTCAGCCAGCGCCGCGCGCGCGAACTGCGCCAGGTGCTGGACCGGCATCCGCAGGTGCTGGTGCTGGTGGACGATCATTTCGCAGTGTTGTCGCAGCAGCCGTACCACTCGGTGATCGCCCCGCGCACGCGGCGCTGGGTGCTGGTGCGTTCGCTGTCCAAGGCGCTCGGGCCGGACCTGCGCCTGGCGGTGCTGGGCTGCGACGCCGACACCGCCGCACGCCTGCGCCTGCGCATGGCCCCCGGCACCGGCTGGGTCAGCCACCTGCTGCAGGATGCGGCAGCCGCGGCGCTGGGCTCGGCGCGGGTGATGGCGCGCGTGGCCAAGGCCGGGCGCGATTATGCGCAGCGTTGCCAGGTGTTGCAGCAGGCGCTGGGCGAGCAGGGCATCCACACCCCGGCGGTAATGGATGGGTTGAACCTGTGGGTGCCGCTGGCCGCCGACAGCCAGCCGCTGGTGCTGGCCATGGCCCAGCGCGGGTGGCAACTGCGCGGCGGCGAAGTGTTTGCCGTGCAGCCCGGCGTGCACGGCCTGCGCATCACCACGGCCATGCTGACGGCCGGCGATGCGCGGCGCGTTGCGCTTGACCTGCGCCAGGCGCTGGAGGATCAGGGCGCGCTGGGGGTACTCGGGCGCACGTAGTGCGACTGGCCGTTGTCGCCGACGAAGATCAATTCCGGCTTGCCCTGCCAGGACGTGAGCATGGCACCGGTGCTGTTCTGGTGCTTGATCACCAGGGTGGCGCCGCGATCCGGGTTGGCGGTGACCTTGAACACTTCGGTGGTGCCACTGGCATCGTCCAGGGTGAGCATGGCTTCATCACCGACATCGGCCGTGCCGTAGCCGCCCCGTTCGGAACCGTCGGCGCCGAGCAGGATCAGCCCGGACAGCGGCGATGCACGCGGCCCCTGCGAGATGCCCTTGCTGAGCGGGTCCGGCACCGGTGCGCCCAGGATCACCCGGGCCTGGCCGGTGCTGTCCTGGATGACCAGCCCGCGTGCGGTGATCACCCGGTCGTGCGATTGGCTCTGGTGTAGGCGCAGGCCGGTCCAGGCGGAAACGACAAGCGCAAGGCTGGAGACAACCAGCGTGGTGACGGTGAGTGCGCGTGACATTGGCGGCTCCAGATCCTTGGAAGCTCGCGACCATACCGCACTGGTTGATTGCGACACCAGTCGGGAAAGTCTGTATTTGCAGTGATCGTGAAGTTGGTCACGTGTTGCTGCGCGGCATCAATGGAAATCCCGACTGTGCGTGCGCACCCCTTCGATCAGCGAATCGATGTTGTACATCTGCCTCACGATCAGGTGCTGCACGCCGTCCACGCGCTCCAGGCGGCCGTCGATCTGCATCATCCGTGCTTCCACCAGCACCCGGTGCTGGCGGTCGGCGGTCTTGCGCCAGACCACGGCGTTGACCATGCCGCATTCGTCTTCCAGGGTCAGGAAGGTGACGCCGCTGGCGGTCTGCGGGCGTTGGCGCATCCGCACCAGCCCGGCAAACCGCACGGTGCGCCCATGCGGCAGGGCCGCCAGTTCGTCCGAGCGCTGGCAGCGGCGCTGGCGCAGCTGCGCGCGGATGAAGGCCACCATGTGCCGGCCCAGGGTGGTGCCGGTGCTGTTGTAGTCGGCCTGCATGTCCTCCAACGCACTGGGCGGCGGCAACGGCACGCTGGCTTCCACGGTGGCCCGCGCGGTGTCGAACAGCGGCAACGGCTTTTCCACGCCCGACACTTCCCAGCGCGCACGATGGCGATGGCCGCTCAATCCCTTCAACGCCCCCGCATCGGCGAGCAGGCCCTGGTGGCGGCGATCCAGCCGCGCGCGCTGGCTGAGGTCGGCCACGCTGTCGAACGGCTGCCGGGCGCGTGCCTGTACCAGCGCGGTGGCGACATCTTCGCTGAAGCCGTCGATCAGGCGCAGGCCCAGGCGGATGCCGAACGGGCGGTCGGGCGCGGTGGGCGGCAGCAGCGTGCAGTCCCAGTCGCTGTGGCGCACATCCACCGGCAGTACCGGCACGCCATGGCGGCGCGCGTCCTGCAGGATCTGGTCGGAGGTGTAGAACCCCAGCGGCTGGCTGTTGATCAGGCTGGCAGCGAACGCCGACGGGTGGTGGCACTTGAGCCAGCAACTGACATAGGTGATCAGCGCGAAGCTGGCCGCGTGGCTTTCCGGGAAGCCATAACTGCCGAAGCCCTTGATCTGCTCGAACAGGCGTTCGCCGTATTCGCGGCTGTAGTTGTTGGCCGCCATGCCGGCGAGCAGGCGGTCGCGGTGCGGCTCCAGCCCGCCATGGCGCTTCCATGCGGCCATCGAACGGCGCAGCGCATCGGCCTGGCCGGGACTGAAGCCGGCGGCGGCGACGGCCAGCTGCATCACCTGTTCCTGGAACAGCGGCACGCCGAGGGTGCGCTTGAAGACCTTCTCCAGCGCCGGCGGGTAGTCGATTTCCTCGATGCCTTCTTCCTTGAGCTTCTTGCGCCGGTTCAGATACGGATGAACCATGTCGCCCTGGATCGGGCCGGGGCGCACGATCGCCACTTCGATCACCAGGTCGTAGAAACAGCGCGGCTGCATGCGCGGCAGCATGGCCATCTGCGCACGCGATTCGATCTGGAACACGCCCAGGGTGTCGGCGCGGCAGATCATGTCGTAGGTTTTCGTGTCGCCGGGGGGAATATCGGCCATGCCCATCAAGGGCGCGCCGTGCGCGTGCAGCATGGCCAGGCATTTGCGCACGGCGGTGAGCATGCCCAGCGCCAGGCAGTCCACCTTCATCAGCCCGGTGGCGTCCAGGTCGTCCTTGTCCCACTGAATGACGGTGCGGTCGGCCATGGCCGCGTTCTCCACCGGCACCAGGGTGGACAGCGGGTGTTCGGAAATCACGAAACCGCCCGGGTGCTGGGACAGGTGGCGCGGGAAGTCGACCAGTTCGCTGGTGAGCGCCACTACCCGCCGCATCAGCGGCGTGTCCGGGTCGAAACCGCGCTCGCGCAGCGCCTCGGGCAGCGGTTCGTGGCTGCTCCAGCGGTCCAGGCAGGCGGCCAGTTCGTTGACCTGGTCCGGCGGCAGGCCGAGCACGCGGGCCACGTCGCGCACCGCACTGCGGCCGCGGTAGCTGATCGCCACGGCGGTGAGCGCGGCGCGTTCGCGGCCATAGCGGTTGAACACGTATTGCAGTACTTCCTCGCGGCGCTCGTGTTCGAAGTCGATGTCGATGTCCGGCGGCTCGTCGCGTTCGGCGGAGATGAAGCGCTCGAACAGCAGTTCCATCTCGCTGGGGTCGATCTCCGTCACACCCAGGACGTAGCACACCGAGGAATTGGCGGCTGAGCCGCGGCCCTGGCACAGGATCTTCTGGCTGCGCGCGAAGCGCACGATGTCGTGCACGGTCAGGAAGTAGGACTCGTACTGCTTCGTATGGATCAGGTCGAGTTCGTGTTCGATCTGCGTGCGTTGTTTGGCCGTGGCGCCTGTCTTCCAGCGCCATCGCATGCCGTCCTCCACCAGCGTGCGCAGCCAGCTGGCCGGGTCGTGTCCGGCCGGGATCAGTTCGCGCGGGTAGGTGTACTGCAGTTGCTTGAGGTCGAAGTGGCAGCGCTCGGCGATGCGCACGGTTTCGGCCAGCAGCGCGGGCGGGTACAGCGCGGCCAGCGCCTGGCGGGTGCGGATATGCCGCTCGCCGTTGGCAAACAGCCGCCAGCCGGCGTCGGCGATGGTGCAGTGGTGGCGGATCGCGGTGAGGGTGTCCTGCAGGGCGCGGCGGCGGCGCACGTGCATGTGCACATCGCCGCTGGCCACCAGCGGGATGGCATGTTCGCGACCGAAGTGGTGCAGCGCGGCCAGGCGCTGCCTGTCATCAGCCTCCCGATGCAGTTCCACCGCCAGCCACAGCCGCTGCGCGAAGCGGGCCTGCAGCCAGGCGGCGTCATCGGCGTTGGGCACGCGGTCCAGCCACAGGCACAGCAGGCTGTCGGGCAGCGTATCCAGATCCTCGCGCAGGCAGCGGTACTCGCCCTTGGGCGCGCGCCGGCGGCAGGTGGTGATCAGCTGGCACAGGCCGGCATAGGCGGCCAGGTCGGTGCACAGCAGCACCAGCCTGGGGCCGTCTTCCAACTGGAACTCCGCGCCGGTGATCAGCGCCAGGTCATGCTTTTTCGCTGCCTGCCAGGCCCGCACGATGCCGGCCAGCGAGCATTCGTCGGTGATCGCCAGCGCGCGGTAGCCCTGGCCCTTGGCGCGTGCGAACAGTTCCTCGGCGATCGACGCGCCGCGCTGGAAGCTGAAGGCCGACAGGCAATGCAGTTCGGCGTAGTCGGGCAGGGTGGCGCTCATGAAAACCAGCCGTGCAGCATCCACGGCCCGCCGCGCCCATCGGCGCTGGTATAGGCCCAGCCGCGCTGGCCCTGGCCGGTTTCGATGACGTAGTAGTCGCGGCGGATATCGCCTTCATCCCACCAGCCCGATTCGATCCGCTCCGGCCCGGACACGATGCGCAGGTGCGGGTCGAGCAGCGGCTGCGGGCGTGGCAGCAACCAGCCCGGTCGCACGGGCAGGACGGGCGGTGGGCCTTTGGGCGCACCGTGGGCATCGCCGCTGGCACGTTCGGGGCGGTGTTCGGCACGCAGCCCCAGGCCCTGCACGGCGTCATCGCCGAGCCGGGCACGCAGCCGCTCGCGCACCTGTTCCCAGGGCATCGCCTGTTGCGGGCGGGGATCGAACAGGTCGCGTGCGGCCGGTACGAACGGTGGCAGGTGCTCGGCCTGCAGGCGCAGGCCACGGCTGCCGGCAGGCAGGCGCAGGTGGTCGACGCGGTTGCGCGCCAGTTCGAACAACATGGCCGCATCGCGTTCGGGCGCGAGCAGGCCGATGTCCAGGCCGGTGTCCGGGTGCTGGTCGTGTTCGAACCACAACGTGAAGCGCTGCACGCCGCCATCGCGCGAACACAGGAAGGCCGCCAGGTCACCGGTGAGCCGGCGCAGCGGGAACAGCAGGGCCTGGGTGGATTCGATTTCGTACTCGAACTCGATGCGTGCGTCGAAGCGGTCCGGCGGTTGGTAGTAGCGCAGCGGCGGCGTGCTGATCCCGCGCAGCGCATCCAGGTGGGCCAGCACGGCCGGCGCGAAGCGTCGCGCCAGGCTGTCGCGCGGTAGCTGGAAGGCCGCGCCCAGCGTGCGCAGACCCGAGCGCGCCAGCACCGTGGCCGCCTCGGCCGGCAGCCCGCTGTGTTCGATTGGCACCTGGGCCAGGGTGGCGTCCAGCTGCTGGGCCTCCACCCCCAACCGCGCATGCACGCGTGTCAGCACCCAGGCCGCATGCGGATTGGGCGCGGCCACCAGGCGATGGCGGAAGCCGAGCTCCTTGAGGCCGTCGCACAGGCGTTTTTCAATCGTGGGCCAGTCACCGAACAGCGCGCGGCTGGCGCCGATTTCCAGCGCCAGCGCATGCGGGAAGGCCAGGCTGACCTGCGAGCTGATGCCATACAGCCAACTGGCCAGCAGCTGCCGGGTGGCCTGTTCGGCGCGCGGGTCATGTTCGACGGTGAGCATGTCGCGGGTAAGCACCTGGGCGGCCGACAGCAGCATGCCGCGGCGCAGCCCCCGTTGGCGCGCCGCCGGGCTCACCGCATGCAGCACGCGGCGCTGCGCGGGGCCGCTGAGCAGCACCAGCGGCACCGACGGATCGGGTTGCTGGCGCAGGGCGGCATCCAGCGCCAGCTGTGGCAGCAACAGGCAGGCCCAGTGCACGGCGGCCGCTCAATGCGCCAGGGCCAGCGGCAACGGCTGCGCCGGGGCCATGCCGCCGCGGCACTTGAGGACGCGCACCTGGCCGTGCTCAAGCTGCAACCGCAGCGGTGCCGGCGAAGCATTGCGCGCCTGGCGCAGGTCGCGGAAGGCAAACCCCAGGCACTGGCCGGTTTCGGCGGCCACCTGCAGCCGGCGCAGGGCCCGGTCGTCGGCCTGCTGCGGCCAGCACAGCACGGCGGCACAGGCCGCAGAACGCAGGCACTGTTCGGCGGCCCACAGGGCATCGCGCGGGGCTGCCCGCACCACCTGCACCTGGTTCAAGGCCAGCCCGGCACCGGCCCAGCCGGGCGCATGCGGCAGGTAGGGCGGGGCAATCAGCACGATGGTCTGCTGCTGCTGGCTCAGCCGCGCCAGGGTGGGCCAGACCAGCGCCAGCTCGCCGTGCCCCGGTGCGGCCAGCAGCACCTCCGACAGCGCCGCCGGCGGCCAGCCGCCGCCGGGCAGGCGGGCGTCCAGCGCCGGGTGGCCGGTAGGGTGCGGGGCCGTGGCCGGCGGCGTGACCTGCGGCCTGCCGCGCCAGACCTGCCGGCTTTCCAGCAACTGGTCCAGGGCCAGAACCGCGCCCATCAGCGCGCCTCCCGAAGGGGCTGGCGCAGGCAGGCAGGGGCGGCAAGGCGGGGCATGGCGGGCAGTATCGGCAGGGGCGGTGTCAGGGGCTGAGACCGACAATCCTACCGGCAATTAGTAAAAATGCTAACGGTTCGCGCGCCGGCAGTTTGAACGCAGCCGGGGTGATGAATGCTTCAGCCAGTGGCCTGCCCACCGCTGCAGCGGCCGTGGGGGGGGCGGGTCGATATGGATGGCATGAAGGGCTGCATCGGCGGTCGCGGCGGGATGCGCGGTTTGTTCAAGCCCGGCCGCGCCGTTGTCGCGAGCATGGCCGCTCCTTTGTATGGAGCAGGTCGATGAAGCGATGGTGGTTGGCGTTGTATGCGCCGGGAATGCTGCTTGGATGCGTGGGGATGGCCACGTGGTGGGTGGGGTATGCAGCGGGGTCGGCCCTGTGGCTGCTGCCGGGGTTGGTGCTGGCCATCGCGCTGTCGTGGCTGGCCGAGCGCTGCTGGCCCTATGACCCGGCCTTCAACGCCCCCCAGGGCGATGCGGGCCGCGATGCGGTCCATGCGCTGGTGAATGAAGGATTGAACCTGCTGGCGATCGGTGCGATTCCGCTGGTGGCCGCGTGGGTGCCGTGGCAGCTGTGGCCGACGCACTGGAGTGTGGTGGCGCAGGTGGTGCTGGCAATCGTCGCCGCGGACATGGGCATCACCCTGGTGCATTACGCCAGCCATCGCTGGGCCTGGCTGTGGCGGTTGCACGCAGTCCACCACAGCGTGACCCGCATGTATGGGTTCAACGGATTGATGAAGCACCCGCTGCACCAGACGGCCGAAGCCTTGGGCGGGGTGCTGCCGCTGCTGTTGCTGGGCATGCCGTACCCGGTGGCGGCGGTGCTGGCTTTCGCCATTGCCATCCAGTTGCTGCTGCAGCACTCCAACGTGGACATGCGGCCGGGCTGGCTGGGCAAGGTGATGGCATGGGCCCCGCTGCATCGGTTCCACCACATGCGCTATGGCAAGGCCGGCGACGTCAACTTCGGATTGTTCCTGACCGTCTGGGACCATCTGCTGGGGACGGCCTTCGATGCCGACTACCGGATGCGCGTGGACGACCTGGGGATTGGCAGCCAGCCGGCCTATCCACGGGACTACCTGGGGCAACTGCTGGCGCCGTTCCGCGCGCTGCCGCACGTGCCGGAACCGCCGCCGCCCCCGGGGCTGGATCAGTCGCCGCGATAATGCTGCAGGTGCAGGCCGGCCAAGTGCCCGGCCTGCACGCCGAACATGCGCCGCAGGTTGCGCGAGAAGTGCGCCAGGTCGGCGAAGCCGGCGGCATGTGCGCTGGTGGTCAGGCTGTGTCCCTCGATCACCTGGACCAGTGCCTGGCGCAACCGGCGCCACAGCACCAGGCCACGCAGTGACACGGCCAGGTCCTGCTGGAAGCGGCGGTGCAACTGGCTTTCGGACAGGTGCGCGGCCGCTGCGATGGCCGTGGCCGCAATGCGCTCGGGCAACCGCGCGTCCAGTGCGGACAGTGCGGCCTGCAGCCGGCGGTCCAGCGGCGCCCGCGCGACCAGGGCCGACAGGCAGGGCAACACCGCCTGCGGATCGCACGGAAGCAAGGGCAGCTGTGCCTGCAGCGTCTGCAGGTCGACATGGCTGGGTTCAATCCATACCGTGCAGCCGCGCAGCGGCACGCCGCGCACCGCATGCGACTGGAACGAGGGGAGCAGCAGGCGCGTGCCGCACTGCAGCCCGTCGTCGTTCTGCACGGTCCAGTGGCCGGCATCGGCCAGCAGCACCTGGTGGGCGTAGTGGGCATGCGCACCGGTGGCACCGGCATGGCCCTGCAGCACGGCGAAATGCGGGCCCAGCAGCAGTGCGCCAGACCACTGCCCGTTCACTGCCGTGGACGCCTTCACCGCACGCTCCGCATCGTTCACCCCTTGCACCTGCTGCGCAGGGTAGCGGAAACCGTCCACCACGCGCCCAGCGCAAGCAATGAAACCAGGGCGCCGGCAGTGCAGACGCCGCTCCAGCCATACGCGGCATACAGGCTGCTGCCCAGCAGCGCGCCGATCCCGCTGCCGGCCGCATAGAACAGCATGTAGGCGGCGATCACCTGCGCCTGCGCGTTGGGCGCGGCGGCCAGGATCAGGCTCTGGTTGGTCACGTGCAGTGCCTGTACCGCCAGATCCAGCAACAGCACGCCCAGTACCAGCCAGCCCATGTGCAGCGGCAGCGCAGCCAGCGGGGCCCAGCTCAACAGCAACAGCAGCAGCGCAGCAAAGGAAACACGGTCGGCATGGCCGCGATCGCTCCAGTGCCCGCTGCGCGCGGCGGCCAACGCGCCGAGCAGGCCGACCAGTGCGAACGCACCGATGGCGGTATGGCTGAGCGCATGCGGCGGTGTGCTCAATGGCAGCGCCATGCTGCTCCAGAACAGCCCGAACGCGGTGAACAGCAGCAGTCCGAGCACGCCGCGTTGGCGCAGCACAGGTTGCTGACGCAGCAGAGTGATCAACCCGATCCGGGGCGCGGCATCGGCCACCGGCAGCCGTGGCAGGCGCAGCCAGAGCACCGCGCCGCTGACCACCATCAGCACCGCCGACAGCACATACACCGCACGCCAGCCCCCCAGGTCGGCCACGCCACCAGCCACCACCCGGGCCAGCAGCAGGCCGATCACCACGCCGGCCTGGGCGGCACCGACCACGCGGCCACGCTCATGCGGGCCCGCCGCAGCGGCGGCATAGGCAATCAGCCCCTGGGTCATCGCGGTGCCGAGCAGGCCCACCGCCAGCATGCCCAGCAGCAGCGCGGTGGCGTTGCCGGCCAGGGCAACGCCCAACAGGGCCACGACCAGCGCCACGCTCTGCGCCGCCATCAGGCGCCTGCGTTCCAACCGGTCGCCCAGCGGCACCAGCCACAGCAGCGCGATCACCGAGCCCAGCTGAGTAGCGGCAATGACCGCGCCGATCCGGGCGGTGCCGATGTGCAGGTCGGCGGCCAGCGCATCCAGCAGCGGTTGGGCGTAGTAGACGTTGGCCACGCTGAGCCCGGCGGCGCAGGCGAACAACAACAGCAGGGGCGTGGCGGTACGGGGCAGTGGTGCGGCAATGGACATCTGATGGTCTCAAAATAGAACCAGTTGATTCTGGATGATCTGGTTCTAAAATAAAACCACCTATGGAGGTGCCCCATGCACGACGATCCCAACGCTACCTGCCCGGTGGCCCGTGCGCTGGACCTGATCGGCGACCGCTGGTCGCTGCTGATCGTGCGCGACGCCTTCGATGGCGTGCATCGGTTCAGCGATTTCCAACGCAGCCTGGGCATGTCGCGCAGCATGCTCAGCCAGCGCCTGCAGGCGCTGCAGGATTCCGGGGTGCTCGCCCAGCAGCCGGCGGCCGATGGCAGCCGGTACCACGACTACGTCCTGACACCAAAAGGGCAGGCGCTGTTCACGCTGGTGGTGGCGCTGCGACAGTGGGGCGAAGCGTTCCTGTTCGCCGAACATGAACCACGCTCGCAGCTGCTCACCCTGGCCGATGGCCAGCCGCTGGCGCCGCTGCTGCCGCAGGACAGGGAAGGGCGCGTGCTGGCGTCCGCGGCAACGCACGTGGTCAAGCCCGCCACGCCGTGATCGACGGGGCGGCCCTACGCCGCCGAAACTGAACACGCTGTTGACAGGGATGAACAGGGTGAACGACTCTTCACCGGATGGGTGCCGCCTGCGGCGCCCACCGGGCAGGGCGGCTGTATCGACGGGCGGAGGGGCCTGGTCGTAGCTGCATTACCTGGTAGTACCCGATACCGGCCTGCAAGGCGCCGGCATCCGCCATCTTGGCGCTGCACCCTTCTGCGGCACGACTCCCTGGATTTTTTGCGCAAGCAAAGGTGTTTCGCCCGCTTATGAAAACGATTACAAAGCCACTGGCCCTGACGGCCGCCATCACGCTCTCGCTGGCCGCCTCGGCCTGGGCCGCGCCCACCGCCACCACCGGCGGAGCCGACGCCTTCACCGTGCTCAGCCTGGAACAGGCGCCGAAATGGCTCAATGCGGCCGACGTTGCGGCCCAGCTGCAGGCCATGAACGTGGATGCGCTGACCATCGGCAACGTGCACCGCGAAGCAGACACCAGCGGCACCAGCCACGCGCCGGATCCGCTGGAAGCGCTGGCCGACCAGCTGGGTTACACCTACCGCTTCGTCAGTGCCGACCCGGCCTCGGCCGAGCGCCGTGGCAGCATCGTGATCTCGCGCCTGCCGGTGGAAGCCGAGTCGGGCATCGAAGCGCCGGGCATGAACTACCTGCGCTTGAATGACGGCCGCCACGTGGTGGCGCTGTACACGCAGACCGCCGCTGCCGATGGCGCACGCTTCAAGCAGCTCATCGAGGCCTCGCGCGTGGGCGCGCCGTCCGTGCTGCTGGGTGTCAACGATGCCGCCGTGACCGGCTTCGACGCCAACGGCGACGTGGCCCGTTCCAACGGGTTCCAGTCGGCCACCAGCACCGCGGTCAAGCTGCGCATCGATGCCGACAGCCCGGCCATCGCCGGCAAGTTGCTGACCCTGGGCTACGCCGCGCCGGTCGGCGGCGACACGCCGTGGATGGACACCTCGCTCAACGCCGATGCACGCGCCCGGCTGATCGTGGCGAAGATGACCGACGACGAGAAGTTCCAGATGCTGCACAGCTACTTCGGGCTGGGCAAGGATGGCGGCCCGCTGCCGGAAGGCGCGGTCGGTTCGGCCGGTTTCGTGCCGGGCGTGGCGCGGCTGGGCATTCCGTCGCAGCAGTCGGCCGACGCCGGCGTGGGCGTGACCAACCCGGGCGGCATCCGCAAGGGTGACCACGCCACGGCGATGCCGTCCGGCCCGTCCACCGCGTCCAGCTGGAACCCGGAAATCGCCTTTGCCGGTGGCGCCACCATGGGCCGCGAGGCCTGGCAGCAGCGCTTCAACATCCTGCTGGCTGGCAGCGTCAACCTGCAGCGCGATCCGCGCAACGGCCGCAACTTCGAATACGCCGGTGAAGACCCGTTGCTGGCCGGTCGCCTGGTTGGCGAGTCGATCCGCGGCGTGCAGAGCCAGCACGTGGTGTCGACGATGAAGCACTTCGCGCTCAACGACATGGAAACCTCGCGCAATTTCCACAGCGCCGAGATCGGCGAGCAGGCCATGCGCGAATCGGACCTGCTGGCGTTCGAGATCGCCCTGGACATCGGCAAGCCCGGTTCGGTGATGTGCTCCTACAACCGCATCAACGGTATCTACGGTTGCGAGCACGATTACCTGATGAACCAGGTGCTCAAGCAGGAGTGGAAGTTCCCCGGTTTCGTGATGTCCGACTGGGGTGGCGTGCACAGCGGCTCGAAGGCGGCGCTGGCCGGTCTGGACCAGCAGTCGGCCGGTGAAGTGTTCGACAAGGCCGTGTATTTCGATGAACCGCTGCGCCTGGCCGTCAATGGCGGCGTGGTGCCGCGTGCGCGTCTGGACGACATGGTGTCGCGGATCCTGCGCGCGATGTTCGCCAACGGCAATTTCGACCTGCCGCCGCAGCACCAGCCGATCGATGACGCCGCCGGTTTCGCCGCCGCGCAGCGCACCGTGGAAGAAGGCAGCGTGCTGCTGCGCAATGCCAACAACGTGCTGCCGCTGGGCCCGGAGGTCAAGCGCATCGTGATCATCGGTGGCCACGCCGACAAGGGCGTGATCGGCGGCGGTGGTTCGTCGATGGTGGGCTGGACCGCCAAGGGCACCAACGCGGTGCCGGGCGTGCTGCCGACCACCTGGCCGGGTCCGGTGATCTTCCATCCGTCCTCGCCGCTGGAGGCCCTGCGCGCCGAGCGCCCGGACGCCAGCATCGAGTACGTGGATGGCCGCAACGTGGCCGCCGCCGCGCGCGCTGCCGCCGCGGCCGACGTAGCGATCGTGTTTGCCACGCAGTGGTCAGCCGAATCGGTCGACCTGCCGCACATGAAGCTGCCCGACAACCAGGACGCGCTGATCGCCGGGGTGGCCAAGGCCAACCCGAAGACCGTGGTGGTGCTGGAAACCAACGGCCCGGTCGAGCTGCCGTGGCTGCAGCAGGTGCCGGCGGTGCTGCAGGCGTGGTACCCGGGCATCCGTGGCGGCGAAGGCATTGCCGCGCTGCTGACCGGCAAGGTCAATCCATCCGGCCGCCTGCCGGTGACCTGGCCGGTGGATGCCAGCCAGCTGCCGCGTCCGGAAGTGAACGGGCTGGGCTTCAACCCGAAGCACAAGCCGGACGACACCATCGATTACGACATCGAAGGCGCCAACGTCGGCTACAAGTGGTTCGCCGCCAAGGGCCTGACCCCGCAGTTCGCGTTCGGCCATGGCCTGTCCTACACCAGCTTCACCTATGAAAACCTGAGTGCCATCTCGATGGGCCAGCGTCTGGTCGCCACCGTGGACATCCGCAACACCGGCAAGGTGGCCGGCGCGGACGTGGCCCAGCTGTACCTGAAGATGCCCGAAGGCAGCGCCACCCCGATCCGCCTGATCGGCTTCCAGAAGGTCACGCTGCAGCCGGGCGAATCGCGCCGGATCCGCATCGAGGCCGAACCGAAGACGCTGGCCAGCTTCGACACCGCCGACAAGCAGTGGAAGATCGCCGAGGGCCGCTACGAACTGCAGCTGTCGCGCTCGGCCAACGAGCCGGTGGAAACCATCGCGTTCGTGCTCGGTGATGAAGTAGTGCGTTAAGCGACGGCGGGTACCGACCGACGGTCGGTACCTACCCGCCGGGTTGGCCATCATGATGGCCAACCCCTGCACGCAACCCGGTGGGGCACGACCGTTGGTCGTGCCTGCCGCGGCTCAACCGGGCAGATGCTGGCGCAGGTGCGCCAGCAACAGCTGCACCCGACGCGAAGGATGTGCGGTGTTGGGAAACACCGCATACACCCCCTGGCGCGGAAAGCGGTGCCCGCGCAGGATCGGCAGCAGCCGACCTGCCGCCAGGTCCTCGGCAATCAACCACTGCGGCAGCACCGTGGCGCCGGCCCCGGCCAGCGCGAAGGCACGCAACGTGGACGCATTGTCCACCGTGACCACCGCATCGGCGGGGTTGCTGGCAAACATCTGGTCGCTGCCATCGGGGGCGATCAACGGCAGGTCCGCCAAACGCGGATAGCCCAGCCGTGGCAGCGTACGCACCCAGTCCGGGTCGTCACGCGCGGCATCATCGGGCAAGCCCGACAACACCGACGGCGCGGCCACCGCGCACAACGCGTGCTCATCGAGCAGGGTGGCGCGCAGCTCGGAATCGGCCATGCGCCCCAACCGGATGGCCAGGTCGAACCGCTCGGGAATCAGGTCGGCATGCGCCGGTGTGGTCGACAGGTGCAGCCGCAGCTGCGGGTGCAGGGCGCGGAACCCCTCCAGCAGCGGCACCACCTTGGCGGCGGCATATTCGGGCGTGGTGGTCAGGCGCAGCGTGCCACGCAGCTGCAGCTGCTCGCTGCGGGCCTCTTCGATGGCCCGTTCGGCGGTGGCCAGCATCGCCACGCAGTGCTGGTGAAAGCGCTCGCCGGCCTCGGTCAGCGCCAGGCTGCGGGTGTTGCGCACCAGCAGGGTCACGCCCAGTTCCTGCTCCAGCCGCTTCAGATTGAAGCTCACCACCGCCTTGCTCTGGCCCAGGCGCTGCGCGGCCGCGGTGAGGCTGCCGGCATCGACCACGGCCTTGAAGGTCTCGAAGCGGTCCAGGCTGACCATCGCGCACGCCTCTTGTGTCAAAAATGGTTTGACAGTCTTGCATTGGATGTTCGGTTTATCCAGCGTCGCCCAGCGCGCATGCTGCCGCCTCGCAACTGGAGTGCCGCATGACCTATCGCGCCAAAGTGGAGCTGCTGTACCTGCTCGGGTTCTCGCTGGACCTGGTCAACATGTTCATCGGCACGGTGGCCTATCCGGCCGTGGCGGCCGACCTGCACGCCTCGGTGCCGCAGCTGGCGTGGATCGGCAACGCCTACATGCTGGGCCTGACCCTGGTGATCCCGCTGGGCAGCTGGCTGGCCGCGCGGCTGGGCGAGCGCCGGCTGCTGTGCCTGTCGCTGGCGGTGTTCGCGCTGGGCGCGATCCTGGCCGGCACTGCGCCCAGCATCGAAGCGCTGATCGGCTGGCGGCTGCTGCAGGGACTGGGCGGCGGGTTGCTGATTCCGGTCGGGCAGGCGATGGCCTACCGGCATTGCCCACCGGCCGAACGTGGCCGCCTCACCGCGCGCATCATGGCCGTGGCCCTGCTGGTGCCGGCGCTGTCGCCGACCCTGGGCGGCTGGCTGGTCGGGCTGGGATCATGGCGCTGGGTACTGCTGGCCAGCGTGCCATTGGCCGCGCTCACGCTGCTGCTGGCTGCCGCGTGGATCCGCACCGAGGCGCCGCGGGCGCTGCCGCGGCTGGACCGGCGCGGCCTGGTGCTGGGCTCGCTGGGCCTGAGCCTGCTGCTGGTGGCCCTGAGCCAGATCGCCGAGGCTCAGCAGCGCACGCTGGGGATCACGCTGCTGGTGGTCGCCGCCGCTGTGCTGGCGGTCTATGCGCGCACCGCTGCCCGCACCGCGCAGCCGGTACTGCACTGGGCGTTGCTGCGACACCCCACGCTGCGCCTGGCCATGGTGGTGTACCTGCTGGTGCCGGGTACCTTCATCGGCACCCAGCTGGTGGCGACGCTGCTGCTGCATCGGCAGGGCTACACCGCGGCGGCCATCGGCGGCTTCATGCTGCCTTGGGCGATGGCCTCGGCCTGCGCGATCGCCACTACGCGGCACTGGCTGCCGCGCATCGGTGCGCGGCCGCTGTTGAGCGCGGGCATGCTGTGCCAGGCCGTGGGCATCGTGCTGTTGATCGGCATCCAGCCCGGCCAGCCGGGGGTGCCGGTGCTGGCATTCGCGCTGATGGGGCTCGGCGGCAGCCTGTGCAGCAGCAGCGCGCAGACGCTCGCGTTCCAGGGCATGCAGGACCAGGACATGCTGCCGGCCAGCGCGCTCTGGAATCTCAACCGCCAACTCAGTTTCTGCCTGGCCGCCGCGCTGCTGGCCTGCGTGCTGGCGGTGCTGTCGTCGCGGATGCCCGACCGCGCTTTCGCGCTCACCCTGTTGCTGGCGGCTGGCATGAGCCTGCTGCCGCTGCTTCTGCTCTGGCGCCTGCCGGCGTCCACCCTGACCTTGAGGACCTCCGCATGACTGACACCTCCGCCCTGCACGAAATCCATGCGCTGCATGTGCTGATCGAAGACTGGTTCAACGCACGTATCCCGGCATCCGCGCTGGACACGCTGATGGCGCGTTTCACCGATGACTTCTGCATGGTCGGGGTGGCCGGCCAGCGCCTGGATCGAGACGCCGTGCAGGCGTTGTTCGCCGGCAGCCATGGCGCACGCGCCGGGCTGGTGATCGCCATCGAATCGGTGCAGGCCACGGCCCTGCCGTCGCCGCTGGCCATGCTGCGCTATCGCGAAGGCCAGGGCGTGGAGGAGGGCGCGATGCGCTGGCGGGAATCGCTGGCCGTGCTTCGCCAGGAGCACGGGCAATGGCGCTGGTTGGCGCTGCATGAAACAGCCAGCGCGTGAATCAGCGCACGCGGTAAACGCCGAGCTGGTCCTCGTCGACCAACACCACGCGGTCGGGTCGCGCGCTGAAGCAGGGCGCGATGAGCAGCGGCCGCACATCGCCGGCCTGCATTGCGCCACGCAGGAAGGCGACCACATCGGCCGCCGTGGCACGGAAGGTGCGCCCGCCGAACAGGGCGGTGCGCCCCTTCCAGGTCACCACGTTATGCGCCACGTAGCAGCTGGCATCCTGCAGGACGTCAGCCAGCGCTTCCAGGTCGGCGATGGGCTGGAATGGCGCGCCCGCGGCAACGGCATCGCGCATCTGGAAATAGACGCGCTGCTCTTCCTCCCGTGACGCCAGCTCGGCGCGCACCAGTGCCTGCAGTGTGTAGTGGTTCTTCATCATCAGCCGCCTGGTCCGGTGGAGAGTACCGCCGTGGACTCCGGGGCCCATTCTGCGGTGGCGCGCATGGCTTTGCACGATACGGTGGTTGATGGCTGAATGCGGGAGAGGGCGTTCCGTCGGGACCATCGGCATCTACCGGCGCGGCGCGGGCGGCGCTAGGCTGCGGTGATTGCCACCCTGCCGGGAGATAGCCCATGCGTGTCCGTGTCGTGCCTGTCGTGCTGTTGAGCCTCATGGTTGCCGCCAGTGTGTCGGCGCAGACCTCGCCGATGACCCCGGATGTTCCGGCCAAGGGGTTCGTCACGCCCACGGCCAGCAATGACTACGACAAGCGCGTGGTGATGGTGCCGATGCGCGACGGCACAAAGCTCTACACGGTGATCGTGGTGCCCAAGGGCGCGAAGCACGCCCCGATCCTGCTGACCCGCACGCCGTATGACGCGGCCAACCGCGCCAAGCGCATCGACTCGCCGCACATGCGCGACATCCTGCCCCAGGGCGATGAGGTGTTCGTCGACGGCGGCTACATCCGGGTGTTCCAGGACATCCGCGGCAAGTACGGCTCCGAAGGCGACTACGTGATGACCCGACCGCTGCGCGGGCCGCTCAACAGCACCAAGGTGGACCATGCCACCGACGCCTGGGACACGATCGACTGGCTGGTCAAGCACGTGCCCGAAAGCAACGGCAAGGTCGGCATGCTGGGCTCTTCGTATGAAGGCTTCACCGTGGTGATGGCGCTGACCAACCCGCACCCGGCGCTGAAGGTGGCCGCGCCGCAGAGTCCGATGATCGACGGCTGGATGGGCGATGACTGGCTCAACTACGGCGCCTTCCGCCAGGTCAACTTCGGCTACTTCACCGGCCAGCTGGCCAAGCGCGGCAAGGGGCCGTCGATTCCCAGCGTCGGCTACGACGACTACACCACCTTCCTGCGTGCCGGCTCGGCGGGCGACTACGCACGCGCCAACGGGCTGGACCAGCTGCCGTGGTGGCACAAGCTGATCGAGCATCCGGCCTACGACGCCTTCTGGCAGGAACAGGCGCTGGATGCGCAGATGGCCAAGACCCCGCTGAAGGTGCCCACCATGTGGCTGCAGGGCCTGTGGGACCAGGAGGACATGTGGGGCGCGGTGCACAGCTATGCGGCGATGGAGCCGCGTGACAGCAGCAACACGCTCAACTACCTGGTGATGGGCCCGTGGCGGCACAGCCAGGTGAACTACGACGGCAGCAGCCTGGGCGCGCTGAAGTTCGACGGCGATACCGCACTGCAGTTCCGCCGCGACGTGCTCAAGCCGTTCTTCGACCAGTACCTGGTGGACGGCGCGGCCAAGGCCGATACGCCGCCGGTGCTGATCTACAACACCGGCGAGAACCACTGGGACAAGCTGCAGCAGTGGCCGCGGACGGTGGCACAGAGCAAGCCGCTGTATCTGCGTGCGGGCGGCAAGCTGTCGTTCGAGGCGCCGCAGCCGGGCGAAGCCACCTACGAGGCCTACGTGGCGGACCCGGCCAAGCCGGTGCCGTTCGTGCCGCGCCCGGTGCGCTTCGCCGACCGCGACATGTGGACCAGCTGGTTGGTGAAGGACCAGCGTTTCGTGGACGGGCGGCCCGACGTGCTGACCTTCGTCAGCGAACCGCTGACCGAACCGCTGCGCATCGGCGGCGCGCCGCAGGTGAACCTTGCCGCGGCCACCACCGGCAGCGATGCCGACTGGGTGGTGAAGCTGATCGACGTGTACCCCGACCAGACCCCGTCCACGCCGGAGATGGGCGGCTATGAGCTGGCGGTGTCGATGGCGATCTTCCGCGGGCGCTACCGCGAGAGTTTCAGTGCGCCCAAGGCGATCGCGGCCAACCAGGTGCTCGATTACACATTCGGCCTGCCCACGGCCAACCACGTGTTCCAGCCGGGCCACCGGGTGATGGTGCAGGTGCAGTCCAGCCTGTTCCCGCTCTACGACCGCAACCCGCAGACCTTCGTGCCGAACATCTACCTGGCCAAGCCGGGCGATTACCAGAAGGCGACGCAGCAGGTGTGGCACGCGCCGCAGCAGGCAAGCTTTATCTCGCTGCCGGTGTATTGACCGCGGACGCACGGATAACCTTCAACGCCCGGGTAGAGCCGACCGTTGGTCGGCTCCCCTTGCGCGGATCCGGGTGCAGCCGACCAACGGTCGGCTCTACCCGCATTGCGTCGCCCGTGCACAGGCGCTAGCGTGCAACTCCGTTTTCCCTGATGTGACCGATGAAAAGGATGTTCGTGCTGACGGCGCTGGCCGCGCTTGCCACGCCGGTGCAGGCGCAGTCGTTCACCGTGCTTGGCCACCGCTTCGGCGCCGATGCGCTGGTAGCCGCCGATGGCCGCCTGCTGGTGGCACCCAACGGCGAGCGCATGGTGCGGCTGGCTGCCGATCGCTGGATGCGCGCACAGGGCGACGCCACGCCCCAGCAGTGGTACGACGATGCAGGACGACTGCTGCGCGAAGACCGCGGCTACACCGAGTACCACACGCCCTTCGTGCTGCCGCAGGCCGCACCCGGCGACCCCTTATGGAAGGCGTTCATCCGCGCCGACGGCGAGCCGACGGGCGGTTGGGGCGTGGTGGATGCACTGGGGCAGGTGCGCCTGCCGGCGTTGAACGATGGCGAGTGGCTGCCCCTGGCCGTGCCCGATCGCGTGTTGTGGCATGCCAACAGTGGCGCGCTGCGTTTCCACGACCTGCATGGGCAACCGGTGATGGAGCTGGACGAACGCAAGGCGCAGTGGGTGGCCGGGCCCTTCGCCGGCCGTCACGTGTATGTGTCCTGCAGTGTCGAGGTGCCCGCGCAGTGCAACGTGCAGAACGAAGCCGGCAAGACGCTGTTCGCCGACGACATTGACGCGCTGCTGCCGGTCAGCGACGGCGGCTGGTGGTTGCGCCAGGGCGAGCTGTGGCGGCGGGTGGATGCGCAGGGCAGGGCGACAGATGCGGCGCGCTACCGCCAACAAGGCCTGTACCCACGCTATCGCCAGTACGGCGGCAGCGCAGGCCGGCGCGACTGGCCCGAGCAGGTCAGCCGCCATGCCACCGGCCGCGAGAAAGACACCCCCGAGCCCGGTTGGCTGATGGCCGACGGACGCTTTACCGCGCAGCCCACTACGCGCGGCCGGGTTCGGATGGACTACTGCGATGGTCGTTGGCAGGTGGTGCATGACGACGATGCTTCGCCACCCACCGAGGTGCCGGCCGCGCTGGCTGCCGTGCTGGGCGAGCCCGATGCCGAGCAGCGGCAGGCACCGCCGTGGCGCGTTCACCCTGCCACCGACGACCACCCCGCCGCGGTACGCGACTGCAACGGCCAGCTGATGTTCGCCCCGCCCAGCGTCGACCGGCTGGACGCGGTGGGCGCGGGCCTGCTGGGCACGTTTGTGGGCGAGTCCTCGCCCCGGTTGTGGTGGGAGGGCGCCACCGCACACACGGTGCCCCAAGGCCTGGCGATCGACGACGATCATGTGGTGCCACCGCTGCTGTTGCTGTGGAACCAGGCCACGGGCCAGAACCAGCTGTACAACATCGCGCTGGGCAAGGTGATCGGGCGCAGCGTCGATGGGGTTGAGCACATGGACGCACGGCGCGTGGTGTTCCGCCGCGAGGGGCGGCAGGGCCTGATGCTGGCCGATGGCAGCGAGCCGCTGCCGCCCCGGTACCTGGAGATCCTGCCGTGGGGCGAAGACCGCACGTTGACGCGGCGTTACCTGGAGGACGGCGATGAGGAGCTGACCCTGCTGGATGCCGATTACACCGTATTGATGCGACGACGCTTGGCCTTCACCGGCGTGGCACTGGAAACGACCTGGGAAGGAGACGTGCAGGGTCACGCGGTGGCCCGGCTCAACCTGGGCACGATGCAGCTGCCCGATGGCCCGTACTTCGTCCAGCAGTGGCTGGATCGCAACGGGCAGGTGCTGGTCAGTGACGTCAGCTGCCCGGCACCCGGCGATGATGTGCTCGCACGGGGAGCAGGCGTGATGCTGGGCATGGGATGGCGGCAGGACAGCACGCCGCAGAAGCCCTGTCGGTTGCCGGATGCGTTGATGCCGGTGTTGCAGGGCGGCGACACAACGCCCGCGATGCGGTAATGCCGGCCAGCGGCCGGCATTGCCAAGGCAGCCGACCAACGGTCGGCTCTACCGGGTCATGCGCCGGAGACGCTCGGGTAATCGGTGTAACCGCGCGAGCCGCCGCCGTACAGCGTGTCCGGGTCCAGGTCGGACAGCGCAACGCCCAGGCGCAGGCGTTCAACCAGGTCGGGGTTGGCGATGAACGGACGGCCGAAGGCGATCACGTCGGCGTAGCCGGACGCGATGGCGGCCTCGGCGGTGTCCTTGGTGTAGCCGTTGTTGGCGATCCACGCGCCCTTGAACTTCGCCCGCAGTGCCTGGTAATCGAACGCGATATTGTCGCGCGGGCCGCCGGTGGCGCCTTCGATGACGTGGATGAAGGCCAGCGGGCCAATCGCATCCAGGCGCTCCACGGCGCGTTCGAACAACGGCTGCGGCTGCGAATCGTGGGCGTCGTTGGCCGGGGTCACCGGGGACAGGCGCACGCCGGTGCGCTCGGGACCGATCTCCGAGGCGATCGCACGGACCACCTCGTCGAGCAGACGGGTGCGGTTTTCGATGCTGCCACCGTATTCGTCGGTGCGCTGGTTGCTGCCGTCGCGCAGAAACTGGTCGATCAGGTAGCCGTTGGCGGCGTGCACTTCGACGCCGTCGAAGCCGGCGGTGATCGCGTTGCGGGCGGCCTGGCGGTAGTCCTGGACCAACGCGGGGATTTCGGACAGCTCCAGTGCGCGCGGCGCCGAGACATCCTCGAAGCCCTTGCTGGTGAAGGTCTTGGCCTTGGCCGGCAACGCACTCGGGGCTACCGGGACCTCGCCGTCGGGCAGCAGGCTGGTGTGCGAGATGCGGCCCACGTGCCACAACTGCAGCACGATCTTGCCGCCGCGTGCATGCACGGCGTCGGTGACCTTCTTCCAGGCGTCGATCTGGCCCTGGCTGTAGATGCCGGGCGTGTCCAGATAGCCCTGGCCCAGCGGGCTGATCTGGGTGGCCTCGGCAATGATCAGGCCCGCGCTGGCGCGCTGTTCGTAGTACTGGATCGCCAGGGGATTGGGCACGCGCCCTTCGATGGCACGGTTGCGGGTAAGCGGGGCCATCGCGATGCGGTTGGCGACCGCAATCGCACCGAGCCGGGTGGGGGTGAACAGGGGGCCGTCACTGGAAGAAGTCATGTGCATACCTAGGAAGGAGGGGGCCGCATCACGCAGCGTGTTAATGACCAGATGTGGACGTACGACCGCCAGCATAGGGGGGCGTGCGTTGCACCGATGGGAAGCATTGTTGCGGTCGCCCCTGTGCACGTTCTGTAACGCGTTGCAGGCGTACCGTGAGGGCAGATGCAGGCGCTGCCTGCGACATGTTCCAACCAGAGGTACAACGCGATGATTGATTATCAGCTCAAGGGCAAGGTGGCGATCGTGACCGGTGGCGTGTCCGGCATCGGCCTGGCCGCCGCCGAACTGCTTGCGGCATCCGGCGCAGCGGTGGCGGTGTGGGATCTGAAGGACGAGGCGGTGCAGAAGACGGCCGAAGCGCTGCGCGCCAAGGGCGTCAAGGCGATCGGCATCGCGCTGGACGTGACCGACGAGAAGGCCGTGGAAGCGGCGGTACAGCGCACCGTGCAGGAACTGGGCGGGCTGCACATCGCCGTCAACAACGCCGGCATCGGCGGGCCGTCGGCGACCAGTGGCGACTACCCGGTGGACGGCTGGAAGCGCGTGATCGACGTCAATCTCACCAGCGTGTTCCTGTGCCAGCGTGCGCAGATCCAGGCCATGCGCAACGGCGGCAAGGGCGGCAGCATCATCAACATGGCGTCCATCCTGGGGCAGGTGGGGTTCAACAATTCCGCTGCCTACGTGGCGGCCAAGCACGGGGTGGTCGGGTTGACCCAGACCGCGGCGTGGGAGCATGCCGGCGACAGAATCCGGGTCAATGCCGTGGGCCCCGGTTTCATTGCCACGCCGCTGCTGGACAAGATGGATCCGACGGTCAAGCAGGCGCTGGAAAGCAAGCACGCACTGGGCCGTCTCGGCCAGCCCGATGAGGTCGCCGCGCTGGTGGCGTGGCTGGCCAGCGACGATGCCTCGTTCGCCACCGGCACCTATTACGCCATCGACGGCGGCTACCTGGCGCAGTAACGAGCGCCCGCCGGTCATGCGGTACCCCACTGCCGCATGACTGTGCACATCCGCCTCACGCACCCCTTCACGGTGCTGCCACGGCCGCCACGCAAGGCTGGGCCGAACAGGCGAGGACGTACGGATGGGACTGGAACAGGATCTATCGATACTGCTGCGGATTGCCGCAGCCATGGTGTTTGGTGGCTTGATCGGCATCGAGCGCGAGATGGGCAAGCACGCAGCCGGGCTGCGCACGCACATGCTGATTGCCGGCGCGGCTGCCTTGATCGTGGGCCTGGGCGACAGCATCGCCGAACACTTCCAGCAGGAGCGCTATCGCGACCTGCTGCAGGTGGATCCGGTGCGCCTGATCGAAGCGGTGGTGGCCTGCGTTGGCTTCGTTGCCGCCGGCACCATCCTGCGCGGGTCGCGCGATGACCAGGTCAGCGGCCTGACCACGGCCAGCTCGCTGATCATGTCGGCGTCGATCGGCATCGCGGTGGGCATCGGCGAGTACGTCATCGCCATCGGGGTCAGCATTCTGTGTCTGATCGTGCTGGCCGTGTTCAGTCGGATTGCCAAAAAACTGGAGGCGTCATGAGCAGCGACCGTCCCTTCCAGATCCAACATATCGACCACATCGTGCTGCGCGTGCAGGACCTGCCGCGCGCCGTGGCGTTCTACCGGGATGTGCTCGGCTGCACGGTGGCGCGCGAACGGCCATCGCTGGGCATGGTGCACCTGCACGCCGGGACCTCGATGATCGACCTGGTGGCCGTGGACGGAAAGCTGGGCACGCCCGGCGGCGCGGCGGCGGGAGCGCAGGGGCACAACCTGGAGCACCTGTGCCTGCGGGTGGAGCCGTTCGATGTTGAACAGCTGCGGGCGCACCTGCAGATGCACGCGGTGGAACTGCGCGGCAAGCCACAGAACAATTTCGGCGCCGAAGGCGATGGCCTGTCGGTGTACCTGCACGACCCGGACGGCAACGGGGTGGAGCTGAAGGGCCCGGCCAGCGACTGCGGCTGCAGCTAATGGTCATACCAAAATACGGGGCATAGACCTATGGTCTAATAGGCCTGTCGCGCAATTGGCGTTTCAATGCGGACACTTCCTGACCCTTCGCTGCTTATTGGTCGTACCAATAACGGCAGGGGTGGGAATGCATGCCGGCCCGCACCTCCCGTGCGCGGCCTTCCGTCCGTCCCGTTGAGATCCGCCGATGCAGCCCTGGCAACAACTGTATGACCCCGCTGGCAACCTGTGGCTGTCCAGCCTGATCGCGCTGTTGCCGATCGCCTTCTTCTTCGTCGCCCTGGCCGTGCTGCGCATGAAGGGCTGGCTGGCCGGAACGCTCACCGTGGCCATCGCCCTGGCGGTGGCGCTGCTGTTCTACCGCATGCCGGTGCAGCAGGCGTTCGCGGCCGGGGCGTACGGGTTCATCTACGGGCTGTGGCCGATCGCCTGGATCATCCTGGGCGCGGTGTTCCTGTACAAGGTCTCGGTCAAGACCGGGCAGTTCGACATCATCCGGGCCTCGATCCTGTCGGTCACCGAAGACCAGCGCCTGCAGATGCTGATGGTCGGCTTCGCGTTCGGCGCGTTTCTGGAAGGCGCGGCCGGTTTCGGTGCGCCGGTGGCGATCACCGCCGCGCTGCTGGTGGGGCTGGGCTTCAAGCCGCTGTATGCGGCCGGGCTGTGCCTGATCGTCAACACCGCACCGGTCGCCTTTGGCGCGATGGGCATTCCGATCATCGTGGCGGGGCAGGTCACCGGCCTGGATCCGTTCGAGATCGGGCAGATGGCCGGCCGCCAGCTGCCGTTCCTGACCATCATCGTGCTGTTCTGGATCATGGCGATCATGGACGGCTGGCGCGGCGTCAAGGAAACCTGGCCGGCGGTGCTGGTGGCTGGCGGCTCGTTCGCCATCGCGCAGTACCTGACCTCCAATTTCATCGGCCCGGAACTGCCCGACATCACCGCCTCGCTGGCCTCGCTGGTGTGCCTGACCCTGTTCCTGCGCCGCTGGAAGCCGGTGCGGATCTTCCGCTTCGATACCGAAACCAGTGCGGAGGCCGCAGCGCAGGCGCTGGAGGCCCCGCGTTACCGCACCGGGCAGATCATCAAGGCGTGGTCGCCGTTCCTGATCCTGACCGCGATGGTCACGGTATGGAGCATCAAGCCGTTCAAGGCGTTGTTCGCCGCTGGCGGGCCGCTGGAACACTGGGTGCTCAAACTGCCGGTGCCGGCGCTGGACCAGCTGGTGCAGAAGATGCCGCCCATCGTGCCATCGCCCAGCGCCTACGAGGCGGTGTACAAGTTCGATGCCGTATCGGCCACCGGCACCGCCATCATGCTCGGCGCGGTGCTGGCCATCGTGCTGCTGAAGATGCGTCCGGCCGCAGCGCTGCGCACGTTCGGTGAGACCGCCAACGAGCTGAAGGTGCCCATCTACTCGATCGGCATGGTGCTGGCGTTTGCCTTCATCGCCAACTACTCGGGTCTGTCGGCCACACTGGCGCTGGCCCTGGCACACACCGGCAAGGCGTTCACCTTCTTCTCGCCGTTCCTGGGCTGGCTGGGCGTGTTCCTGACCGGCTCGGACACCTCCTCCAACGCGCTGTTCTCGGCGCTGCAGGCCACCACCGCCCAGCAGATCGGCGTGTCCGAGGTGCTGCTGGTGGCGGCCAACACCACCGGCGGGGTGACCGGCAAGATGATCTCGCCGCAGTCCATCGCCATCGCCTGCGCGGCGGTGGGGCTGGCCGGCAAGGAGTCCGACCTGTTCCGCTTCACGGTCAAGCACAGCCTGATCTTCACCGTGATGGTGGGCATCATCACCACGCTGCAGGCCTACTGGCTGACCTGGATGATTCCCTGAGCCATGCGCGGATCCAGCCATGCGGGCGACAATGACGGCATGAAGAACGAACGCCTGTCCGACAAGGTGGCCGCGCAGCTGCGTGGCCTGGTGAGCACGCAGAACCTGCAGCCGGGGGATCGGCTGCCGGCCGAACGGGCGCTGGCCGTGCAGCTGGGGGTGTCACGCACTGCCCTGCGTGAGGCGATCGCGCAGCTGGCCAGTCAGGGCCTGCTGACCGCGCGGGTGGGCGGTGGCACCTACGTGGCCGAACCCGCCGCGCGTGCCCGGCAGGCCATCGACGAACCGCTGATGCCGTACCTGCCGCTGTTCCAGGGCGACCCGGAATACCGCTTCGACGTGCTGGAGATCCGCCACGCGCTGGAAGGCGCCACTGCCTGGCACGCCGCGTTGCGCGCCACCGATGCGGACCGGGCGAAGATCCGCGATGCCTTCGACACCATGATGGCCGCCCACGGCAAGGACGACCCGGCCGGTGAGGCGCGCGCCGATGCGGCCTTCCACCTGGCCATCGCCGAGGCGTCGCACAACCTGGTGCTGCTGCAGGTGATGCGTGGCCTGTTCGAGCTGCTGCAGACCAACATCTCGCAGAGCCGCGAAAAGCTGTACACCTCGCCGCGCACCTTTGAGCCGTTGTCGGTGCAGCACCGGGAAATGATGGACGGGGTGCTGTCCGGCGATCCCGAACGCGCGCGTGCCGCCGCACACGCCCACCTGGAATTCGTGCACACCTCGCTGCGCACGCTTGACGACAACGAGGCCCGGCGCGCGCGCGCCTCGCGGCTTCCTTCTGCCCACGGTTGATTCCCATGATCATCTCCGCCTCCACCGATTACCGCGCGGCCGCCCAGCGCCGGCTGCCGCCGTTCCTGTTCCACTACATCGATGGCGGCGCGTATGCCGAACACACCCTCAAGCGCAACGTGTCCGACCTGGCCGACATCGCGCTGCGCCAGCGCGTGCTGCGCAACATGGCCGAGCTGAGTCTGGAGACAACCCTGTTCGGCGAGCGCCTGGCGATGCCGGTGGCGCTGGCGCCGGTCGGGCTGACCGGGATGTATGCGCGACGCGGTGAGGTGCAGGCGGCGCGGGCGGCGGCCAGTCGCGGCATTCCCTTCACCCTGTCGACGGTGTCGGTGTGCCCGATCGAAGAAGTGGCGCCGGCCATCGACCGCCCGATGTGGTTCCAGCTGTACGTGCTGAAGGACCGCGGCTTCATGCGCAATGCGCTGGAGCGGGCCAAGGCCGCCGGGGTGACCACGCTGGTGTTCACCGTGGACATGCCCACCCCCGGCGCACGCTACCGCGACGCCCACTCGGGCATGAGCGGCCCCAATGCGCCGCTGCGGCGCATGCTGCAGGCCGCCACCCATCCGCGCTGGGCGTGGGACGTGGGCCTGCGCGGTCGCCCGCACGATCTGGGCAACATCTCCACTTACCGCGGCAGCCCGACCGGGCTGGCGGACTACATCGGCTGGCTGGGTGCCAACTTCGATCCCTCCATCTCCTGGAAAGACCTGGAGTGGATCCGCGAATTCTGGACCGGGCCCATGGTGATCAAGGGCATCCTCGACCCGGACGATGCACGTGATGCGGTGCGGTTTGGCGCCGACGGCATCGTGGTCTCCAACCACGGCGGCCGCCAGCTGGATGGCGTTCTGTCCACCGCGCGTGCGTTGCCGGCCATTGCCGACGCGGTGAAGGGCGAGCTGAAGATCCTGGCCGATTCGGGCATCCGCAGCGGCCTGGACGTGGTGCGCATGCTCGCGCTGGGCGCCGACAGCGTGCTGCTGGGCCGTGCCTTCGTCTATGCGCTGGCCGCGCAGGGCGGCGAGGGCGTAGCCAACCTGCTCGACCTGATGGCCAAAGAGATGCGCGTGGCAATGACCCTGACCGGGGCGAAGACCATCGCCGACATCAGCGGCGACGCGCTGGCCGAGGTGGCCCGGCACGCGCAGGTGCGACCGTGAGCGACCCTGCCGCGCTGCTGGCCGCGCTGCGCGCCATCGTGGGCACCGCGCATGTGCTCAGTGGCGACAAACCGACTCGGCGCTTCCGCAAGGGCTACCGCTTCGGTGACGGCCCGGTGCTGGCCGTGGTGCGCCCGGGCACGCTGGTGGAGCAGTGGCGCGTGCTGCAGGCAGTGGTAGCGGCCGATGCCGTGGTCATCATGCAGGCCGCCAACACCGGCCTGACCGGCGGGTCCACCCCCGATGGCGCGGACTACGACCGGCCGGTGGTGATCATCAACACGCTGCGCCTCACCGGCATCCAGCTGGTGAACGACGGCCGCCAGGTGGTGTGCCTGCCCGGCGCCACGCTGGACCGGCTGGAGCAGTTGCTGGCCCCGTTGGATCGCGAGCCGCATTCGGTGATCGGCTCGTCCTGCATCGGTGCGTCGGTGCTGGGCGGCGTATGCAACAACTCCGGCGGCGCCCTGGTGCGGCGCGGCCCGGCGTATACCGAGCTGGCCCTGTACGCCCAGGTCGACGCGCACGGGCACCTGCAGCTGGTCAATCACCTGGGCATCGCGCTGGGCGGCGCACCCGAAGAGATCCTGGACCGCCTGCAGCGGGGGGACTACCGCGCTGCCGACATCGACAACGACAGCGGCCGCGCGGCGACCGATCCGCGCTACGCCGAGCAGGTGCGGCAGGTGGACGCGCCCACCCCGGCGCGCTTCAACGCCGACCCCGCGCGGCACTACGAAGCGGCCGGGTCGGCCGGCAAGCTGGCGGTGTTTGCGGTGCGCCTGGATACCTTCGCGCGCGAGCGGGCCGAGGTGTTCTACATCGGCAGCAACACGATGGACGACCTCACCGCGATCCGCCGCCACCTGTTGACGGCGTTCGAACGCCTGCCGATTTCCGGCGAGTACCTGCATCGCGACGCCTTTGATATCGGCGAGCGCTACGGCAAGGACACCTTCCTGCTCATCGATCGCCTGGGCACTGCGCGTGTACCGGCTGCATTCGCGCTGAAGAGCCGCATCGACGGCTGGTTCGAAATGGTCGGGCTGCGTGGGGTCACCGACCGGGTCATCCAGGCCATGATGGGCCTGCTGCCGGGGCACCTGCCGCCCCGCATGAAGCAGTTCCGTGACCGTTACGAGCACCACCTGCTGTTGAAGGTATCGGCGGTGGATGCGGCCGCCACCGAGACCTTCCTGCGCACGCACTTCGCCGATGGTGAGGGTGACTTCTTCGCATGCACCGCCGATGAAGGCCGCAAGGCGTTCCTGCACCGTTTTGCGGTGGCAGGCGCGGCCGTGCGGTATCGCGAAGTCCACCGTGAGGCGGTGCAGGACATCGTCGCGCTGGACGTGGCCTTGCGCCGCGATGACCGCCAGTGGGTGGAACAGCTGCCGGCGGACATCGACGCCAAGCTGGCCGGCAAGCTGTATTACGGGCACTTCTTCTGCCACGTGTTCCACCAGGACTACATCGTGCGCAAGGGCGAAGATCCGCTGGCGATCGAGCATGCCATGTGGGCGTTGCTGGACGCGCGTGGCGCCGAGTACCCGGCCGAACACAACGTGGGCCACCTGTACCCGGCCAAGCCGGCCCTCGCGGCGTTCTATCAGCAGCTCGATCCCAGCAACACGTTCAACCCGGGCATCGGCCAGACGCCCAAAACCCGCCACTGGAACGGCTGCGACTGCACCTGAACCAGGACCGGGTAGAGCCACCCCATGGGTGGCTGCACGCAAAACCCGCGATCTGATGGCACAGCCACCCATGGGGTGGCTCTACCCGGTGGGGAATCACTCGCAGCGGACGGCGGTGATCACGTTCTGCTTGTCGATGAACACGCGCAGGCGATCCTGGCGAAGGTCACGGGTGGTGATGGTTTCCGGGCCAATCGGGTTGACCAGGCCGGCACCGCTCTGCGCCGACAGCTTGCGCATGGTGGCTTCATCGGCCGGCTGTCCCACGGCCCACTCCAGGCCATCGGCCTTGCACAGGCCCGGACCCTTGACCTGCGGACCGGGGGTGCTGACGCAGGCGCTGAGCGCCAGGCTGGCGACAAGGGCCAGCGTGGCGGCCAGGCGGCCGGAAGTAACGCTGCGCGAATGGAAAGTCATGGGGTCGCTCCTGCGGATTCAGGCGCTGACGATACCACTGCCGCCGCGATCTTCGCGTGGTGGCAACGCTACACTGCACGCCGTCGCAAAAGAGTGGGAGAGGGCAGTGCTGCACGTGTTCATGCTGGGCGGGCGCCATGCGCGTGCGCGCATCGAGGTCCATGACGTGGCCTTCGCCAATGTCGACCGCCCCGAAGATGCCTACCCGCAGTTGCGCCGGGAGTGGTTCGGAGACGCCAAGGGCCTGCACGTGGACGGCTGGCTGGCAGTGGACGGGGTGGACGGCCATCAGGTCCGTTTCGGCGACGTTGCCCCGGGCCCGGCTGCGCCGCGCCTGTTCTTCATCAACCTGGGCGGCTACGTGCCACGCGCGCTGGGCGAGGCGCACGACTACCTGCTGCTGGTCGCCGCTGACGTGGCCGACGCCAGGCAGAAGGCCAAGGGCCTGCGCGACGCCAGTTGGATCATGCCGCATACCGACGCGGTGCTGGACGTGGACGACTGCATCGCCATCGACCAGGTGGGCGGCCGCTACGTGCAGCTGCAACCGGGCGCGCATGCGGAGGTCACGCTGGTCAGCGATTACATCGTGATCGGCTGAGCGCGCCCGTACCTCAGCCCGTGGGCGACGGCTGCCGGTCCATCGAGGGACAGCTTTCGGCCTGCTCCGCTGCGGCCACCGTGACCGTGGCGCGTTCGCCATCACGCTGGCGCAGGACGATGTCATCCACCCGCGCCCACTGGCCGTCCGCGCTGAAAGCGGTCTCGTAGGGCCCATGCACGAGCGAGAAACGGGCCAGCACCTGCGCCGCCTCCAGGTCCAGCAGGAACACGTTGGCGTAGCGACTGGTGCCGGGGGCCATCTGGTCCCACGGGACGCCCCAGGCGAGCGCGCGGGTGCGGGCGCAGTTCACCTGCCACCCATCCACCGCCGATCCCAGCCGTATCCGGATCGCACGGGTGCCCCGCTTGAACACCACGTCATGGCCGCGGACCGCGACGTCGGTGACCGCGGCCGGAGGGCGGTGGGACGGGAGCGGCCGTTCTGTGTTGGCTGCCGCTACGCCACTGCAGGCCAGCAACAGCAGGCAGCCACCGGCGAGCCGGCCACCCCGGAGCACGAAGCGGCGTGTGCCCGCGTGATTACGGCGTCGCTTCATCCTGTCCGCCACGCCGCGTGTAGACGGCCTTCCAGACGGCATCCAGATGCTTCTGGAACAGCGGCGGGGCATCCTTGTAGGACGCGCTGTCCTGGCGCTCGCCGCCGAACGGTGCGTCGCCTTCGATGGTGACAAGCGATTCGCCGTCGATGCGGTAGACATCGTTGTCGCGCCGAAGTTCGATCACGATCTGCTGCGGGTCCACGCCGCCGCCGCAGAAGCTGTGGCTGGCCAGGGTGAGCTCGGCCACGCCATCGCCGTCCAGGTCGCTGGCGCCGCTCTGGTCGAGAAAGTAGCCCGCGTCCAGGTCCAGGCCTTCGCACTCGGTCGGGCTTTCGCTCTGCCAACGCTGCACGAAGGGAGCGTCGGCGGCGGCGCGGCCATACAGGGTGGCGGTCAAGGTGGCCACGTCCATGTCCTGGTCGCTGTCGGCGTCGTGCGTGCGCGTATCGGTGCGCGCCAGTACCAGCAGGCCTTCACCGGCGGTGTCGCGGTAGTGCACCAGCTTCAGCGGGTCACGGATGCCCAGGCCATCGGTTTCGCTGCCGGGCAGGGCGGGCAGGACCGCAAACCCACCGGTCGCCGGCTGCGCGGGCGCTGCGGCAGAAGCGGGGCCTTCAGGGGCGGCATCGGTGGCGACATCGGTGTCCGTTGCCGCCTTGCCAGGCCCGCCGCATGCGGCCAACGCCAGCGCGCAGGCCACGGCGAGCCAGCTGCTGCGGTCAACGCTCATTGCCGCTGGCCTTGGTGACGACGACGATGCCGAGGGCGTCATTGAGGGTTTTGGCGTGGGTCGCATCGAGTTTCGGATCCTTCAGTTCTTTGTTGGCGAAGGCCAGGTAGGCCTTGGGCACGTAATAGCGCAGCGACGCTGGATTGTATTTGACGAAGTTGATCTGGTCGCTCTGGTTGCCGCCCAGCAGGATCGGGCTGCTGCCATCGAGCGCGTAGACAAAGCCCACGTGGCTGGTCTTGACCAGCGCGATCGCGCCAAATACCGGTGCATCGATCTGCACGTAGTTGGTGGTGTCGGCGGCGAACGAGCGGGCGCGGTAGGGATGCGGGTTGGAGATGGGGTACCCGGCCTTGCGCATGCAGTAGTTCACGAACGAGGCACACCAGGCGTTGTCTCCGCCGGCCATGGTCTTGAACTGCTTGCCGTAGCCGATTTCGTCGTGGAAGTTGATCGTCTTGGTGATCACTGCTTCCTTCTTGCCCGACCACTTCTTGGCCTGCGCGTAGGCATGCTCGATCCACGGCGCACGTTGCTGCGAGTACGGTACCAACGCGATCGGGTGGGCCTGGTTCTCGGCACTGCGCACCGGCCGGGTGTCCACGGCCGCGGGCGGCTTTACCGCCGGCTGCTTGGGCGGGGCAACCGGCGGCGGCTTGACCAGGCTGGGCGCCGGCCCGCTCGGCTTGCTGGAGGCAGGCGGCTGGGTGGTCTTGGGCTTGGTGACTGCGGTGGAGGCCGGTTCTGCCTTCTTCGCACCGGCCGGCAGGTTGATCGACTGCCCCGGGCTGATCTTGTTGCGGTCCTTGATCGCCGGGTTGGCGGCCATGAGCTGGTCGACCGAAACGCCGTGGCGGTCGGCGATGCCCGACAGCGTGTCGCCGCGCTTGATCGCATAGCTGTTCCGGGCGGCGGCGGGTGCGGCATCGTTGGCGGCCGCGCCGGACGTGCTGCCCTGCGGTGCCGGCCCGTAGATCCAGATCACCTCGCCCGGAAAGACCTTGTTGCGGTCCCGGATCCGGTTGTTGCTGACCAGTTCGTCCACGCTGGTCTTGAACTTGCTGGCCACCGTGCCGAGCGTGTCCTTTGGCTGGATCACATAGCGGATCGGCGCGCGCTTGGCGTCGCGCGGACTGCTGTCGGGGTTGTGCGGCTGCGAGCCGGCCAGCGCGGTGACCAGCGGCCGCGCGAACAGCAACGACGTCGACGCCTGGTCCAGCACGAACTCGCCGATCTTGGTGCCCACCTTGCCGGCCTCCTCGGCGAACAGCTGCACCATCTCACCCGGCTTGCTGGTGATGAACGCCGGCAGCACGCCATAGGCGTTGGTAGTGAGCTTCTTCTCCTTGCCGGTGCTGGTCTTGGCCACCACGGGGAAGGACGGCAGCGGCTTGGCGCCATCGGACAGCGACACCTGGGTGGCGTGCACGATCTTTTCCTTGCGCGTGTCCGAATTGGCGTTGAAGCCTTCGTACTGTTCCATCGCCGCGACCATGCCGTTGAACTGCTCGTCGGTCATGTCCTTGATGACCGTCTGGTCGGTCGCGCCGGACTTCTTGCGCACGAACGCCAGGTACTTGGCCGTGTCGTTCTCGCCTTCCGGGGCATAGGTGTGCATCGCGTTGTACAACGTCATGTCGTTGTACTTGCGCCGCAGCAGGGCGCGCTTCTCCTTGCGGCCTTCCTCGGCGCTGGAAAAGATGGCGAACTTGCCGCTGGCCGTGTCGGCCTGGCCGATCATGCTGACGTACTTGCCGCCAGGGCGCAGGTTGCCCGGGTTGTTGAGCAGCCACGCCAACGTACCGCCGGTGCGCAACATCTTGTCGCCGTTCGCAGCGGTGAATTCCACCGTGCGGATGTCCTTGTGAAATACCGCGCTGATGTACGTGGTCATGGGCTCGACGCTCAGGGGGATGGCGGCGCTGCCAGCGCCTGGGTGACGGTTTTCTTGCCAACGTTGCGGGTGCTGCGCAGCACGAACACCCAGCGGTCTTCGTCAGGCTGGCGCACCAGCTCATACCGCTTCACTTCCACGCTGGCGTTGTCGTCGTACGGCGTGTCCTCATACTTGAGTTGGGCCGTGGACAGCCAGGTCTTGCCGCCGGCCTGCACCACGCGGGCGTCGCTCAACGGGAAGTCCGCGGTCGCGGTGGTCTTGAACACGAATTCGCTGGGGGCCGCATCCGGCTTGGCCAGCAGCGGCACCTGGTTCCACACCGCGTCCTTGCCCTGCGGCTGCCACTGGAAGCTGTAGACGTAGAAGCTGTGCGCGTTGAAATGGTTGACCAGGCCCGAGTTCACCCGCAGCGTGCCTTGCGCGCTGGCGATGGTGGCGGTACCGGGCTTGTACTGCTGGGCCTGCGCCGGGGCGGCGGCGATCGCGGCGGCCAGCAGCAGATACGACAGGGTTTTCATGCGTGATCGTTCTCGTTGCCGAGCAGTTCGAGGATCTGCTCCGGGGTCAGGGCGCCCGTCTGCGCGGCGGCATCGAGCTCGCCGCGGTAGCGGTCGCCATCGGGGTCGTCATCGTTGTCGCCGTCTTCTTCCGGCGGCGCGGCGGTGGCGGCGGTGATCTTTTCCCACTTGTCCTCACCGACCTGCAGGGTGAGCGTCCTGCCCAGCCCCTCGGACATCACGCGCGGCAGGCGGCCATCCTCGCCAACGGTGCCGGCGGCCACTTCCTTGTTGTCCTGGTCGACGATCTTGAAGGGCAGGTTGGTCCAGCCCAAGTCGCCGGCCAGCACGTCCGCGCCTTCCACCGCGAAGCGCAGGCTGTCGGTAAAGGCGAAGGTCTGGTCGGGCAGCGCGGGAACGGCAGCGGCGTCGCTGGCCCCACCCAGGAACGGATGCTGCCCGGCCTTGACGGTAAACGTGCCGGGGCAGCTGAAGGTGATGTCCCCACCTTCCAGCGTGATCGCGCTGTTGCCGGCCTGCAGCACGACTTTCTGCTGGGCCAGCACGTCGATGCGGTCGTCGGTGGCGGTGATGGTGATGGCCTGGTCGGCCAGCAGTTCCAGCTCGCCGGTGTGCGCCTGCAGGCTGACCGGGCCGTTGGCCGCGATCACCTTGATCGGGCCGTCCTGCGTAAACAGCGCGGTGTGCTCGCCGGACACGGTGGAGACGGTTTCGCCGGCGCTGATGTGCAGGTCCTGCTGCACGGTCATCTGCAGGTTCTGCCCGGCGTAGGCCACCGCACTGGCCGGGGTGGTCCAGATGATCTGCTCGGGCGACTCGGCCAGCAGCAGGGCCGCGGCAAAGCGCTCCACCGGGTTGCTGCCCGGGGTGCGGCCATCGTCGGGCTTCATTGCCGACTGGCCGTTGACCTCGCCGTCGTACTTGCCGTCCACCTGCGGATCGATCTTCTCGCGCAGCTGGGTGGTGCTTTTCAGCGCCGATAGGGCCGGTACGTTCTGCTGCTGCAGGGTGTCGTGCATGCCTTCCAGGCTGCGTTCGGCGCCCTTGAGCTGGGCCACGGCCTCGTTGCTGTCCAGCACCGTGGAGGCGCCATTGCTGCGCGCGGTGGTGGAGATCAGCAGGCCCTTGGCCGCGTGCACATTGCCCCAGCCCTGGGTGGCCAGCTCGAAGCCCTGGCCGCGCAGTGCGCCGCGACGGGTGTCGCCGTGTTCGATCAGGTAGCCCAGTTCCAGCCGGCTGTCGGCCAGCGAGGTCTGCAGACGCGTGCGCAGCTGCCCCGGGGTGTCGTCGATCACCCACTGCTGGGTGCCGCCACCGTCATGGGACTGCGTATGCAGGCCGCTGAGCACGCCCGGATGCTGGGCCTTCTCGTCGATGCCGCCGCCAAAGGGTGGGGCGACCTCGCCGTTGTAGAGCTGGCCGGTGATGCGCGGCTGGTCGATGTCCCCGTGCAGGAACTCCACCAGCACCTCGCTGCCGATACGCGGCAGGAAATGCGTGCCCCAGTTCGGGCCGGCCACCCACTCGGCCACCGGCACCCAGCTGCCGCTGGTCTGGTCGCCCGGCGCATGCCCGGTGAGCTTGCTGCCGGTGTCGGTCAGCCCGCCCGGGTTGGGCGCGGTGCCGCGCTGCCAGCCGAACTGGATGCGTACCTGGTGCTCGCGATTGGGCGTGACCACGCTGTCGGACACGCCGACCACGCGGGCGGTCTGCGGGCCGTGCAGGGTCGGGCGGTCCTGCGGCAAGGCGCGGATCGGGGCGTCGCTAGGGGCGGCCAGGAAGCGGTTGCGGTAGCTGCCGTTCTCCAGGGCGGATTCGCCAAGCAGTTCAACGATGCCGTGGCCCAGGTTATTGACGGCCACATGCGCTACCGCCAACAGCTGGAAGGTCTGGCCCTGGTGCTGCGGATGCTGGGTGAGGGTGAAGCGGTTGCCGGCGGCCAGCACGCGCACGCTGCCGCTGCCCTGGAACAGGGTCATCGGTACGCGCAGCGCATCCAGCCGGGCCTGGGCCTCATCGTCGGCCGAGCCGCCCTTGCCGAAGCGGCCGGCACGCGGCTGCACATAGACTTCCAGCGTCGGCAGCTCGCCGGCCTCGGCCTGGCTCTGGCCGCTCACCGCCTGCAGCTGTTCGCTGTGCCAGCTGGCCACGCTGCTGGCGTTGGGCACCAGTTGGCGCTGCTCGGCAAACGCGGTGATGCCATCGAGTGCTTCGGCCATGTCGGCGCGGTGAAAGCGCTGTGCGCCCAGATCGGTCAGTTCGGCGCCGGGCTCGAACACCACCAGCGTGTGCGCGGCGGTATCGCCCTGGGTCTGCTCGATCCGCCAGGCCAGGCCGGCCTCGGCCAGCAGCCGGGTCACAAAGCCCCAGTCGCTCTCGCGGTACTGGGTGGTGATGGCGCGGGCGGGCAGGGTGGACTGCACGTCGAAGCGGAACACCGCCTGCGGGTAGTCGCCGAAGATCTGCTCGCAGATGGTGCGGGTGTCCAGTTCCTGGAAGATCACCGCGTTGCGGCGCAGCTCCAGCAGCGCCGTCCACGGCTCCAGGGTAAGCCGATAGCGGGCCAGGCCACCGTCGCTGCCCAGCTGGGCCACCTCGGTGCACAGCCCATGCCATTGGCGCAGGCCGCCGTCGGCTTGCCGCAGCTGCAGGGTGAGCGGCTGTTCCAGCCACGGGTCCATGTCCAGGAACGCATCGGTGGACAGGCAGTCGATCTCGAAGCGGGTACTGCCACAGACCGATTCCTGGCCCTCGAAGCGCTCCACGACCAGGCCTGGGGCAGGGCCCTGCAACTGGATCAGACGTGCCTGCTGCGAGGGGGCGCCCAGCGAAGCCAGCAACTGTGCGGGGGAGACATCCATATCGACAATCCCATGTCAGGAGTGCAACCAAGCATGTGCCCGGCGGCGGTCGCATCAGCGCCCAACACCGCCAGTCCCCACGCCACTTACCCGGGACCATAACAAACCCCGTCCCCGGGCCATTTCACCTACGGTTCCGGTCACGTCCCCAGACGCGCGCCCGGCAACGGCTGGGCAAGGAATGGGGGTAATTCTGGCGCATCCGACGAGATACGCGGCAATCGTGTCAAAGAGTAGGCGTCAAAGTGTGACGAACAGCACCATATGGGGCGTCGTCGCGTCCGGATTCCATCGTGGCGCCCAGTCTCGTGACCCTCGGTATGGCGGTGGGCGCTCCCGGCTCGCAGAAGCCATCTTGCCACTGGCGCTGCCGGGTCCGCCTGATGCGGGTACATGGCGAAGTCCGCCTCCTTCGAGGGCTGGATCCTGTAAACCTCGGCACAGTGCCCGTTGATGTACGTTCCTGTTGCTGTTGGAGATGCCTCCGCCCCCGACCAGGAGCTCACATGGCTTTCGTCCAGCACCGGGCACAGCGTGCCGTCCGCCACCACGAAGGTATAGCGCCCGGTCTGGCCGATACGTGCAACCGCAGTATTGCTCGTCGGCTTTTTTCCCGCAGGCGGCAGCCGGTAGTAGACATTTGCGGTGGGCCACATCCGGATTCCGGAGATGCGCGCCTCCATCATCTGGTCGCCGATTGCCCCCGGCTCGTTGGAATCAACGACCACGCCATTGCGATCAAAGACCTAGACTTACTCCAGCCCGGGTGCCACCGGGTTGCCCGACAAGAGGACGGCACGGAACGGCCAGTCCTTCGCGGCGTGATAACTGGCCGTGCTATTGGGCGGAAGGTTCGCGTTTCCGAACGGAAGCAGCCAATGTGCCTTTTCGTCGGGCGGCGTCACATCGTGATACGGATCCGCGCCTTCCCCGGGGCGACATCCGTAGATCCGGCCTTCCACGGTGCTGATGGTGCGTGGCGGCGCTGGGCAGTTGACGGACCCGATTGCCTCCGGAAGCGTTTCAAAGGGCGGTTGCGACAGCGAGGCGGCCGTCAGCAGGACTGTCAGTAGCGTACTCATGGTTGATCGGTGCCCATGCTGATATGCACGTGGTGAACGTGGGTGTCATCTGTGGCGCACTACCCGTCGTAACGCGATCTCGTTGCTCCTCATAGCGCTGGTGACTCTTCAGCCAAGCTTCGGCGCAGACTGATCCGGTGACCAGATCCAGAAGGTGGTTCCGAACTCGTTTCCGTCCAAATGGGGAAAGCGGTCCTCCTTCTTGAAGTATCGCGTTGAGCCCATCTTTGCCGGTGTATACCACCAGCCGCTTTGGGGAACCAGCTCGCCCCCTGCGACTCGGTGTGGTCTTGTTGAGCTCGGGAAAGACGAGAGCCCCGTATAGCTGCCATCATGATCCTCGTACTCACCGTCCAGCAGTTCGACGAAGTACCACTTGCACGGACGGCCTTCGAATCCCTGCAGGGCGACGGCCGCCGGTGCAAAATCCACGCGCGCTCGATCACTGTCATCGATCTTTGGTAAGTGTCGATGCTGAGGTTCATTGATCAACGCATGAAGGCCTGATTCGTCGGACCAGAGTCCGGCTCTGCCGACCCGCTCCAAGGCGATCTTTCCGAAGTCGTTCAACGTATACGTATCGCCCAGTTCTCCATAGCCGCCGGTCCAGCCGAACTGAAGTGCCCCCATGGGATCATCCTGCGGAACGTAAACGCCTGTGCGTGGCGGAGTTTGGCCGCTCACGCATTCAATATCGGTCCTTACGCGAAAGCAGGGAATACGTGGAAAGTCCTGCCTGTTCTTTTCCCACAACAATGAGAAAACGAAGTCATTCCAGGTGGTGGGGCGCCGCATCATACGGCTGATGTTGCCAGCGTACTTGAAGACAGCTTCTGCGCGACTTTGGAACGATGCCTCCTGTTCGCCGGTCGCCCAGATCATCTGGAAGGCGTACTCTTGCAACATTCTGGAGCACTGACGTTCGCCGGCCTCGCTGTAGCGTTCGTAACTGCGAGCTGCAATGGCTCTGATCACTTTCTCTTTGAAGTCTACCAGTGCGGGAAACGCATGGGTTGAGAAGTGCCCAGCCGTATCGGCTGGCTGCCAATTGGCGAGTGAGCGACCCGCAGCGTCCAGACCACCACGATCCTCCAAAATTTCGTCGGTGAAGCCGATCAGCTGATTGATCTGTTCCAACAGGCCTCTGAGGTAGGGCATGGAAGCGAAGTGGTAGAGCAGCGCAGCTTGACGGCGGTGCCACGGATTTAGCTCTTGGTTGACTGTCTGCATCATGCTTAGCTTTTGGTTACCTGTCCGGGAAGATTGGGCAAGCCCAATCTGACGTCGTTCAATTGAGTGCCGAAGTCCGTGCTTCCCCAGCGTGTATCGAACGGGCCTAGAATGCTTGGGTGATTGATCTTGGTGCGTAGGCTGGGATACTTGATCTGCTCATGTGGTGGAAGATTCCTCCACGTCGCGTAGGTCATTGTGCTTGGGGTCAGTTGGCCAGTCGCCTGGTCAACCTTGAAATAGGTGGCGCTATCGCCAGCAGCACCGCCTGGTGCAAGAAATGGATTTCCGTCTGCGTCATAGGTCAGGGTTCCGTTGAACTTGATCTGTTCGTATCCCCCTTCAAGATGATGGTCTGGCAGGTCGTCCTTGATCTGTGCCGATGCCTCGCCACGCCATACTTTTACCTTCTCGCCGGCCTTGATTTCGTAGACGACGAACTGGCCATTTGGATTCCAGTCAGGCCAGACTGCCAAGAACTTGCGCCACTCTGCTTTCGGGTCCTTGGAGCGCATGATTCTGTTGAAGACCTCTTCGCTCATCCAGTCTGCGCCAGCTGCAAAATTGCTGGGCGAGACGACGCGGTACAGCTTCATTGGGCCCTCAAGGGTAGCTTCAACGAGCTTCGTGAAGCTTTCAATTTGCGCATCTGTAAGCGCTGGATAGCCTTCTGCCGTCTTTGCATCAACCTTCTTGCGCTGACTTATGGGGTCCAGCGGTAAGTTCTTGGTTGGCTTGCCCGTACCCAACCAAGCTGGGGGCGGACTTGAGCGACGCATCAGCGTCACCGCATGCGCCTCCGGCAGTGTTCCAGAAAAATGTACGTTTCCTGCGTCCAGAACGCCGCGGCGCTGGACGAGATCTTCAATCTCCAATCGCCGAATGATCTCATCCAGAGTCCTCAGCGCGGGAGCGGTGAACTCGGTGATCTTTCTTCTTGCCAAGCTGCGAACGTTGTTCACCAGCTTGAGCGTCTCCTGTGCGGCGGGACCAACCACAGGGATGTGCTTGGCATAGCCCAGGAGGTTGTCCATCAGCTTGATGGCGCGGTCGAATGCATCGAGCAGGATCTTTGGGCTGACCAGGGCGCGTACCACGCGGGTCTGGTTGGCCAGTTCATGGAACAGGCGATCCCATTTCAGCGCCTTCCAGTATTTCATCACCTCGCGTCGGCGCAGGAAGGTAATTACCCAATCCATCGCCTCGTCGACTGCACGTGCCACGTGATTCAGACCGGCGCGGCGCACGTAGATGAAGAAGATCTTGAGAACGCCCTTGAGGAGCGAACCCACAGTGGGGATCAGACCAACAAGGGTCAGTACCAGTCCGACCCACGCCCAGGTGTTGCTGGTGTCGTCATTGATCTGTTTGCAGTTGGCAACGACATCACGGACGTCACAGACCTGATCAACGCCCGGAATCATGGAGATCGCGGTGTCGAAGGCGATCTGACCTGTAGTGCGCTCCTGGTTGAAGTCGCCCTGGATGGCTTCCCACAGCCATTCGACTACGTTCTTGGAGCCGTCAGTGACGTTCTTGTACTGCTCGGTGACGAAGGCCAGCGCTTCCCGCAACTGCTGAAGGGTAACCGGGGCTGCTTCGTTCGGGCGATCGTGACCTGAATCAGCCATGCGTATTGCCCTGCAGGTTGGCAATCAGCTCCAGGTCGGGCCAGGCAGTGTCCCGTGTCGGATCGCGTGGCTCGTAGATGACTTTCGCGACCTTCTTTTCGGGTATGGGGCCGTGATGCGCCTTGCCCTCTGCGTCCAGCTTGCCCTGAATCGTAGATCCGTCTTCGAAGTGGATCTCGTATGGCGTCCCTGCCAGTGCCTGCATCGTGTCAACGTCCATGTAATTGAGTGCTATCCAGTGCGTGGCTTCCTGCGCGCCGCTGGGAAGCGGGGGGAGGAATGCTTCATCCTTGGCACCGCCCAGGAACGGATGCTGCCCGGCCTTGACGGTAAACGTGCCGGGACAGCTGAAGGTGATGTCCCCACCCTCCAGCGTGATCGCGCTGTTGCCGGCCTGCAGCACCACTTTCTGCTGGGCCAGCACGTCGATGCGGTCGTCGGTGGCGGTGATGGTGATGGCCTGGTCGGCCAGCAGTTCGAGCTCGCCGGTGTGCGCCTGCAGGCTGACCGGCCCGTTGGCCGCGATCACCTTGATCGGGCCGTCCTGCGTAAACAGCGCGGTGTGCTCGCCGGACACGGTGGAGACGGTTTCGCCGGCGCTGATGTGCAGGTCCTGCTGCACGGTCATCTGCAGGTTCTGCCCGGCGTAGGCCACCGCACTGGCCGGGGTGGTCCAGATGATCTGCTCGGGCGACTCGGCCAGCAGCAGGGCCGCGGCAAAGCGCTCCACCGGGTTGCTGCCCGGGGTGCGGCCATCATCGGGCTTCATTGCAGACTGGCCGTTGACCTCGCCGTCGTACTTGCCGTCCACCTGCGGATCGATCTTCTCGCGCAGCTGGGTGGTGCTTTTCAGCGCCGATAGGGCCGGTACGTTCTGCTGCTGCAGGGTGTCGTGCATGCCTTCCAGGCTGCGTTCGGCGCCCTTGAGCTGGGCCACGGCCTCGTTGCTGTCCAGCACCGTGGAGGCGCCATTGCTGCGCGCGGTGGTGGAGATCAGCAGGCCCTTGGCCGCGTGCACGTTGCCCCAGCCCTGGGTGGCCAGCTCGAAGCCCTGGCCGCGCAGTGCGCCGCGGCGGGTGTCGCCATGTTCGATCAGGTAGCCCAGCTCCAGCCGGCTGTCGGCCAGCGAGGTCTGCAGGCGCGTGCGCAGCTGCCCGGGGGTGTCATCGATCACCCACTGCTGGGTGCCGCCACCGTCATGGGACTGCGTATGCAGGCCGCTGAGCACGCCCGGATGCTGGGCCTTCTCGTCGATGCCGCCGCCAAAGGGTGGGGCGACCTCGCCGTTGTAGAGCTGGCCGGTGATGCGCGGCTGGTCGATGTCCCCATGCAGGAACTCCACCAGCACCTCGCTGCCGATGCGCGGCAGGAAATGCGTGCCCCAGTTCGGCCCGGCCACCCACTCGGCCACCGGCACCCAGCTGCCGCTGGTCTGGTCGCCCGGGGCATGCCCGGTGAGCTTGCTGCCGGTGTCGGTCAGCCCGCCCGGGTTGGGCGCGGTGCCGCGCTGCCAGCCGAACTGGATGCGTACCTGGTGCTCGCGATTGGGCGTGACCACGCTGTCGGACACGCCGACCACGCGGGCGGTCTGCGGGCCGTGCAGAGTCGGCCGGTCCTGCGGCAACGCCCGGATCGGGGCGTCGCTAGGGGCGGCCAGGAAGCGGTTGCGATAGCTGCCGTTCTCCAGGGCGGATTCGCCAAGCAGTTCAACGATGCCGTGGCCCAGGTTATTGACGGCCACATGCGCTACCGCCAACAGCTGGAAGGTCTGGCCCTGGTGCTGCGGGTGCTGGGTGAGGGTGAAGCGGTTGCCGGCGGCCAGCACGCGCACGCTGCCGCTGCCCTGGAACAGGGTCATCGGTACGCGCAGCGCATTCAGACGGGCCTGGGCCTCATCGTCGGCCGAGGCGCCCTTGCCGAAGCGGCCGGCACGTGGCTGCACATAGACTTCCAGCGCCGGCAGCTCGCCGGCCTCGGCCTGGCTCTGGCCGCTCACCGCCTGGAGCTGCTCGCTGTGCCAGCTGGCCACGCTGCTGGCGTTGGGGACCAGCTGGCGCTGCTCGGCAAACGCGGTGATGCCATCGAGTGCCTCGGCCATGTCGGCGCGATGGAAGCGCTGTGCGCCCAGGTCGGTCAGTTCGGCGCCCGGCTCGAAGACCACGAGCGTATGTGCGGCGGTATCGCCCTGGGTCTGCTCGATCCGCCAGGCCAGGCCGGCCTCGGCCAGCAGCCGGGTGACAAAGCCCCAGTCGCTCTCGCGGTACTGGGTGGTGATGGCGCGGGCGGGCAGGGCGGACTGCACGTCGAAGCGGAACACCGCCTGCGGGTAGTCGCCGAAGATCTGCTCGCAGATGGTGCGGGTGTCCAGTTCCTGGAAGATCACCGCGTTGCGGCGCAGTTCCAGCAGCGCCGTCCACGGCTCCAGGGTGAGCCGGTAGCGGGCCAGGCCACCGTCGCTGCCCAGCTGGGCCACCTCGGTACACAGCCCATGCCACTGACGCAGGCCGCCGTCGGCTTGCCGCAGCTGCAGGGTGAGCGGCTGTTCCAGCCACGGGTCCATGTCCAGGAACGCATCGGTGGACAGGCAGTCGATCTCGAAGCGGGTGCTGCCGCAGACCGATTCCTGGCCCTCGAAACGCTCCACGACCAGGCCTGGGGCAGGGCCCTGCAGCTGGATCAGACGTGCCTGCTGCGAAGGAGAGGCGAGGGCGGCAAGCGCCGCTGAGCGGGAGATATCCATATCGTCGTCAGGCTTCTTGGAAGATGGGCGAAGATGCGCACGTTCCTGTGCGCATCCGCATGAGGTCGACACGGACCGTCATGCGCTGAAAACTGCTTGCTGCCCCGGTGGAGCAGCGCAAGGTCGCCGGGCCAAGGGCCGACGACCCTGTCTGGTTCAGGGCAGCGTGATGGTGATGTGCGCCGTACGCTGTGGCATCTGCACCACATCGTTGTACGCCGCCATCCGCTGCTGGGTTTCGTGACCCAGATAGAAGCGCAGGCCGAAGAAGCCGAGCAGGCCGAACCCGGCCACCAGGGCCGCAGGCATCCACAGCGGCACCACGCGGCGCAGGCTGTGGCGCACGTTGTCCGGTGGCAGTGCATGCGGCGCGAAGCCGTGGCGCTTGCCCTTGAGGTACACGATCTCATCGCCCAGGCGGGCGGTGAGGTAGCCGAGCTTCTCGGTGCCTTCCAGGCGGTACTTGCCCTCGAAGCCCATCAGCAGGCAGAAGTGGTACACCTCCAGCGACGGCAGGCGCGGGGCGCCCTGGCGGCGCAGCTCTTCAAGCCGGTCGAAGAAGTGCTCACCGGCCAGGTGTTCGCCGAACAGGCGCAGCTGCAGCGGGTTGCGCTCCCAGGACTCATGCAGCGACGACGGCTGCGACAGGATCGCTTCGTCCACCGCGGCGCAGAACGCGTACTTGGCTGCGTAGACGTCTTCGGAGGCGATGCCCATGCGGTTGGCGTTGCGCTCCACACCGTCCAGGAACTTCTGCACGGTCGACACGAACGCTTCGCCGTCGGAGGGCAGCTGCCCACGCTTGAGCAACAGCAGCAGGTAGAAGCCATCGGCCATCAGGTCCTGCAGGCTCTGCGGGTTGGCCGCCTGCGGGGCAGGCGCGGCCAGGCCGCCATGCGAGCTCAGCGAGGGCATCGGGCCCGGGGTAGGGGGCAGGGGCGAATTCATCATGAGGTCACCGCGACAAGTTCCATTTTGAGGTCGGCAATACCGGACGGCACGTACACCATCAGCGACTGCGACTTGAGCATGCGCTCATAGAGTGCGCCGCGCGTATCCAGTTCGAAGTAGTGACTGCCCGGGCGCACCGGGATGGCGGCCGGCACCTGGTTGGCGTGGGTGAGCTTGACGCCGGGCAGCGCCGACAGCACGCACTTTTCCACGTCGTCGGGGGCGCCGATCTTGAAGCGCACCGGCACCGTCTGCACCAGCTCCTGCGCCGGCACGTCGGCCGACACCGCCAGGTAGAACGAGGCATCGCCATCGATGCGCTGCGAGTCCAGCCGGCCCAGATGGTAGGACGGCTTGACCTCGTTGAGCGCGATCTTGAAGTAACGCGCCGAAATCACCGTGTCCAGCAGCGTGCGGATGATCTCGAACAGCTGCCGGAAGCCGGCTTCGGGCTGCGCGTGCAGGTAGCGCGGCAGATCGTTGAGCGCATACGCATTGGAGAACGTCAGCATCGCCCCGGCCATGCGCAGCAGTTCCTGGTGCAGGCGTTCGGGGTGCAGCTGCGGATGGTGGTACAGGTGCGCCAGCGAACTGAACGACGAGTTGATCGTGTGCAGCAGCCAGAACGAGGCGATGTCGCCCGAGCGGAACTCGATGATGTTCTTCGATGGTTCGCGGTGCAGGCCGTACAGCGCGTCCACCTTGGCCTGCAGCGAATCGAGGATGCCGCGCAGTTCCCGATGCAGGGTCGGCGAGGCTTCCAGGTGTGCGCACGGCGGGATGAACTCGTCGTCGAGCTCGAACCCGCCGGTGGACGTGCGGCGGATGCGCGCCAGTGCCACGGTGGAATACGGATCGCGCGGGTTCTCGTCGGTCAGCAGCTTCACCGCCTTGCCGAGGAAGCCAAGTTCGGCCTCCACCGCGTCGGTGTAGAGGTCGTTGGCGCCGCGATTGATCTGGCGATAGCGGGCCAGCTGGCTCGACTCGGCATCGGCGCAGTTGTCGCCGTCATCGCGCAGCAACGGCAGTGCGAGGTGGATCACCGTGGACTGCACGCCGGGCGGCAGGTCCTTCAGCGAGAGCGCATCGGGCAGTGCGTCGTGCACTGGCGCGTCGTAGCTCTCGCCATCGGGAAACACGGCCGAAATGTCCAGCGGACGCAGCGTGCCGCTGCCGAGTGCCTGCGGATCGAAACGCACGCGACGGCAGCCCCAGGCATAGGGGTGCAGCGTGAGTGACAGGTCCTGCAGACGCGCCTCGTGATAAGCATCCTGGCGCTGGAAATGCTGGGGCCTCAGGAACAGGCCTTCACCCCAGAGAACTTTGGACATCCTGCTTACATATGCCACATTTCAATCCTTGGAAATCTCGGGCCAACCCCGCCCGATACACACTAGGTTTCCACACACACTCCCAAGACAGGAATGTGAAAGTGCGAGATGCATCACGTTTTCGATGCCCGGCTACTCAACAATACTACCGCATGCCGGGATTCTGACGTCAGAATGCAGGCATCTTCAACGAGGAGAGACGCAGCGCACGGAAGCGAGACTGCCCGGGTCCCCTGACACACGTGTGACCAGGGCCTGGCTGTCAGTCGTCAGTGCGCAGGCATGGATTCCCACCGTAATACCTTCGTTGGCCAGGTTCTTGTGCTTGCCGTCGAACGCGAACCGCCAGCGGCCTTCGGCCGGTGCGCGGAACAGGGCGACCACACCGAGCACCGCGGTCCCTTCACTCAACTGTTCCTTGAGCTCCTGGCGATTGCCCGGGGTCAGCACGATCTCGTTGACCGACAACAGGTCTGCACCCAGCGCGGCCTGTTCGCCACTCTGGTCGAGGAACGCATTGAAGGGCGCCTGCTCGAAGCGCTGTGCACTGCGCAGGTGGTAGACCTTCACCACCGCGGCGGTGGCGCGCTTGTCGTTGCCGGCGTTGAGGTTGATGCCGGCCAGCAGCCGCAGGGGAACCACCGGCGGTGCCTCCGGTTGCGCATCACGGATCCCGACCGCCTGCAGTGTCTTGTCCATGGCCTTGCCCAGCCCGCCGCTCGCGCAGCCGGTCAATGACAATGACATCGCCGTGACAAGACATATAAGAGTGTGACGCCCTAAGCAGAAATTTCGGCTCATGAGGGGTTTCATGCATTCTCGGACGGAGGGTTGGGGATGGTGATCAGCGGGGCGTTGCGAAGCCGCATGTACGTCAAGATCGCGGAAGACAGTGTGAAAAACGGCAACGTTGCATTGAAACACTCTATGCGCTTCACTATACCCCTGCGTATTTGCAGTTGTACACTTGCGGCGGTAAGGGAAGGGAATCCCGTGTGTTGTATCGGCGGGGACCGGACTCACCTTTAGAAGTTTCCATGAGGGATTGGCATGAAAGTGAAGGTAATGGGGAAGGCTGTCTATCGGCCGTTGTTGGCAATGGCACTGCTGTCTGGTCTGGCGGCCTGTTCGTCGGCGCCGAAGAAGGGCGCGGTGCCTCCGTACGATGCAACGATGACCACGGCGGAGACGCAGGTCACCACGGTAGGTTCGGAAGCCGCCATCAAGAGCTTTGAAGACGCCGCGCGCGCCGATCCGACCCGCAAGGAACCGTGGGTGCGCATCGCGCAGCTGCAGTTCGACCAGGGCCAGTACGCACGTGCCATCGTTGCCGCCGAAGAGGTGCTGCAGCGCGACCCGGATGACCTGGTGGCCGATGGCGTCATCACCGTGGCCGGCTTCCGCATCGCCAACACCTCGCTGACGCGCCTGCAGGGCCGCGGCGCACTGGCATCGGAAACTGCGCGCAAGGAAGCCAAGACCCTGGCCGACACCCTGCGCAAGACCATGGGCGATGCCGTGCTTGAAGATCCCAAGCCGAAGCCGCGCACGCCGGCCCGTCGCACGGGTACCCGTCGCACCACCGCACCGGCTGCGGCACCTGCTGCCGCGCCTGCTGCACGTCCGGCGTCGTCCAACGGCGGCGATCCCTTCCAGAACCTCGGCGGCAACTGATCCGCACGCAGTAACGCCCCCAGTCAGGAGACACCGATGGCGAAGAAGGACAGTATTCAGAAGCGGCTCCAGAAGATCCGCCCCCCGCGCGTGCAGTTGACCTACGACGTGGAAAAGGGTGATGCGATCGAACAGAAGGAGCTGCCGTTCGTGGTGGGCGTGCTCGGTGACCTGAGCGGCAACCCGGAACAGCCGTTGCCCAAGGTCAAGGACCGCAAGTTCGTCAACGTCGACCTGGACAATTTCGACGAAGTGATGGAAGGCGTCGCCCCGCGCGCGGTCTATCGCGTCGCCAACAAGATCAGTGATGGCGGCGGCGAGTTCGGCGTCGAGTTGAAGTTCAACTCGATCGACGATTTCCGCCCCGAATCGGTGGTCGACCAGATCGAACCGCTGCGCAAGCTGCTGGAATCGCGCACCAAGCTGGCCGACCTGCGCAACAAGCTGGCCGGCAACGAGAAGCTCGAAGACCTGCTGACCGATGTCCTGAACAACACCGAACAGCTCAAGAAGCTGGGCACGGGCAAGGAGCAATAAGCCATGGCAGCAGAAGCTACCGGTGTAGCCGAACAGTCGGCCGCAGCCGTCGAGGAAATCGGCCTGCTCGACCAGATCGTCGAGAAGAGCAAGGTCGCCAAGTCCGAGACCGAGCACCAGCGTGCCAAGGACATCATTTCCGAGCTGGCCAAGGAAGTGTTGGAGGGCACCGTGGTGGTGTCCGACAACCTCAACCTGACCCTGGATGCGCGCATCGCCGAGATTGACCGGATCATCTCCGAGCAGCTCAGCGCGGTCATGCATGCCCCGCAGTTCCAGCAGCTGGAAAGCACCTGGCGCGGCCTGCATTACCTGTGCCAGCAGACCTCCACCGGCCCGAACATGAAGATCAAGGTCTTCAACGCGCCGAAGAAGGACCTGGTCAAGGACTTCAAGTCGGCGATCGACTTCGATCAGAGCGCGCTGTTCAAGAAGGTCTACGAAGAAGAATTCGGCACCTTCGGCGGTGCGCCGTTCGGTGCGCTGGTCGGTGACTATTTCATCGGCCGCCAGCCGGAAGACATGTACTTCGTCGAGCAGATGTCGCACGTGGCCGCTGCGGCCCATGCGCCGTTCATTTCGGCTGCGTCCGAGGGCATGTTCGGCCTGGAGACCTTCACCGATCTGGGCAAGCCGCGCGACATGGCGAAGATCTTCGACACGGTCGAATACGCCAAGTGGAAGTCGTTCCGTGAAAGCGAGGACAGCCGCTACGTCGGCCTGACCCTGCCGCGCTTCCTGGGTCGCCTGCCGTACAACCCGAAGGATGGCACCACGGTCGAAGGCTTCAACTTCGTCGAGGAAGTGGACGCCGCCGACCACAGCAAGTTCCTGTGGTGCAACACCGCCTATGCCATGGCCGCGCGTCTTACCCACGCGTTCGAGGATTACGGTTGGTGTGCGGCCATCCGCGGCGTCGAAGGCGGTGGCCTGGTCGAAGACCTGCCCACCCATACCTTCCGCACCGACGACGGTGAAGTGGCACTGAAGTGCCCGACCGAAGTGGCGATCACCGATCGCCGCGAAAAAGAACTCAGTGACCTCGGTTTCATTCCGCTGGTCCACTGCAAGAATACCGACTACGCCGCGTTCTTCGGCGCCCAGTCGGCACAGAAGCCGAAGAAGTACAACACCGATTCGGCCAATGCCAATGCGATCCTGTCTGCCCAGTTGCAGTACATGTTCGCCGTCTCGCGTATCGCCCATTACCTGAAGGCGATGATGCGCGAGAAGATTGGCAGCTTCGCGTCGGCGGGCAACGTCGAGGAGTTCCTGAACCGTTGGATCTCGCAGTACGTACTGCTGGACGACAACGCCTCGCAGGAAGCCAAGGCCCAGTACCCGCTGCGCGAAGCCGCTGTGAACGTTTCGGAAGTACCGGGGAAACCCGGTGTCTACCGCGCTGTGGCCTTCATCAGGCCGCATTTCCAGCTCGATGAGCTGTCTGTTTCGTTGCGATTGGTTGCCGAATTGCCGGCAACTGCAAAAAAGTCGTAACGCATTGATGTTGCTGTAGCGCCAAGGGGCGGATGCCCTGATTGCAGCGACGTTTTTCCAAGAGGGTTAAACCCCCCTGAACCGCCGGGAGCGATCCCGGCACCCAATCTCACGGAAGACCGGAACTTAGGAGACCAGATATGCAGCACGCTTTCCTCTCTATCGACACCATCAAGGGCGAGTCCCACGACGACAAGCACAAGGATTGGATTGAAATCCAGTCCTTCTCGCAGGATCTGCTGCAGCCGCGTTCGGCCACCGCGTCGACCTCGGGTGGCACCACCGCAGCTCGTGTGAATCTGTCGCCGATCGAAATCACCAAGACGATCGATCTCGCCACCACTGCCCTGAACCAGGCGGCCAGCAATGGCACCACCTTCCCGAAGGCTCGCATTGAATTCATGCGTGCTGACAAGGACGGCAACGCGATCAATTACTACACGGTCGAGCTGCTGAACGTCCTGGTTCACCGCGTCACCACCACGGTTGATTCCGAGGGGATGCCGCAGGAAGTGATTCAGTTGAGCTTTGGTGCGATCAAGTGGACCTACCAGCAGCAGAAGCCGGAAGGCGGCGTTGGTGGCAAGGCCGTGGCGCAGTGGAGTGCAACCAAGAACATTCCGAACTACGCCGTTTGATGTAGTGTCGCTGCGATGGCGCCTTGTGCGCCATCGCAGTCTGAAATCACCTGGCAGTACATCGGGAGTGGCCAGGAACGGCCGCAGCGCGTGTTGCCCCTCTGCATGATGCAGGGACGCAGACAGACCGGAATGACCAATGAAGGGACTCGAACCCAGCTTGCTCGAGAAACTGTTTGACGATGCCCCCAAGTCCAATGGGGGAGGGCATGTGTTCAAGTCCATATCGCTGGACCAGTACAAGGAATCGATCGCCCGCGACCTGGAAGGCCTGCTCAATTCCCGTGCAGCGTTCCAGGAAGACGACATGGCCGAGTTCCCGAACTGCAAGCAGTCGCTGCTGACCTACGGCCTGGCGGATTTTTCCGCGATGAGCCTGGCCAACGCCTATGACCGTGCCGCCATCTGCCGCTCGCTGGAGCAGGCCGTGGCCCGGCACGAGCGCCGTTTGAAGAACGTGGGGGTCAGCCTGGAGGTTGGCTCGCAGTTCGGTGGCGGCCTGCACTTCACCATCAACGCATTGCTCGATCTGGAGCCGGCCCGCGAGCCGGTCAGCTTCGATGCGATGCTGCAGCCGTCGACCCTGCAGTACCAGGTCAGCCGTACGCGTCGCCAGCAGGCGACCAGCTGACATGCAGGATCTGCTGCCCTATTACGAACGCGAACTGGCTTACCTGCGCCGCTACGGCCGCGAGTTCGCCGATCGCTACCCCAAGATTGCCGGTCGCCTTCAGCTCAATGCCGAAGGCAGCCAGGATCCGCATGTCGAGCGCCTGATCGAAGCCTTCGCGCTGCTCAGCGCACGCGTTTCCAAGCGCATCGAAGACGATTACCCCGAATTCACCGACGCCCTGCTGGACGTCCTGTATCCGCACTACCTGCGGCCGTTCCCGTCGTGCTCGATCGCCCATTTCGACATGGACGGGGTGTCGTCCAAGTTGAGCGCGCCGATCACCGTGGCGCGCGGCACGGCCCTGCAGTCGCGCCCGGTGCGCGGCGTGTCCTGCCGTTTCCGTACCGCCTTCGACGTGGTCCTGGCACCGATCGCGGTGCAGTCGGCGGTATACCGCGGTGTGGCCGAAGCGCCGATGGCCACCAGCCTGCCGGCCGGCAGCGGCGCGCAGGTGTCGCTCAGTTTCCGCCTGATGTCCGACCAGGCCAGCTTCGATACGCTGGGCACCGACGCCCTGCGCCTGTTCCTGGACGGCGAGCCCTCGCTGCGTGCGTCGCTGCGCGATGCTCTGGCGCTCGGGGTCAAGGTGGCCTATGTAGAGGCCGACAACAGCGGCCGCTGGCGCCGCCTGGACGAGGTGCCGCTGCGCCAGGTCGGCTTCAGCGAGGACGAATCGCTGGTCGACTTCCCGGCGCGCTCGCACCCGGCCTATCGTCTGCTCACCGAGCTGTTTGCCTACCCGGAAAAATTCGGCTTCGTCGACCTGCTGCTCAAGCCGGTCACCGCCGGCGCCAGCCGCAGCTTCACCCTGCACCTGATCCTGCAGGCCAGCGCCCCCGAGCGTGGCAACCAGCTGGTGCTGGAGGACCTGAGCGCCAGCAACGTGCGCCTGGGCTGCACGCCGATCGTCAACCTGTTCACCCAGCCGGGCGAGCCGATCCGCGTGACCCATCGCACGGTCAGCTACGCGGTGCTGGCCGATGCGCGGCGTGCGTTTGCCTACGAGGTGTACTCGATCGACTCGGTGCACCGCATCCGGCAGACGCCACAGGGCGAAGTGATCCAGGCGTTCCGTCCGTTCTATTCGCTGCACCATGGCGAAGACCCGGACCGCACCGGGCAGTACTGGGTGTCGCGTCGCGACGAGGACATCGCGCGGCAAAGCCCGGGCTTTGAAACCGAGATCAGCTTCGTCGACCTGGCCTTCAACCCGACCCTGCCGCAGACCGACACCGTCAGCCTGGAGCTGACCTGCAGCAACCGTGACCTGCCCAGCCACCTGGCCCATGGCGTGGCCGGCGGCGATCTCACCCTGGAAGGCGGCACGCCCGCGCGGGCCATCAGCCTGCTGCGCAAGCCGACCCGGCCGTTGCGCTTCCGCCAGGGCAAGAACGCCCAGTGGCGACTGATTTCGCATCTGTCGTTGAACCAGCTGTCGCTGACCGGCAGCGGGCTGACCGCGCTGAAGGAGATGCTGCGGCTGTACGACCTGTCCGGCAACAACGTCTCGGCCCGGCAGATCGACGGCATCCTGGCGTTGGAGCAGCACCCGGTGACCAGCTGGATGTCCGGCAAGCAGTTTGCCTCGGTCGTACGCGGGCTGGAGATCCGCCTGACCATCAACGAGAACCATTTCGTGGGCGCCGGCATTGCCGCGTTTGCCCAGGTGATGGATCACTTCTTTGCACTGTACGTGCATGCCAACAGTTTCACCCGGCTGGTGCTGGTTTCCAGCGACAGTGGTGAGGAGATCGTCCGATGCCCGGCGCGAAGCGGCGAATCGATCCTGGCGTAGCCCAGCAACTGCTCGCCGAACCGCACCGCTTCGAGTTCTTCCAGGCGGCGCGGTTGTTGGAGCAGGTGTTCCAGCGCCAGGGCGTGAAGGCAGGCCAGGCCGTGCCCATGCGGGTGCGGTTCCGCAACCCGTTGTCGCTGGGTTTCCCGGCCACCGAGTTGAGCTCGGAATGCGTGGCGTACAGCCTCAAGGGTGACAAGCTGGAAGACGCCGCGGCGATCGACCATGCGCTTGAGCACGAGACCCTGGCCGAGGTGCACCTGACCCCGCACTTCATGGGCTTGCTGGGCACCTCTGGTGCCTTGCCGCTGCATTACACCGAAACCCTGCAGATCCGCGAGCTGTACGACCGCGACCGCACCGCACGCGCGTTCCTGGACATCTTCTCCACGCGCGCGGTGTCGCTGCATTACGCGGCGTGGAAGAAGCACCGGTTGGCCCTGCAGTACGAGATCGATCGTCGCGAGCGCTTCCTGCCGTTGATCATGTCGCTGTTCGGCATGGGCATGAACGAACTGCGCGACCGGCTGGTGGACGGGCACGGCGACGTGTTCGACCAGGCCTTTGCCTACTACGCCGGCGCGGTGCGGCAACGCCCGGTGTCGGCGGCGCTGATGCAGCGGGTGCTGGCCGACTACTTCCAGGTGCCGCTGGCGCTGGAGCAGTTCGTGGGCGCCTGGTACCGGGTGCCGGCCGGGCAATCCACGCGCCTGGGCCAGGCCAACGCCACGCTCGGCGCCAGTGCGCTGGCCGGCGACCGGGTCTGGCAGCGCGACCTGCGCATGCGCCTGAGCATCGGCCCGCTGCGACGGGAGCAGTTCGATGATTTCCTGCCCGGCGGCAGCGCCGAGCAGGCGCTGGCCAAGTGGCTGTCGCTGCTGACTGGCGGCACGCTGGAATACGAAGTGCGGTTGGTGCTGCGTCAGGAAGACGTGCGCGGCGCCGGGCTGGGTGCCGGCGTCGGCGCGCGGCTGGGCTGGGACAGTTACATGTGCTCGCGTGCCGCCGACGGCCCGCGGTCGGACACCACCTACGGCATCCATACACTGCAATGAACAGGTCGGGGCAGGGCTGACCGGCCGCTGCCCTTCATCAACAGGTTTCAGCAAGGAGCGCGTTTTCCCGCATGAGCATCAATCTCAAGACCCTGATCAGCAAGCTGGACGATACCTGCCGTCTGGCCGCCGAGCGTGCCGCCAACCTGTGCATGTCGCGCGGCAACTACGAGGTTGATCTGGAGCACCTGTTCCTGGCGCTGCTGGAGCAGCCGCACAGCGATTTCGTGTTGATTGCCCGCCGCTGCGGCATCTCGCCCGATGCGCTGGAACGCGACCTGTCCGACGAGATCAGCCAGTTCAAGACCGGCAACGGCCGCACCCCGGTGTTTTCCCAGCACATTCCCAAGCTGTTCGAACACGCCTGGCTGATTGCCTCGCTGGATTCGGAAACCAGCCGCATCCGCAGCGGCCACCTGCTGCTGGCGCTGATGACCGAACCGGAGCTGTCGCAGCTGGCCTACCGGGGCTCCAAGCTGTTCGTGCGCTTCAAGCTGGACGAGCTCAAGCACGACTTCGCCAAGCTCACCGAGGGCTCGCAGGAAGCCACCCAGACCGTGCGCAACGCCGATGCCGGCGCAGGCGAGGGTGACCTCGGTGGCGAGACCGCCGCGGCCGTGGACGGCGGCAAGGGCGGGCTGTCCAAGACGCCGGCGCTGGACCAGTTCACCACCAACCTGACCGAGCGTGCCCGCGAAGGTCGCATCGACCCGGTGATCGGTCGCGATGGTGAGATCCGCCAGGTGATCGACATCCTGATGCGTCGCCGTCAGAACAACCCGATCCTCACCGGTGAGGCCGGCGTCGGCAAGACCGCCGTGGTGGAAGGGCTGGCCCGCCGCATCGCCGACAAGGACGTGCCCGACGTGCTGCTGGGCGTGGAACTGCATACCCTGGACATGGGCCTGCTGCAGGCCGGTGCCAGCGTCAAGGGCGAGTTCGAGAACCGCCTGAAGAACGTGATCGACGAGGTCAAGAAGAGCCCGCACCCGATCATCCTGTTCATCGACGAAGCCCACACCATGATCGGTGCCGGTGGCACGGCAGGCCAGAATGACGCCGCCAACCTGCTCAAGCCGGCCCTGGCCCGTGGCGAGCTGCGCACCATCGCGGCCACCACCTGGAGCGAATACAAGAAGTACTTTGAGAAGGACGCCGCGTTGGCGCGTCGCTTCCAGGTGGTCAAGGTGGAAGAACCCACTGAAGCCCTGGCCGCCGCGATGCTGCGCGGCATGGTCGGCCTGATGGAAGCGCACTTCAACATTCGCGTGATGGACGAGGCCGTTACCGAAGCGGTGCGCCTGTCGCACCGCTACATCAGCGGCCGCCAGCTGCCTGACAAGGCGGTCAGCGTGCTCGACACCGCCTGCGCGAAGGTGGCACTCGGCCAGAGCGCCACCCCGGCGATCATCGAAGACACCCGCAAGCACCTGGATCGCCTGGACGCCGAGCTGGCCGCGCTGCAGCGCGAAACCGCCGGCGGCGCCAACCACCATGCCGAGCGCCTGGGCGAACTGCAGCAGCTGCAGGCCGATGCCCGGGCCGTGCTGGCCACCAATGAAGAGCGCCTCTCGCTGGAGCGTGCCCTGGCCGACCAGATCCGCCAGCTGCGCCAGCAGATGGAAAACGGCGGTGCCGAAGCGGCTGGCAACGAGGCGGCACCGGCTGAGGCCGTCGCCGCCGAGAAACCTGTGGCGCGTGGCAAGAAGGCCGCCGCCGCAGTGTCGCCGCAGCAGGCCGAGCTGGACCGCCTGCTGGCCGAACTGCGCCAGCTGCAGGGCGACACCCCGATGGTGCCGCTGCAGGTGGATGGCGGCGTGGTGGCCGAAATCGTCTCGGCCTGGACCGGCGTCCCGCTGGGCCGGATGGTCAAGGACGAGATCCGCACGGTGCGCACCTTGGGCACCCTGCTGGTCGACCGTGTGATCGGCCAGGACCACGCGCTGGAGGCCATCGCCCAGCGCGTGCGTACCGCCACGGCCAAGCTGGAAGACCCGAACAAGCCGCGCGGTGTGTTCATGTTCGTCGGCCCGTCCGGCGTGGGCAAGACCGAGACCGCGCTGGCGCTGGCCGACATCCTGTACGGCGGCGAGCGCAAGCTGATCACCATCAACATGAGCGAGTACCAGGAAGCGCACAGCGTTTCCGGCCTCAAGGGCTCGCCCCCGGGTTACGTGGGCTACGGCGAAGGTGGCGTGCTGACCGAAGCGGTCCGCCGCAACCCGTACAGCGTGGTCCTGCTGGATGAAGTGGAAAAGGCCCACCCGGACGTGCTGGAGATGTTCTTCCAGGTGTTCGACAAGGGCCAGATGGACGATGCCGAAGGCCGCGAGATCGACTTCCGCAATACGCTGATCATCCTGACCTCCAACATCGGCTCGTCGCAGATCATGCAGGCCTGCCTGAACAAGCCGGCCGAGGAGATCCCCACTGCCGACGCACTGGGTGAAGCCCTGCGCCCGGTGTTGATGAAGAGTTTCAAGCCCGCGTTCCTGGGTCGCATGAAAGTCGTGCCGTACTTCCCGATCAACGACGACGTGCTGGCCCAGATCATCGCGCTCAAGCTCGGCCGCATCCGCGACCGTGTGGCGGGTAACCACAAGGCCACGTTCTTGTGGGACGACAGCCTGGTCGAGGCCGTGCTGTCGCGTTGCACCGAGGTGGATTCCGGTGCACGCAATGTTGATCACATCCTCAACGGTACGCTGCTGCCGGAGGTCGCGGAAAGCGTCCTGGCGGCGATGGCCGAGGGGAACCGGATCAACACCATCAAGGTGACCGCAGGGAAGAACGGCGCCTTCAAATACAAGCTGTCCTGATTGTCGACTGGAAAGGAGATACGAATATGGATTTCTACGGATTCAACCGCGCCAAGGCCATTGCCAACTGTGGCAGCCTCGAACTGGGCCTGGCCCGCGACACCAACAACGTGCGCGCCTGGAACCGCCTGCGCCCGGAGCACATCGTCGAGCTGCTGCACGGTGCCGCCGCCGATGCCCGCCAGGATGCCCGCAACCTGGCTGCACAGATCAGCCGTGGCGCCTGGCGCATCCAGACCCACGCACCCGCGCAGGGCAAGGCCAACCAGCTGGTCAGCAATGCCCGTGAAGTCTCGGTCACCGCTGGCGGCCGCGACTACCGCCTGCTGCTGAACGAAGGCGCCAAGCTGCAGCTGGAACGTATTACGCAGTCGGCCTGATAGAGGCCTTCAGGTGCAGCCGCCGCACCCGCGGCGGATGCATCGGACAGCTCGCCGACGCGATGCGTCGGGGCCTGTCCTCCCGCTGGAAACGTGTGACATGTGACGTGTGCGACGCAATGCCCACCCGGGGTACAGCCCGGGTGAAATATACGGTGCTTGCGCTGATCTATGCTGACGATGGATCGCTCCAGTCGAATTCACTGGGCTAATGAATGCGGGGATGCATCATGGATTCCGTAACCAAGATACTCGCCGCGCTTGCGGCACCGGGGCAGGCACAGCGCCTGCTGCAGCTGCGCACCTCGCTGGGGAGCGACGTGCTGGTGGCCGAGTCGCTCAATGGCGTCGAGCAGATCGACGGCATCGGCTTTGTGTTCGATGTGATCGCATTGTCGACCGATGCCAACCTGTCGCTGGACAATCTGCTTGGGCAGCCGGCATTGCTGCAGATGCAGGCCATCGGCAGCGCACGCCCGTTCCACGGCCGGATCACCGCCGCCGAACGGATTGGCAGCAACGGCGGCCTGGCGCGGTATCGCCTGCGCCTGCAGCCCTGGCTGGCCTTCCTGGGCCAGCGCGTGGACAGCTACGTATTTCATGACGCCAGCGTGGTCGACATCGTCGAGAACGTGTTCGCCGACTACAGTGGCCTGGTTCCGGCATGGCGCTGGGACCTCACCGACCGCAGCCTCTACGCGAAGCGCAGCCTGACCACGCAGTACCAGGAAACCGATCTGGCCTTCGTGCAGCGCCTGTTGGCCGAAGAGGGCATCTATTACTGGTTCGAGCATGCGGACGACCCGGGCAGCGAGTCGTTTGGCGCCCATACCCTGGTGCTGGCCGACAACCACCACGGTGCCAGGGACCTGGGCACGGTGCGCTTCCACCGCGGCGATGTGACCGAGCGCGATGACAGCGTGCAGCAGTGGTCCACCGCACGCCGCTGGTGCACCACCAAGGTGTCGCGCCATACCTGGGATCACCGCACGCTGGAGCTGCGCCAGGCCAGCGCTGAAGCACAGACCGCACACGAGGCGACCGGCGAAGATGCCGACACCTGCGGCCCGTACGGCTGGCAGGACAACGCGCGTGGTGAGCGCCGCGCGCAGCAACACCTGGATGCGCTGCGCGTGCGCGCGCACACGATTGAAGGGCAGGGCAAGTGGCGGCAGCTGACGCCAGGCGCCCAGTTCCAGTTGGGCCAGCATCCGGGCGTGGATGCCGGCACCGCCTTCCTATGCCTGTCGGTGCAGCACCAGGCGCGCAACAACTTCGAGGCCGATGTGTTTGATGCGCTGGAGCAGCAGTTGGGGCCGGCCGCGCAGGCGCCGCTCAGCCTGCCGGGCGCTTTGACGGGATTGTCCGTGGGCAACACCGCGCCGGACCTCACCACCACCTTCTACGACAACCGCTTCGTCGCCATTCCGGCCGACGTGGTGTACCGCCCGCAGACCGAAGACGGCCACGGCACGCGTTTGCATCCGCGCCCGTCGATCACCGGCACGCTCAGCGCCATCGTGGTCAGCGACGGCGAGCCGCTGCAGTCCGATCGCGACCACCGCATCAAGGTGCAGTTCCCGTGGCAGCGCGGTGGTTCATCGAGCACCGGCTTGGCCCATCCTGGCGGCGACGACAACGCCCCGGCCAACGGCGGTGCCTGGACCTGGGTGCGGGTGATGACCCCCTGGGCCGGTGACAACTGGGGCGGCGTGGTGCTGCCCCGTCGTGGACAGGAAGTACTGGTGGCCTTCCTCGAAGGTGACATCGATCGACCGGTCGTGGTCGGCGCGGTCTACAACGGCCGCGGCCAGGCCGACGCGGCCCACAATCAGGTCGCCAGCGGCGGTGCCAACGCCACCGGCAATGCACCGGCGTGGTTCGACGGCAATGAACACCCTGCGGTTTACACGGGTTTCAAGAGTCAGGCGCTGGCCGACAGCCAGGGCGGGCAGGGCGGTTACCAGCAGATGCGCCTGGATGACACGCCCGGCCAGGGCCGCGCGCAGCTGTCCACCACCCAGCATTCAACTACGCTCACCCTGGGGCACCTGAAGGGTGGCGAAGACAATGTGCGCGAGACCGAGCGCGGCTTCGGCGCGGAGCTTTCCACGCAGGCCTTCGGCTCGCTTCGCGCAGGGCAAGGGTTGCTGCTCAGCACCGAACCGGGCGAGCCGCAGCTGGCCGCCAACCAGGCGCTGACCCAGCTGCAGGAAAGTGCCGAACTGCTGCAGAGCCTGAACGAATCGGCAGTGAACCAGCAGGCGCAACTGCCCGAAGAACCGACCACGCTGCAGGCCCACGACGCGCTGGAACAACTGCAGGAAAGCCTGCGTGCCACGCAGAGCGGCAGCGCGGCGGGCAGCATCAGCGGCGGCGATGGCGATGCCCCGGGCTGGGACAAGCCGGTCTTGATGGGCAGCGGCGTGGCTGGCGTGATGAGCCTGACCCCGGCCGACCAGGTCTGGGTGAGTGGCACGCACACCACGCTGGCCTCGGGCGTGGCGCTGAACTGGCTGAGCCAGGGCTCGATCACGATGGCAGTGGCCGGCGGGCTGGTGCTGTACACCGCCGGTGCTGAGCCGAAACCGGAGAGTCCGAACCAGGAACGTGGGATCGCGTTGCACGCTGCGCAGGGCAAGGTTAGTGCGCGCGCACACAAGAACCAGGCAATCCTGGCGGCCAAGACCAACGTGAAGATCACCAGTACCCAGGCCGATGTGCAGTTGTCGGCGCCGAGCAAGCATTTGCTGGCGACGGCGGCCGGCGCTTACATCCGGATCGAGGGCGACAACATCGAGCTGGGCGCGCCCGGGAAGGTGGAGTTCAAGGGCACGCAGCGGGAGTGGACGGGGGCAAAGGCGTTGAAGCTTGCGGCGCCCACCTTGCCTTCCGGAAGCCACGGGCCGTGCCAGTTCCGCGTGAGAGCAGCCGAGCAGAGTGGTGCGGCTGTTGTGCCGCTGGGGAGCTGATGCATGGAGTTCAGCCACCGCTTCTTCATGTCCCAGGACTTCGCGCTGATCAATCCGATGCAGATCGATGCCGACATCGTGGCGCTTTGGCCAAGTGAGCCGATTGTTCCGGATGCACTGAAGGGACAAGAAAAGCACATGCCGCGTCTGATCGCGTTGGCCGAGCTGGACGAGGATGATCGTCTGTATCGGTTGGATCAGACCATGAACTATGGCAACGCGCGCAACAAAGCCCCCTTCTGCGGCTTGCTGCGGAGCCAGGCCTCGCCCAGTCGGGTAGCCAGGCATGTGGCGAGCGCGATGGTGCAGAAGATCGGCGGCGAAGCGATGTGGCTGCGTCTGCACGATCCGCGGGTGTGGCTCAACCTTCGCTGGATCCTGCGACCCCTCCAGGTCGACGCCCTGCTGGGCCCAATCAGTCACTGGTCCTGGCCGGTGCCTGGCAGTGAGCGCTGGACGGCCAGTACAAGTGAGCGGGCGGCCGCGCAACGGCTTGACCTGGATATCGAGCAGATGCGGGCGCTGTCCATGACGGGGTCGGTCAATCGCGTCTTCGCCAGGCTGGCGCGCGACGGCGCCCCGGTGCTGGACACCGACGCATCAAGGAGGACTGCGTTCAACGAGATGATGAGGGCCCAGGCACTTGGCTTGAGCACCGATGAAGATGTGGAGTTCTTCGCCTTCCTCTCGCTTGTCAGGTCTCCCCAGGTGCATGACCAGCCTGTGGAGCGAAGGATGATCGATCTGGCTGTCGCGGGGGAGTGCGGGTACTTGTCGGCATGGATGGACGAGTACAGCCAATCAATGGAAGTGAATGCAGAGGAGCTGGACGAACGTGGCAACAACTGACACCAAACAGCCGGGTGGCCTTGGGGCCTGCGATCCGAGCAAGAAATGCCAGATGTGCGACCAACGCGGTCTGCCCATTCTTCCCTTGCGCTACTCACTTGCGCGTACCGATGTGCGGGCAGGATTCACCATGCCGCCGCTGGAAGGGAAGTTCGGAGCGGGCGTCAAGGACATCGTCCTGCCGGCTGCGCGTGCCCAGTACACCTTGCGACTGGCACGCCAAGGCTATCTTTACGTATTCAACGAGGCGCGGGGCGAATGGAAGGGGTACTTCGTCACGGAAGATGCCTACCTGCTTGAGTTTGATGTGCACGCCGATGCGCCGCCGATGGAGGAGTTCGCGCCCACCTGTGCGCGCATGGCGACCTCGCAGCTGGCGCGCTTCGTCACCATCCCCGACCCTTCGAGGGCCGGCAAGGTTTGGTTTGGCTTCAGCGAGGCACCGTGGGCGCCCGAGGTGCTGAAGCGCAACCGGCTCTCCTCCGAGCGAAAGAAGCACATGCGCGCGGTCGATGTGAAAGCGTGGGTTGGCGGGGCGCGCCCCGATCACACCGGTGAAGTGGGTGACGCCAAGCGTCTGGTGAGTGAGTTTGCGTTCGAAGAGCAGGTTGCAAAGCCTCGAGACCCGAGTCAGCCGACGTCGCAGATGGTGCTGGATCCAAAAACCGGAAAGATGATCAAGCAGGTCAATCTTGAAGGCGTGACGGTCTCCAATAACCCGGCGTATGACTTCACCACCTTCGCCTTCCGCCGCTGCAAGCAGCAGGTCGCGGGCATGGAGGAATGGGTCAAGAAGGCGTCTCCGGAGGTACCGGCGATGATGCTGGCCCTGAACGATCCCGCCGGTCTTACCCAGGACGTGTCGGCCTTGATGCGGGAGTTGGTGAGGGACTTCGAAACCGGCAAGGATCGCAATTGGAAGTTGGCCGCGGCGACGGGCATCAAGGGCATCCGGAAGGCGATCGAAGATCAGGCGGCCGCTACCGAGCTGAGCGAGCGGCGCGCAACGGCGATCACGGGCAAGGCATCGGCAGAGCTCTACGCTGCCGGACTCATCAAGATGCCCGAGTCGTTGACCGCCGAACAGGACCGCAAGGCGCGCGTGTCAGCGTGGAACCGCTACAAGGATGACTACGACGAGTCGGCCGTGTCCAAGTTCGAAGCAGAGCTGGAGCGGGAAACCAAGGAATTCACCAGCAGCCAGCTGACGCCGTTGGCGATGTCGTTCGTTCGCTGGTATCAGTCCGATGCACTTCGTGACTGGTTGTCGTCCAACCATCATGAAGGCCTCGAAGGCGGTGGCGGGGCATTCACCGTCATTGTCCAGCGCTGCGTGGAAGGCATCACCGGTCACGACCAGGTTGCTGCTGCGTTGTTGAAGGATCTCAACGGGCGTTTCGATGAAAAGCGCAATATCACCCTGCGTGCGCTGGTCCTGAACGACACCACGATCGCCAAGTACCTGGAGCTTGCGGCCGGGCCGAGCCTCGAACTGGCCAACAACCCGGGCGCCTGGAGCAACGTGCTGAAGGCGTTCGCACACGTGGACGACAGGAAGAAGAACAATCCGGCGGACATGCAGACCCGCACCGGTATTGTGGCCAACTTCATGCATGAGATCGCCGGGTCATTCATCACCGGGCTTTCAAAGGCAGGGCAGACCATCAAAGTTGGTGCGGCGAATATTGCGCTCAGCATTGCCATGAAGCACCGGATGATGGCCTTGATGGGCGCCGTATCGGGCCGGCAGATCACCCGGCTCCCTGTGAGGGCGTCCGAAGCCGAGCTTGCCCACTTCATCGTGGAGGCGCTGACGGCTGGGCAGTCTCCCGCCGAGAAGGCACGTGCCCGCCAGCAGGTGGATACGCATCTTCGTCAGCAGCTGACAGAACGATCCGGTGCGCGGACCGCCACCGGTGAGCGGAATGCGCGGGGTCGCAAGGTCTTCCAATGGGCGGTCTACTGGGACGATGAAACCATGCGTGCCCTGCGCGGGACGAATATCACGACCCTGGACCGGGCGCTGTTGAGCGAGGACCAGTTGCGGGCCGTGGTCAGAAGCCGCGCAGCCTCCTTTGCATCCGTCAACATCCGGGCAGACGTTGGCTTCGGTGTGGTGGGTCTGCTGCTGGATGGTTGGAACGCCGCGGATGCCTTCACCAAGCTTGATGACGAGAAGCAAGGTCCAGAGAATCGCCGCCGCATCAGCCTGGGATCGGCCCTGTTCGGGCTTGCGGGGACGAGCATTGAGTTGACCGCTATCGGATTGGAACGAACTGCGTATGGGCAGGTGGCGCGATCGGTGCGGATCGCGGCCGTCGAACTGAGGACGACATCGGCCGTCATCGGATGGATGGGCAAGCTTGTAGGAACCGTGGGGGCGTTCCTTGGCGCCGTCGTCGATGGTTGGAAGTTCTATGAAGCCGCCAAGAGTGGCGACATACCGATGGCCATCCTGTTCGGCGCAACGGCTGTGGGCGGCGCTGTGGTTGCCGTGTGCGTGCTGTTCGGCTGGATGACCGCTGGCATAGGCTTCATCATCATGATTGTCCTGGCCATCATCGGGTTTGTTGGCGAGTGGCTGATCAACCTTATTCGCGATGATAAGATCGAAATCTGGATCAACAAGACACCCTTTGGTGCGCATGATCATGGACGTTTCGAGTCACTTGAAGACCAGGAAGCAGCGTATGTCGCATTGCAAGCCAAGTAGGACCTCCCGATGAGCAGTTTTACTGGCTGGCTGGTCAGCCCTTTCAAGCTGGGCCGTGAAGTTTCCGAGAAGGAAGCGCGCGCCAACCTGCGATCTCCCGGGATACCGCGTCCGAAGCCACTGAACAAAGGCGCCATCCATCTCGATTCCACCTGCCTGGAGTATCTGGACCGGTACTTCCTGATGCGCGGCTGGGGGGTGCTTGGGGGTGGGTTTCTTGTTGTCTTCTGCGTGGTCCTTGGCGGCGCAGGCATTTACGGATTCCTGCAAAGCTCACAGGGACAGGTTGCGCCTGTGTTCTGGGCGCTGGTCATCATGGCCGTGATGTTTGGTGTGCCCGCGCTTGTGGCGCTGAAGGTGCTCGTGCTCAAGGATGCGTTTCGGTACACCCACTATCCTGTCCGCTTCAATCGAGCCAACCGTAAGGTCTATGTGTTCACCGGCGGGGCGCGGAAGTACCTTGAGGTGCCGTTCGACGATGCATTCTTCTTCATCAACGAAGATGGCGGTACCGGTGCCAACAACGTCCGCATTTACGACCTGCGGATGCATGTCATCGAAAGTGGCAAGATTGTTCATACGGTGTCGATCGGATCCGATGGTGGCAGTAGCCCGGGGGTCGTCCTTGCGCATTGGGAAATGATTCGCCGCTTCATGGATGAAGGGATGGACGATCTGCCGTTCCCTCCGCTTGGCATCTTTGCGTCCTCGCGTGTTTCGTTGAAGAACGCGTTCATCATTCCGTTTGCAGTGTTCAACGGCGCATTGCGCTGGATACTCGCGCCTTTCCTGTTTCCGATTGGTGTCGCCCGCTACATGGCGCTGGCAAGCAGTAAGCGCCCGGTGTGGCCAAGCTCGGTGGAAGCAGAATGCGCGCCAGCGCGTGGCAGCCGGGTTCTGCGCGAACCGCAGGTTTACGGCGACCTTCCGGGCGGCAGGAGTGGGGAGGCGGCGTTCATGCAGTACTGGAACGAAGCTGAGACGCAGGCAAGGGCGGAGGACCAGGGCCTGGCGTCGCTCTTCAGGTGAGGCGTGGGTGACTGGACGCTGCCTGTCAGCGCGGTCCAGGCCCGATTGAACCCGGTGCGCGGCGCTGGGTGGCTCCGGTTTCTGCTGGTGTCACGCAGCGCAGTCGTACGCAACGCGGGCTGGACGACGTCCAACCCGGCAGCGCCTGGCGCAACGGCCGACTTCAAGGATGTGAGCATGAGTGCATTTGCAGGCTGGTTGGCCCAGCGCTATCGGGTCAACAGACCCTTGTCGGACGCCGAGCGCAACGCAGATGTGCGCAATTTCGATGGCATGGTCAAGGATCCAATCGACCAGGGCATCATCGCGCTCAATCCCACGTTCATCGAATATGTAGACCGGCATTTCCACTATCGCGGCTGGGGGGCGATGTGGGGGCTGCTGGTCATTGCGCTTGCCGTTGCATTCGCCGTTGCGATGGCAATGGCACCAACGGTGACGCCCCAGGGCTTTCCACGGCCGCTGACAACGGGCGAGCGTTTCGTGGTGGGCTGGATCGTCACACTGTCGTCCGGGTTGGCAGCCTTCAGCTACTGGATGCTGTTGGGCCGGGATGTCTTTCGGTATCAGTACTATCCCGTTCGGTTCAACCGCAAGTCGCGCAGGGTGCATGTCTTTACCGGTGGCCGCCGTGGCGCGCTCTCGGCACCGTGGGATGAGGTGCGTTTCATCATCGGAAGCGGCGCGCCGGTGGGCGCGGGCGACAGGGACGCAACCTACGATCTTCGCGGCCACCTGATGCAGGGCGATCAGGTGATTCACACCTTCGCCGTTGGCAGCGACAGTGGGGCCAATCCCGGGCCAACGTTGGCGCACTGGGAGATGATTCGCCGCTACATGGACGGGGGCATGGAGGCGCTTCCATTTCCGCCGCTGCAACTCTACACATCGACCACGCCCAGCCTTCGGAATGCCATCATCATCCATGTGTCGTCTGCCGGCACGGGCCTGGGTCTGCTTGCTTTGCCCATTACGCTGCCGTGGGCCATGTTCAGGTATCTGTCGATGAAGCTGTGCAGACGCCCCAGCTGGCCGCGCGCAGTCGAGGATGATTGCGCCGGCGGTGCGGAGGCTGGGAGCCTGAAGGAGCCGGTCGTGTACGGTCGGGTAGGCGACGGCCGTGGCAGCGAAACCATGCTGGCGTACTGGACGCAAGCCACCCGTGATGCAATGGCGCTCAACGAGACGTTGCGCACACGGATGAAGGGAAACGGCGGGCATTGATCGCCTCGAACAAGCGCCTGCGCAGTGTCACTTGCCGCATCCTTGCTGCTGCACGTCACATTGGCTTGGATAGGCCCGCTGAGTGCGTTGTTCCCGCATGCGAGCGAACACGGGAGTGAGACGAGGATGTACACAGGTTGGTTGAGAAGGTTCAAGGTGGATCGAACGATCGACCCTACCGAGCAGTGTGAGCCATTGAAGCGGGAGCGCACTGGCGTGAGCAACGAACGGCACTGCGTCATCCGCCTGAACTCGACGTACATGGATGTGATTGATCGGCGCTACCGTCTTCGGGGGATGGTGACGACGACCGTGGTAACGCTGGTCAGTACCGCCTTGGCGCTGTTCGGGGTATGGATGCTGGTGACCTGGCTTCCCACCGTGTACGCGGGGCGAGCGGTTGATTGGTTCATGGCGGGCGTTCTGGTGATCGGCTTCGTCGGTCAGTTCGCGCTGATGTATCGATTGGTCATTGGCCGCGATTTCTTCACCTACAAGTACTACCCGATCCGGTTCAACCGTCGCACGCGGATGGTGCACGCCTATACGGATGCGGGCCCTTCCGGCGTCATCAGCGTGCCGTGGGAGCAAGCGTACTTCCATCTTGGGCACGGTCAGGGTGAGACGTTCCTGCGCGATATTCGTTGCCACGTCATGGAGGGGGATACGGTCAGGCATACCTTTGCCGTCGGTCACTATTTCGACGATGCGGACAAAATTCGCGAGATCTGGGAGTTCATCCGACGCTACATGGACGAAGGACCGGAGCACGTGGTTGACGCGCCGTCGTCGCGGCGTGTGCACCTGTCTGTGGCGGACACCTGGAAGAATTGCTACCTGACGGTGATCATCAGCCTCGGTGAGGCGTTGCTACCGTATCGCACGGTGCTGATGCCGTTGCTGGGGCCATTGGTCGTATGCCGATGGCTGGTGTTGAAGAGCAGCAGAGCGCCGGAGTGGCCGGCCCATGTGGTGACGGAATCCGTCGTCGACGTGGCCGATCCGCATCAGTGGCCGGAGCCGGAGTATGTCGGGCAGTTCTATGCGGGACGCGGTGTCTGACTGCTTAGCGCTCTCAGAGGAGAATGCCAGTGCGGCGGTGCCACTTCATCGTGACTTGGCGACGCGCATGCTGTGCCTGTGTGCTCGTCTGCATCCGGTGACATGCGGCAGGCTGCACACGCGCGCCCGATTGAGGGGCTGTCGATGTGAAGATGCACCGAATAGGGCATTTTCCCAGCGTGCTACTCGACTGACTTGCCTGTGTTCCCTATTCTAGGTGGCATGTCCGAGTTTCCGGGTTAGCCTGGAACAAGAGCGCGGCGTCGCTCGGCGCTCTTGATCGGTGCACATTGTGACCTGGGTCACACTGTGCACTGTATAGGTTCCGATGGTTGGTTGATTTTCCGTCGCGAATGAATCGTGCGGCGTCTCGACTGATGTTCTGCTGATGATGGGTCGCCCCAGTTGAATCTGCGGGGCTAATGAATGGAAGCATTATGAAATCCACAAGCACGATACTGGCCGCGCTTGCGGCACCGGGGCAGGCACAGCGCCTGCTGCAGCTGCGCACCTCGCTGGGGAGCGACGTGCTGGTGGCCGAGTCGCTCAATGGCGTCGAGCAGATCGATGGCGTGGGTTTCGTATTCGACGTCATCGCACTGTCGTCCGATGCCAACCTGTCGCTGGACAGTCTGCTTGGGCAGCCGGCATTGCTGCAGATGCAGGCCATCGGCAACGAGCGCCCGTTCCACGGCCGGATCACCGCCGCCGAACGGATTGGCAGCAACGGCGGCCTGGCGCGGTATCGCCTGCGCCTGCAGCCCTGGCTGGCCTTCCTGGGCCAGCGCGTGGACAGCTACGTGTTCCATGACGCCAGCGTGGTCGACATCGTCGAAAACGTCTTCGCCGACTACAGCGGCCTTGTTCCGGCATGGCGCTGGGACCTGACCGATCGCAGCCTCTACGCCAAGCGCAGCCTGACCACGCAGTACCAGGAAACCGACCTGGCCTTCGTGCAGCGCCTGCTGGCCGAAGAGGGCATCTATTACTGGTTCGAGCATGCGGACGACCCGGGCAGCGAGTCGTTTGGGGCCCATACCCTGGTGCTGGCCGACAACCACCACGGTGCCAGGGACCTGGGCACGGTGCGTTTCCACCGGGGCGATGTGACCGAGCGCGATGACAGCGTGCAGCAGTGGTCGACCGCGCGCCGCTGGCGTACCACCAAGGTGTCCCGGCACACTTGGGACCACCGCACGTTGGAGCTGCGGCAGGCCAGCGCCGAAGCGCAGATGACACAGAATTCCATGGGTGAGGACGCCGACACCTGCGGCCCGTACGGCTGGAAGGACAACGCGCGTGGCCAGCGTCGCGCGCAGCAGCACCTGGATGCGCTGCGCGTGCGCGCGCATACGATTGAAGGGCAGGGCAAATGGCGCCAGCTCACGCCCGGGGCGCAGTTCCAGCTGGGGCAGCATCCGGGCGTGGACGCGGGTACCGCCTTCCTGTGCCTGTCGGTACAGCACCAGGCGCGCAACAACTTCGAGGCCGATGTGTTCGATGTGCTGGAGCAGCAGCTAGGGCCGGCCGCGCAGGCGCCGCTCAGCCTCCCGGGTGCCTTGAGTGGCTTGTCCGTTGCGAATGCATCGCCGGACCTCACTACGACCTTCTACGACAACCGCTTCGTCGCCATCCCGGCCGAGGTGGTGTACCGCCCGCAGACCGAGGACGGCCACGGCACGCGTTTGCATCCGCGCCCGTCGATTACCGGCACGCTCAGCGCCATCGTGGTCAGCGACGGCGAGCCCTTGCAGTCCGATCGTGACCACCGCATCAAGGTGCAGTTCCCGTGGCAGCGCGGTGGCAGTTCCAGCACCGGTTTGGTCCATCCCGGCGGTGACGACAACGCCCCGGCCAACGGTGGAGCGTGGACCTGGGTGCGAGTGATGACCCCGTGGGCCGGCGACAACTGGGGCGGCGTGGTGCTGCCCCGTCGTGGTCAGGAAGTGCTGGTGGCGTTCCTCGAGGGCGACATCGACCGGCCGGTCGTGGTCGGCGCGGTCTACAACGGCCGCGGCCAGACCGATGCCGCCCATAACCAGGTCGCCAGCGGCGGCGCCAACGCCACCGGCAATGCGCCGGCGTGGTTCGACGGCAATGAGCACGCTGCTGTCTACACCGGCTTCAAGAGCCAAGCGCTGGCCGACAGCCAAGGCGGGCAGGGCGGCTATCAGCAGATGCGCCTGGATGACACGCCGGGCCAAGGACGTGCGCAGCTGTCCACCACGCAACACGCCACCACGCTGACCCTGGGCCACCTGAAGGGTGGCGAAGACAACGTGCGCGAAACCGAGCGCGGCTTCGGCGCGGAGCTGTCTACGCAGGCCTTCGGGTCCCTGCGTGCCGGGCAGGGGTTGCTGCTGAGCACCGAGTCTGGCGAACCGCAGCTGGCCGCCAACCAGGCACTGACCCAGCTGCAGGAAAGCGCCGAACTGCTGCATTCGCTCAACGAATCGGCAGTGAACCAGCAAGCACAACTGCCCGATGAGCCATCCACGCTGCAGGCCCACGACGCGCTGGAACACCTGCAGGAAAGCCTGCGCGCCACCCAAAGCGGCAGCGCGGCGGGCAGCATCAGTGGCGGAGACGGGGATGCCCCTGGTTGGGACAAGCCGGTCTTGATGGGCAGCGGCGTGGCCGGTGTGATGAGCCTGACCCCGGCTGATCAGGTCTGGGTCAGCGGCACGCACACCACGCTGGCCTCGGGCGTGGCGCTGAACTGGCTGAGCCAGGGCTCGATCACGATGGCAGTGGCCGGCGGGCTGGTGCTGTACACCGCCGGTGCTGAGCCGAAACCCGAAAGTCCGAACCAGGAACGCGGGATTGCGCTGCACGCCGCGCAGGGCAAGGTCAGTGCGCGCGCGCACAAGAACCAGGCGATCCTGGCGGCCAAGACCAACGTGAAGATCACCAGTACCCAGGCCGACGTGCAGTTGTCGGCGCCAAGCAAGCATTTGCTGGCGACTGCGGCCGGTGCTTACATCCGGATCGAGGGCGACAACATCGAGCTGGGCGCGCCCGGCAAGGTGGAGTTCAAGGGCACGCAGCGGGAGTGGACGGGGGCGAAGTCGATGACCTCCGACGTCACAGCGCAGGCGGGAAAGAACGATCGATGCAACGAGGCAAGTGTAGATGCGGCCAGCGCAGGAGCAGCACATGTTGCGCTATGACGCCCGATATGACGTCTTCGTTGGACTGAAAGAGCGGATACAGAGCTCGTCGGGCGCCGTGTACATCCTTATGGACCCAATGTCGCGCTGTGATCTCAGCATGCTGAACGGCTTCAAGAGGAAGAGATACACCGTCGACCTAGAGCGATTCGGAATGCGCAGCGAACTGTGCCCATACGTCCTAGAGGTTGAGAGCATGAACGATGACGTGTTGAAGGAGAGCGTCAACGTCGCTTGGGAGCATCGCGAGGATTGGCAAAAGCCACAGCCGGTTTGTGGTTGGATTTCCAGCCCACTTTCTGCGTCGGCATTGGCGTCGGCGATACTTGTGCAGGCTGTAACCACTGCTGCAGACCGGACCAGGCATCTCAATAGGTTCTACGACCCGCGAGTAGCTCGGCATGCAACTTTCGCACTAACCGTGTCCGAGGATTTTCCAGGTGCCTTGGCGTGGTACCAGCTTGGCTGGGATGGGGAACTACAAGAACTGCCCTGCAATGTTCGCGTTGCGTGTCAGCCGACGTACATGCTGCACTCGCAGGATCCGCATGCAGAATGGTGCATACCTATCAACGCCGCTATCTCGCAATTGCAGCGAATGGGTGTCGCTTCCGTTCATCACGAGGAGGAGCTGCAGCGCGCAGTTCGCACGGGCATGTCGCTTGGTCTCCCAGCCAGCGAAGTAGCGGATGCGACTACCTTCCTGCTTCACAAGGTGTTAGTTCATCCGCAGATCGAGAAACATCCGGTGATTGCTGGCTGGCTGCGGGAGGTCGCAGGGAGGAGGGCCTCTTACGCCGATCTTTGCTCCCAAGCCGATTCTGAGTGGTGGTGCGGAGTCGAAAAAGGCGCTTGGATCAACGATGTGAAGGGAATCAAATTGGAGGTTGGACATGGCTGATGGTGCGAGTATTGCGAGTGGTGTGAAGCGATCAGTGCAAAACCCAGCGCCGTTCGGTGACTGCAAACGCTGTGACAAGGCGGGCTTCCCGATACTGCCGATGCGCTTTGCATACACACCGCGATCAGCCGCGTCCGAAGTCGGATCTGCAAGCCTGAGCAATCAGGACTACAGCTTCCGAGCTGGCGTATTGGGTATGCGGCTGTTGAGCCAAGGCTTCCTCTATGTACTGGACGAGCGAGGCGGTGGTACGTGGCGTGCCTTCCAGGCATCCATCGAAGGGTCGCTGTCTGAATTCCCGGTAGCTAGCAAGCCTGAGACCGCGGAGCCTCAATGCGGGCGCTCCGACCATGCCGTTCGTTCCGCTACGTTCTCGGTCCCCGAACCCAAGAGCGCTAAGCGCATTTGGGTGGCCTACTTCTCAGTCTGGCAAACCGAGCACCAACTGCAGATGTTCGAAGCCGCGCTGCTTGGTAAGGCGATGCCCGCGCGTTTGGAGGACGACCCTGATGTTGAACTCAAGGACCTGAAAGCACGATTCCAAGAGTTCTCCGTCCCTGACCTGGTGGCCGGCGCCAAGGCCGGTGAAGTGCAGCATCAACAGGCAGATGCGTTTGGGTTGAGTCTGGCAAGGGTGAAGGACTATGCCCCGGAGTTCGGTGGTCGCCACGCCCTGTATGCCGAGAGTGTCACGCCTGGTGTTGATCGGTCAGGACTAGCGGCCTCGGTGGCGCAGCGCATGGCGGGCATGCACGAGGCCGGGGGAGTCGCGCTGTATCTCCATGATCCGATCGGGATCGCCATGGAGATCCGACACCTTTCCAATCTCAAGCGTTTGCAAATTGAGGAGATCAATCAAAAGTATCGGAGGCAGATCGCCGTCAAGCAGCTCATCGAGCAGATCGGCAAGTCTTGGAAAGCCCACGGTGCCGAGAAAGAACGCGAGTGGCTAGAGGAGTACATCAACAAGATCGATGCGACTAAGCTGGGTGCCTTCGAGCGCGAATTCGCCGCGGACATGGGGCAGCGCCCCATGATACTAAATGGGTTCTGCGATGATATTGGTGAGTTTCAAAAAAGCTGGGCGCTGAGACACGCTTGTAAACACGACTTTGATATTGCAGATGCAGATTCAACCATTGAGATGGTCTGCCAGATGGCGACTATCATGGGCGGTGGTCCTCATGGTGAAATTGATCGACAGCATGCGCTGCAGGAGTTTGAACGGCCCGTTGAGGATAACCTATGGTATTGGGCGATCACCGCTGGTCAGAAGAGCCTCCTGAGCAGTATCGTTGAGGACAAGCAGGCGGATGCTCAAGGAATAGTCAAGTCCGCATATAGTGTTCTTGACGCTTGGAATGTGGAGAAGGGCAACTATCTTTCGCAACTTCAGGCGCATTTGGCGGGGGCTGGCGATCCGCCAAAGGCGATTTCCTCCGGCGCAATGCGAAGGACGGTTTTTCGAGCGTGCTTGGGCATTGAAGCGGCCCTGCGGAACCTCATGACCTTTGGTCAAGGTCTGCTAAGCGACATTAACCTCGCTGCATTCAAGCATGTCCGAGTGTTTGCAATGGCTGGCGCACTTTGGTTCCGCACCGCAGTGCAGCCCTTGGTTGAAGAGGTGACGCATGCAGACTTTATACGCGACAACAAGCAGAGCGCTTGGGGTCATTCCCTTGAATCTCGGTTGCAGCATACGGTCGATGGTGAAGGTGCCAAGCGTTCGGCGATCAACGTAGCAGACGTTACGGATGAGCTGGGTGAAGCTGGGCGCAAGAAGATCCCTCTGCTGAGAATCCATTGGGGAGAGATGATTGAGATTGACTCGTTGAGTGGTGAGCAGGCTCGCAGGGTCGGGCAGGAGTTGAATCGTAGGCAGCGTCGCGCAGCAGCTAAGTCCGGCAGAGGTTCAGATGCAGGAAGGGCGCCTGGTAAATCCGCAAAGGCGCCGCTGAGTGCTGCGATGGAAAAAGTCTATGAGCAGTTGCGCCGGCAGGCACTGATTGAGCAGGTTTCAACGAAGGTCAGGCAGGAGGTTGCCGCAGACGCCGCAAGGATCAATCGTGCCCGCGTACAGACGGCCTCAGGACCGCTAGCGGCAAGCCCTGCGCTGGCAGGCGTTCCTCGGGCGACAACGGGTGGCTGGAGCAGCAGAACGATGGCAGCCCTCAAGCAGGGGGGGGCATCTGGAACGCTGGCGGTCTGGGCTATGGCCTTTCAGGGGGTCGCGATCGCGGCATCCTGCAAAGAAGCTCTCGACAAGCCGTCAGGAGCCGCTTTGGCCAAGATCACGGCTTCAATACTTGGATTTCTCGGCGCCGGATTTGAGGCCACTGGCGCGGCAATGACGTTGCGCTCCTATTTTTCCAAAAGAGCGGTAACTATATTCTCCCTGTCCGGTGAAGCTGTTGCAGCGGCCGGGGGCGTTATTGGTGGCTTCGCCGGGATAATCATGGGTGCACTTACCATGATGGAAGGGCGAGCTCTGAGTAAAGAAGGCGACGAAGATGCTGGCGGATTAATGGTGGTCGCCGGGGTGCTCTTGACCGTTAGTGGAGTTGCAACCGGTTTGGGTGGCCTGTCAATTCTGGGCGCGATCGGCGGTGGTCCCGTTGTCTGGACGATAATAGCTGTTGGAGCGGCTATTTTGGGGCTCTACGTATTGGTATCAGCTGAGGAAAAGCGCGACAACGCGGTTCAGGTCTGGCTTCGATCCTGCATCTTCGGAAAGATGCCGAAGTATTTGAGCGAGGAAGAAGAGCGGCGTGCCCTGGAGGCGTTGTATGTTGTTCCGTTCGCGGTTACCGCGGTCTGGAGAAGTGGGCGTTCTATAGCCGGATTCAGCTTCGGCGGGACTGTCGATATTATTATCGATGCGCCTGACGTGAGGACTGGCAAGGGGTGGCTTGAGCACAGTATTTCATTGGAAATGAAGGATGGTCGTAAGCTGGCAGCGCGCTCCGCTCGCCTCGTTGAATCTGGTATTAGGACCGGCCTCACCGATCCGAATCGCCTGTCCGAAGGCCTTGAGCATCATAATAGAGGATTGTCTGCACCGACGTCCGGGGGGGCGAATCTACGGGTGTCTCCATCAGGAGGGGTGATGTGGCGAATATGCTATGTGACTGACGCATTACGCAGTGTAGAGGTTGTCGCGCGCTTCTGGCCTGACAAGGTTGATAATGCTGGTCTTGTCTTGCCCAATGGGAATGGTATATCGCATATGTTGACGGCAGGGAATTGATATTATGGTCGAGGAGTGCTCGGGTTCTCGTGGGGATGTAGATGTTGTGGATTTTTCGTCCCCTGTCCAGGGCGTAGGTGGTGTCATGTATCCGCTGCTGCATTGGCGTGTTGAAGATGTCGATGCTGATTTTGTGATGGACATTAACGATGAGGAACTCGTCGTGGCCTCTGACGTTACTCTGCTTTCAGGTGGGAAGGGCGGAGTTCTTTGGATGATGTGCGTCGTCTTGCTCATGGATTTTTTTTTCATTCATCTTCTTATTGAGATGATTAGTTTTGGTGGTTTTGGGTTTGTAGAGTTTTTCGTCGCTGCGGTCGGTCTTTCCAGTATCCCCCTGTGCATTTGGATGTATAAGTCTGTCAGGTACAGGGGTCGTATTGAGCCAATAGTATTTAATAGCGTGCATAGAACCGTTAGTCATTACGGAGAGGATCGCGTTCGGACCATCGACTGGAATCGCGTCAAGCCATTCATTCGTATCGTTCGCGCAGTCGGTGCAGCCGGTGGGGCACAGGTGCAGCTCCTCGTTCTGGCGGACGTGGATGAAGTTTCTGGTAGGGTCAAGGCGGAGATCGTTGCTGGCCGGGGAGGGGTGATCACAGCAGGCGCTTTGAGATATGGATTCTTCAAGACATTCATGGACGGTACGCTAGAGGAACTGCCCCGATTCCGCCTGATATCGGTAAATCTGGATTGGATGCAACGCATGGCGATCAGTCTCTGGACGGTTCCTGCTTTGCGTTGGCGCTGGTTGGGTGAGAGACGTTGGTCCCCATGGGTAGGGCTGGCAAGCTTTTGCAACACGCTTGCGGCGTTCCCCCTATTGATGGCGGAGTTGATTGCATCGCGAATCACCCTCGGACCCCGCGGCGAGTCTTCCTTGGGGCCTTGGCACAAACGATTCGATGCGCTTGCGCCGGATTCTCTGCTTCGTGAACGTGCACGCCATCATGGGGATGTAGTCGTGGAAGCCAAGCGCTGCTTGCTAGCTTCAATTGCGATTGGCTGTGTATTCTGGTTGGCCGCACTTATTTTCTTTGCAGTGGTTTTGACGTCATGACGCCGCCCGGCTCCCAATGTGGTCGGCCCCTTGGAGATTCAGCGCGCCTTCGCGACGCAGCGGAAGCCGTTGCCAAGGTTGGGGTTGGGATTCTCTTCGACCACCTCCCCATCAGCAAAGGTGACCGGGCCAGGCTCGGGCACCTGATGGCTGCGGGTGAACGTCATCGACGTGACCGAAAGTTGATCGGCGTCCCGGTCGGTGCTGCTGCGCTGGACGCGCTCGGTACCCGATGCTGGTCCGGTCGGGTTGCGGATTTGTTTAACATCGTACTCGGTTGCGTACCAGTCGCTCACCCATTCCCTGCCATGGTCGATCATGTCGTATAGCCCCAGTGCGTTGGGCGGAAAGGCGCCCAGAGAGCTAACATCCGTGCGCTGACGATGCTTACTGGCAAATGCGTCGTACTGCGCAATGCTGGATACGTTGCGGCCGTTGTCCAGCTCGCCATTGTCGGTTTGCCAAGGCACTGACGCCTTTTAGGACATCTAGGAACGCAAGATGATTACCGGGTGGCTCAAGCCGTTTCCCACGCAACGACCTTTGACGAAAGAGGAGGCGCAGGCGCGGCTCAATCCTGACGCGCATCAGGGGCATGTGCGGCCAGACGCGAGGCTCAGCCTGATCGGCCTGGATGAGTATTCGGCGGAGTTCGTGGATAGAAGCTTCCGCATGCGCGGCTCCTCGATCACACTGTTTGCATTGGTCTGTTTTCTGGTGATTGTCGCCACGTTGCTCTACGTGGTCCTGGGGCTGGCATGGCCGAGCTACGCGCAGGAAAAGTTCGGCGCAGGAGAGCTGCTGCTCGCCATCCTGCCGGTGGTCCTGGTTGCCAGCGCTGCCAGTACGATGATCGGGCGGCGAACGCTTCGCCGCGAGCTCTTCACCTATACGCACTATCCGGTTCGGTTCGACCGTGAGCGCGGTTTTGTCCATGTGTTTCGGCATAACGGGCCGGACGGCGTGTTGAGTGTTCCCTGGAAGGACGTCCATTGGTTCGTTGGCCATGGTGAGCGTCAGGAGTATCTTCTTGATGTCCGTGGTGCGCTGCTCGACCGCGGCCTGATTCAGGACATGTTCTCGGTAGGTCACTATTTTGATGACGGCGCGCAGGAAAGCGTCCAGGCATTGTGGGAGTTCATTCGCACATACATGGCCGGTGGCCCCGCTGCGTTGGCGGCTGCCGGTGTGCCGCCGCTGATCGATCTCTCCGTTCGACCCACTTGGCGCAACGCATGGCGGTGGGAGATGCTCCGACTGGGCGAGCGTTTCGCGCGTATGCGCTACCTGCTTTTCATGATTTACTACCCGATCATGCTGGTCATGACGTCGTGGCGTTGGATGGTGTTGAGTTCCTGCAAGGCGCCCGCCTGGCCGTCATCGGTGCTGATGAGTAACGCTCCGGTGCATCCCTGGCCGCAACCGCGTTGGGTTGGAGAGATATCGGATCACGTATCGCGGCCGTCGTTGTAGCGGCTGGTCTGCACCGTGACCGAGTACAATGAATCACCCCGGGGAGTTGAAAACGCAATGCGGGTAAACGATGTAGCGACCCCGGCCGGCTCTGACATCATGGACATGGCCTCTCCAGTGCAGGGGCCGGGTGGGGTGATGTACCCCCTTACCCATCACCGCGCAGAAGATGTGGATATCGAATTCGTGCTTGATGTCGACGAATCCGAGCTTGTGGTGGCGCCTGACGTGACCCTCCTGTCCGGTGCCAAGGGCGGGCTGCTGTGGCTGGTCGGGATGATCATGCTGGTGGATATCGTGATCCTGGCCGGCCTTCCTGGCATGCTCGCCGACTGGAAGGACATGGTGGCCTCCACCATTGTTACCCTGCTGTTTCTGGTGCTGAGCGCAGCCTTCTGCGTGGGCATGGTCCGTTCGGTCAGGCGGGGGAACCGGGTGGAGCCCGTGCTGTTCAACCGGGTAGCCTGCACGGTTACACATTTCGGTAGCCAAGGTGTTCGCACCTACCCTTGGGAGCGGCTTCGGCCCTTTGTCCGGATCGTCCGCGTAGTGAATACGGTGGGCGGCGGCCAGGCCTACCAGCTCGTGTTGGCCGATGTGGATCCGATCACTGGCCGGGTTGACGCCGAGTTCGTCGCGGGTAAAGGGGACCTGATCGGCGCCGGGGTGCTCCGCTATGGATTCTTCAAGACGTATATGGACCAGCCCCTTGAGCGCTTGCCGAGCTTCGGCCTCGTATCGGCCAGCCCCGATTGGATGCAGCGCCTTGCACTGAGCATCTGGACCTTTCCAGGTCTCGCACAGCGATGGCTTGGCGAGCGACCGTGGTCGTCGCTGGTTGGCCTCGGCAGTGTGCTTAACACTGCCTTGGCAATGCCGCTGCAGATGCCGGAACTGCTTGCGGCCCGGATTTCACTGGGGCCGTACGGCGAGGGCGCTTTGGCGCCGTGGTTGAAGCGCTTCAACGCGCTGCCAGCCGGCACCACGCTACGGCGCTTGGCGCGTAGCCATGCGGCTGTCGTTGCGCCGGCGCGCAGATGCATCCCGGTTGCGTTGGCCATCGGGACGGTGTTCTGGGTGGGCGTGTTGTGGTTGCTGGCGGATGCCGCGCTTGGCTGAATGCTTGCCGGAAAGCGGGGATAATGAACTGATATCGCACAATGGAATGAGTGATCTTGGAATCGGACGAGCAAGCCGGAGCATTTCCGGATGATTTGAACCCGCCAAACGGACAGGCCGTGGGCCTGCTGCCCGCGGCTAGCGGGCAGAGCAGTCATCACGCTAATACGGGGGGCGGGGTAGTGCGTGTTTACCCGGACGGCCTGGCGTTCGTGGATCAGCTGGGCGCCATGCGGGGCTACCTGAGCTCTTTCGGCCTATTGGCCCTTCCGCTGGCGATCGCGATGCTCATCATGGGGATCAGCAACGGCTGGTGGCTGCCCTTGATCATGGTCGTGATCTTGCTATGGCTGGCGTTGCTGTTCATCCAGGTGGACTGGGTGGGGTTCCGCTACGAGCCGGTGCTGCTCAACCGTGCCTTGGGAAAGGTGCATGTGTTCAAGGCCATGGGTCTGCCATGGTGGCAGTGGGGATGGAAGTTGTGGGGTAATAGCCGATACGAGATAGACACGTACGACTGGTCATGCGTCCGCGCGGAGGTCGTGGAGTTCACCATTTTCACCGGTCAGATTTCACGACGGGAGTCTGGCCTGGTGTTTGCGATTACCGACGTACCGGGTGGGCGTGACGTGGTGCAGCGCTTTGGGGTGGGTCCCAGCTTCGGCTACGGCGATCTTGAATTCCCGGTTCAGCGCTGGGAGCATATTCGACGCTTCATGCGTTATGAGGGGGCTGCCTGGACGCTGATGGACAGCCTTTACGAGGACTGGGGCGTCGCGTTCTGGCCCTCGTTCTGGTTGCTTCAACCCCTGTTCGACGATCGCGCAGTCGCGTGGCGGCGAAAAGGGATCCTGGCCTGGATGGCTGGCGTAGGCATGTTGTTCTTCCTGCCGTTCACCGCCTACATGGGGCTGGTACGCTATCTCAGCTACCGCCTGAAACGGGAGCCCGCGTGGAGCAGGGACATTCTTGCCAGTCTCGGTGGCCCTGCGCTGACCCATGAACAGTTGAGCGCTTTGGCCCTGACAGATGCGAAGGTGAAGCCGAGCAAGGGATCCAAGCATCGGCGGCGCCGCCAAAAAAGCCATTGAGTGCTGGAGCGTGAGCGATGTACACCGGCTGGTTGAGGAAGTTCAAGGTAGACAGGCTGCTCGCGCCGCAAGAGCGCTATGAGGCACTGCCGCGGAATCGCAGTGGGCGTAGCAACGAACACCACTGTGTGATCCGCCTGAATTCCACCTACATGGACGTCGTTGATCGTCGATACCGCCTGCGCGGCATGGTGGCAACAACGGTGGGGACACTGGTGTGCACCATGATGGCGTTGTTCGGCATATGGCTGCTGGCGACGTGGGTTCCGAACGCTCGACCGGACGGGCGGATCGACGGGTGGCTGGTCGCGATCATACTGACGCTGTTCATTGGCCAGTTTCCCGTCATGTGGCGTTACACGTTTGGGCGTGATTTCTTCACCTATAAGCACTATCCGATTCGTTTCAATCGGCGCACCCGGATGGTGCACGCCTACACCGACGCCGGCCCATCCGGTGTCATCAGCGTTCCGTGGGAGCAGGCGTACTTCCATCTGGGACACGGTGAGGGCGAGACGTTCCTGCGGGATATTCGCTGCCACGTCATGGACGGGGAGATGGTCCGGAAAACGTTCGCCGTCGGCCACTATTTCGACGATCCCGCCACGATCCGCGAGATATGGGAGTTCATCCGGCGCTACATGGATGAAGGCCTGGAGCACGTGGTTGACGTGCCTGCGTCGGCGCAGTTGCACCTGTCCGTGGCGGATACCTGGAAGAACTGCTACCTCACGGTGATCATCAGCCTGGGTGAGGGGTTGCTTCCCTATCGCGCGGTGCTGATGCCGTTGTTGGTGCCGTTGGCAGCTTGCCGCTGGTTGGTTTTGAAGAGCAGCAAAGCGCCGCAATGGCCGGCGTACGTGGTGGCAGAATCCAGCGTCGACGTGGCAGATCCGCACCAGTTGCCAGAGCCGGCGTATGTCGGACAGTTCTATGAGTTCACGGCATCTGGTGGCTGTGCACGCCGAGAGAGGTAAGGGGCGATATGAAGAAGGCAGTGCGTGATCTCGTCCTTGGGATGAAAGATTTACCTGAGAAGGGAGGGTATTGGGGGCTTCTACTCAGTAAGAAGGGGGTGCCCGCAGATCTGGAGCCAGCTTCGGCGAGCGCGATTCAGTCTGTGAATGATAGATACATTTTGTTTGCTCCAAGTCTTCAGGCGTCGAACAGGGGTTTCGGGTTCGTCTTTGGATCTGTCATTGGGCTTGCTTTTCTTAGCATGTTTGTTTCTGTGCTGACAATATATGGGCTATACAATGATGCTGGTTTTGTCGTTGATAGGCTGATTGTTTTGCTCATACTCGCCATTCTAGGGGCTGGCTTCTTTGGCTGGGCGTATGTGTCGCTTCGCACTAAGGTGTCACCGCCTGTTGTGCTTAGTAAGAGGCTGCGCCGTTTTTACTACTGGATGAACAGCAAGGATGGCTGGATTTCCCTGCCCTATGACGATGTCCAACCCGTCAATATGGTGGCCAGGATGTACAGCACGGCAGGTGGATCGACGGCATACGTGTTGGCGATGGTCGACCTCGTGCCGGGTAGCCGCCGTATCCGCTGGTACCTGCCTCTCGCGGTCCCGCACCGGAGCATCGAGACGCCGGAACGCATCTGGGCGTTCATTCGCTGCTATATGGACGGTGCGCCGGAGTACCTTCCGCCCGTGGAGGCGCAACCTGCGATCGACGATCCCAGGGCTGATCTGGCGCGCATGGACCGCTTTCTCTTTGGCAGTTTGGTTGATGAGAACCATCGTGTGGTCCCCGGAGTATTCTCGAAGCTCTATGTTGGCTTTGTCGGGGGCACCATGTACTGGTTCGAGCGCGCCGGTTTATGGATATCCCGGACGGCGCCTCGGCCTCAGTGGCCCGAAGAGATTGCGGAAGAAATGGCGCTGCCGGTTGATTCCAGCGCCTACAAGGTTCGTGCACCAACACCCGCACAACGCCTGGCCAACGAGAACGCGCTGCCGCACATGCGACGGCGTTGGATGGTGCTCGGTGGCATCTCCACGATATTTGTCCTAACGATGTTTGCAGTTTTAGGTATCCCGCCGTGGTTCTAGGGTTCTGACGATGTCTGCTCGAGGGCAGCATGGCTCGCGCGAGCGCGTAGACTGGGCTTTACGCAGCCAGCCCCGATGGCGCCCGGTTGATGCCGGTCTTGACGGGCAACGCGCAATCCAGTGTGAGGATAGCGGGCACTCACGAAAGTTCCGGGGTAATTGTGGGTGGCGGTCGCTGACTCTCCTCCCGAGTGTGCGGCCAGAGAACCGCTGTGCATAGCGCTGCGCAGAGAGAGGGGCGGCAAGGGGACTTGAGGGATTGAAATGGATTACGCGGGTATCGATGCACGAAATCTCAGGTTCCCGGTCAATCGCCCCTTGACCGATGCAGAGAGGATGGCGCAGTTGGATCCGACCCGATCTACGGGTGTCGCACCTCGGATCGGGTTGTCCATTGTCAAACTCAACTCGACCTGCATTGAGCTCGTGGACCGTTGGTATCCGGTCAAGGGATTCAATGTCTGGCTGTCTGTCATGGAGGCGCTCGCACTGCGCGGGTAATGCCTTCGTACGGCAACGTCGTCAGCCGCCAGGCCTCGGGCTGGCGGCTCCAGCGTCGCCGTCTCCAGGGAATCAGCGGAGCCCGACCAACAGGAAACCAGACAGCGCGAAGAGCATGGCGAGCAGGACGGGGCTGATGGCCAGCAGTCGCTTCAGCGGTGATTGCCAGCCGGCGAATCGGCCCAGATAGCGGTAAACCGCTCGCACAAAGCCACAGCAGATCGCCATGACCAGCACGAAGTACACGATGTAAGTCCAGGTCCAGTTCACTCGATGCATCCAGCTTCAGAGGGCGGCTAGAGTAAGCCGGACCGGTGCGAGCGTCGAGTGGACATGCAGGCCAAATGCGGGTGTTCCAGCCGCGTGGTCGCCTCAGCCAAACACCGCCCGCAGCATTTGCCGTGCCACCACTGACCAGGCGGCAACGCTGATCAGCGTGCACGCCCCACAGACAATGGCGACGGTGAGGGCGGCTTTTCGCCTGCCGCGCAGCTCGCCCGCCAACGCTGGCGTGATGGCGTAGGGCGACGCCCCGCTGCCGTGGCCAGTGGACACCCCCGCAAGCGATGCCGGCAGCGGCACCCGGGGCCTGAAGCGTGCGTACACCATTCGGAATACCTGGTCTGGCCAGAACGCGACCCAGACCAGTACCGCCAGGAGATGCTCTCCACTCCAGAAGGGCTGCCAGTTGTGATCCCGCAACCCTTGGATGAACCCATGTGCGTCGCCACCCCCGGACAAGGGGCCAAATTCCAGCAGCGCTGACGTCCATGATCGCGGATTCACCACCGTCTGCATGGGGAGCGCTGTGGGCGCCTCATCCATGTAGCGGCGGATCAGCTCCCAGCTCTGCTGGCATGCCTCACGCCCCGGCATGGGGGCCTCCACAACGAAGCGCGCGCGCCAGGTCTGCGGGTCGTTCTTGAGGTACTCCACCAGTTCCAGCGCCACAAAGGGGCGTGAACCCAGTTGAGGCGGGCCGAAGCCAATTCGCACGTTCGGACGGACGTTGTCCCAATCAAGAACGAACGCCGTCTTGTTGGTGTAGTGGAAGATCTTGCGCTGCTTCCTGAGGAAGTAGACGTCGCTATGCTTGCTTCCAAAGCTGATGCGCCAGGCGAAGTAGGCGCCCGTAGCGCCACCGACGGCCAACAGTGCAGCCAGCGATACACTCAGTGCGCGCATGCCGAAACTGTCCATCGAGTCGCTCAGCACCGAAACACCTGCGCCGATGCCCCCAAGCGAGATGATCACGCCCGCAATGGCGAAGAAGGGCATGATCGATTCGATGACCGCTGCTGCGCCATCGTCGGACCACACCATCATTTCCTCGTCCAGGCGGATGATGTCCCGCATGCTGCCGGGCTCGGCGTTGCTGCGCAGCGGCAGCTCTCCTTCATGGATCTCCGGTGGCGGCGGTGTACTCACGGGTCGGGCCTCATTGCACGCACCGTCCTGAGCGCGCGGCGTCAGTAACTGGATCAAGCGCTGCGGCGACTGCCGCAGCGCGACCTCACATCGCCGGGCAGGCCGGGTCTTTGCCCGCAGCCGCGGCGCAGATCTTCTTGCGACAGTTCAGGCCGGCGGCCGACGTGGCGCTGCCGCAGCTGCGTAGCTTGGCCTGGATGTTGGACTTGGTGGACGCGGTGGCGTTGCGGCCGCTGATGTTGTCGAACACATTGTCGGCATCAGCGGCCTGCTTGCGTTCGTCGGCCTGGATCTGCGCGATCAGCGCGTCCATGGAATCCGGAGCGGCCTTGGCCTTCGGCTTGGGCTTGGCCTTTTCGTCTTCCTTGATGATGCCCATCAGCGTCCCCAGCAGGTTCTCGTCCCCCTTGGGCTTGTCGCGCGCGGTGCGTGCAGCCGCGGTGCCAGCGGCCGGTTTGCGCGCGGCCGCTGCAGCGGCAGGCGCAGCCGCCACCGCCGCGGCGGCGGCCGCAGGGTGAGCGCCCGGTGCGGGCTCTGCCGCAGCGCCGATACCTTCCAGCGGATCTGCCGCGGGCGCCGTGCCGTTGGCATCCACCGGAGCGTCGACAATGGTGGCGCCGCCAGGCGTGGACGCTGCCTCTGGCGCGGGTGCCGCAGGTGCGCTCGCTTCGGGTGGCAACGAGTACCCCATGGGTTCTTCGCTGCTGCCGGCAGACAGGCGCCATGCCGCGAACGCACCCAGCACCACGACTGCCGTTGCCAGCAGTGCCAGCCACAGCCATCGACGTGATCGGGTGCCTGGCGATGCGGCGGCGCGTGCAGCGCCGGCGACCGGGCGTCCTTCCATGTCTGCCAGGATGCGGCCCGTTGCCGGTGCCGCGTTCTTCGTCTGCGCTCCCCCTGAGAGCAGACTTGGTCGATTTATTCCGCCATTATTCAAGTGCATCCAGCCCTTGTTGGGTCGGCATCTGCCGAAAGCGAACCGCCCCATTCTAGTGACTGGGGCAGGACCGTCAACAACGAACAATACATGGAGGATCGGTGGTCGTCATTATCGGGGGAGCGGTGCTGCTGGTGCTGGTCATGGCCGCAGTCGGTTGGGTGCTGATGTTTCCGGAGTCGTTCGAACGCATCCAGGCCGCGCTGGGGCGCGTGTTCGGGCGGGTAGGGAATGCCGCCGGTCGTGCCGGGCGGCGGGTCTCGCAGCGCACCGACCGCCTGCAGGGTGGCGTGCGTGAAGAGCTGGGCGCGGCGCAGGGCGCGCTGCGCCGGCATTGGATGGTGCTCGCCGCGGCCGGCTTCCTGTTGCTGGTGCCGCCGGCGGTCATTCTGCTGACGCGGCAGAACGTGGTGCTTGATGAGTTTCGGGGCGATGACCTGTCCGAATCCGGCTCGATGGTCGCCCAGCTGCTCCGCGGTGAACGCCTGACCCCGCCCGCACCGCCGCCGCCGGAAGTCTTCACGACCGAAGAAATCCGCAGGACGCGACCCGAAATTGTGACGGCCGACAGAAAATGGGGTCAGATTGACCCGGATCTGCAGCAGCGTGTGCTAGCCATCTATGAAGTAATGCGCCGACAATACGGCTATGAGATGGTGCTGGTGGAAGGCTATCGCAGCCCGGAACGCCAGGCAGAGCTGATGAGCGGCGGCAAGGCCACGCGCGCCGGTGCCTGGCAGAGCTGCCATCAGTACGGGCTGGGCGTGGACAGTGCGCCGATCCGTGACGGCAAGCTGCAATGGGACATGGGCGACCCATGGACCCGGCGCGGCTACTTCCTGTACGGCGAACTGGCCGAGCAGGCGGGGCTGGAGTGGGGCGGCAACTGGCGCAGCATCAAGGACTACGTGCACGTGGAGATGTCGCAGCAGTGCCGTGCGGCGCGTGCGGCGAAGAAAGCTGAATTGGCGAAAGGGTGATACTTTCATCAGTCAGCTGATATCGTTGGCAGACGATCCGGATCAGCCCCGGGTAGCGGGGGCGATGGAGTCGCCGGATGCGGAAGCAATCAAGGAGCATGATTGATGTCACGACCATTCGTAGTTGTCGGGGATAAATTGAGTCACGGCGGTAGCGTGGTCACTGGATCGGGACAGACCGATATCGGTGGCAAGCCGGTGGCCCGCATCGGCGACAACGCCGTGTGCGTGGCACATGGGCCGACCACGATCGTCAGTGGCGATGCCACCGTGGTGGTCGACGGCAACCCGGTGGCGCGTGATGGGGACCGCACCGCATGCGGCGCCACCTTGATCGCATCACAGGGCACGACCGGCATCGGTTGACGGGCAGCGCAGGTTTGAATCAGCAGGATGGCTTGATGACTCAGGGAGCAGGACGCTAGATGTCCGGGATACTTGGGAAGGCGTTCTCGGTAATCGCGATCTTCGCGGTGGCATGGGGTGGCGCAATCTTCTATTGGCGCAGCACTGGCACGGTTCCGTCGGGCATGGAAATGCTCGCCTACCTGGGCCTGGTGCCCGTTGGCGTGAGCGGTGCCGGCTTCATGCTGCGCAACGCCGGGCGCAGCATGCTGGACAAGGCCGTGGATGCGGCCAGCAGCAGCGGCGACGCGAGTGCGACCAGCGCGCAGGCCGAGGCAATCACGACGCGGGCGGTGCCGTCGGTGGCGGTGCTGGGCGCAGACATGCGCCTGGGCGTGATGCTCGAGGCCGATGCGTTGCTGGACATGGCCGCCGCGCCGCCGCGCCCGTCGCTGGATGCGCGCTTCCATGATCGCGACGGGCTGCCGTTGCTGATCAGTGCGGACAAGGACCTGGACGACACTGCGGTGCTGCAGGTGCAGATGCCGGGCTTCACCACCCGCGATGGCGAACGCCGCGCGATGACCCTGCTGGAACCGGTGGCCGATACCTTGATGGGCCAGGCGCTGCTGGCGCTGCCCGAACTGGAAGTGGCCGAGGAGCGGGTGATTGCCGGCCTGCGCCGCCGTGACGAGCAGGTGGTGGGGCAGGTGCTGACCATCGAATTGCTGGTGCCGGCCGACTGGTCGGCCTCACTGCGCACCTACTGCGCCGACTGGCTGTACGCGCGGGCGGTGTACAACGGCCTGGACCCGCGCCGCTTCTCCATCAACGTGGCCGTCGCCAGCCAGGCGCTGGATGTCTGGTCGCGGCTGCAGCGTGTCACCGATGCGCTGGCCCAGGGCGAGCCGCGCTGGTACCTGCTGCTGTCGTGCAGTTCGGCGGTGGACCCCGGCACGATTGCCGCGTGGCTGGACAGCAACCGCATCCTGCACCGGCGCAACAAGGACGGGCAGATTCCAGGCGAAGGCGCCGCCGGGTTGCTGCTGGCCTCGTCGAGCCTGTCCGTCGCGCCCACCCCGCACCTGTGGCGCCCGCACCGCATGGAACTGGCCGAAGGCCTGAGCAATGCCGAGTCGCGTCGCCAGGCCGAGGCATTGGGCCGCGCGATGCTGGCCGATGCCGCACTGGCGCCAGAGCGCGTGTGCTTTGCCCTGCACGATGCGGATCAGCGCAGCCAGGTGGCCGTGGAGGCCTGCGCCGCGGCGGTGGCCGCCAATCCCGATCTTGAACTCGACCAGCAGACGCTGGCCGTGCCGGTATGTGCCGGCGAGTTGGGCCCGGTGCTGCCGCTGGCGCTGCTGACCCTGGCCCATGCGCATGCCGCACGCGGCCAGAGCGCCGCACTGGTGCTGTCGGTGGGCGCGCCGGCCCAGCGCGTGGCCGCGATCATCGATATTCCCGTTTTGAACGACCCGTCGACCGACACTGTGTCGGCGGCATAACCCTGGACGCCTAGATGATGTTGAGTAATTTCAGGTACTTCCTCGGCGATTACCGCCTGTGGATGGTGATTGGCTTGATCGGTGCCGGTTCGTTGGCGTACTTCGGCGCGGCCGAAGCCCGCCAGATCGGCATCTGGGTGGCCATCGCATTGGCAGCGCTGCTGTTGCTGGCGCTGGTGGTGTGGGTGATCAAGCGCATCCTGGCCCGGCGTGCGGCCAAGCGCGTGGAGTCGATGGTGCAGACGCAGGCGGACCAGGCCGTCGCCGCCGCGCCCTCGGCCCAGCGTGCCGATACCGAAGCGCTGCGCTCGCGCATGATGGAGGCGGTCAAGCAGATCAAGACCTCGCGCCTGGGCGTGCTCAAGGGCAAGGCGGCCCTGTACGAGCTGCCGTGGTACGTGATCATCGGCAACCCGGCGGCCGGCAAGAGCACCGCGATCCTGAACTCCGGGCTGCAGTTCCCGTTCGAGGACAATCGCAGCAATGTCATCCAGGGCATCGGCGGTACCCGAAACTGCGACTGGTACTTCACCACCACCGGTATCGTGCTCGATACTGCCGGCCGCTATTCGGTCAGCGTGGAAGACCGCATGGAGTGGCTCACCTTCCTGGGCCTGCTCAAGAAGAACCGACCGCGTGCGCCCATCAATGGCGTGATCATCGCGGTGAGCATTGCCGAGCTGTCCGGCAGCAAGCCCGAGTTCGCCATCGAACTGGCCAAGAACCTGCGCCAGCGCGTGCAGGAAATCACCGAGCGGCTGGAAGTGTTCGCGCCGGTCTACGTGCTGTTCACCAAGGCCGATCTGATCGCCGGGTTCAGCGAGTTCTTCCGCAGCCTGGATCCGTCCGAGCGCGAGAATGTGTGGGGCGCGACGCTGCCCTTCGACGTCCACGCGCAGGGCGATGCCCTGACGGCCTTTGATGCGCACTTCGACCAGCTGGCCGAAGGCATCAAGGAAATGAGCCTGTCGCACATGGCCATGCAGCGCGGGCGGGACGTCTCGCCGGGCCTGCTGACCCTGCCGCTGGAATTCGTGGGCATAAAGCCGGCGCTGCGTACCTTCATCGCCACGCTGTTCGAAGACAACCCGTTCCAGTTCAAGCCGGTGTTCCGTGGCTTCTACTTCAGCAGTGCGCTGCAGGAAGGCCACTCGGTGCACCACGCGTCCGATCGCGTGGGTCGCCAGTTCTCGCTGTCCTCGCGGGGGCACAACAGCGATGAAGCGCCGACCGGGCAGACCGCGTTCTTCCTGAAGGACCTGTTCCGCAAGGTCATCTTCTCCGACCGCGAGCTGGTCCGGCAGTACTCCAGCCCTCATCAGAACCGCCTGCGCTACGGCGTGTTCCTGGGCGCGGTGGGCGTGCTGGCACTGGCGCTGGGCCTGTGGACCTGGTCCTACACCACCAACGTGCAGCTGGTGAACAACGCGACCAAGGACCTGGAGCAGGCCGTCCGCGTGCAGAAGGATCGGGTGGACCTGAAGTCGCGCATCGATGCGTTGCTGCTGCTGCAGGACCGCATGGAGCAGCTGGACCGGTACAAGAAGGAGGGTGGCATCACCACCAGTCTGGGCCTGTACCAGGGCGACAATATCCGCGCCAAGCTGATGAAGGAGTACTACCACGGCATGCAGCAGGTGATGCTGGATCCGACCGTGGCCAGCCTGGAAGGCTACCTGGGCCAGGTGGTGAACGAGCGCGAGAAGCTGGGGCAGGGTGGCCCGGTGGCCGCCGAAAGCGACGTGCTGTACCAGAACGCCTCGCCCACCAACACCAATGATGCCTACAACGCGCTCAAGACCTACCTGATGCTGGGCAACCGCAAGCAGGTGGAGGGCGCGCACCTGTCGCAGCAGCTCACCCTGTTCTGGCGCAACTGGCTGGACGCCAACCGCGGCCAGATGACGCGCGAGGAGATGGTGCGTGCGGCCGAGAAGCTGATGAACTTCTACGTGGCCCAGTCCGCCGACCCGGCGTGGCCGCAGGTGCAGAACAAGGTGACCCTGGTCAGCGACAGCCGCCAGGCACTGACCCGCGTGATGAAGGGCCAGCCGGCCATGCAGCGCGTGTTCGCGCAGATCAAGGCACGTGCCGCGGCACGCTTCCCGACGGTCACGGTGGATGCGTTGATCGGCAACGAGCGCAACGGCAGCCTGATCACCGGCAGCTACGCCATTTCCGGCGCGTTCTCGCGCAAGGCGTGGGAAGACTACGTCAAGGATGCGGTGAAGGAAGCCGCCAGCACCCAGCTGAGCACCACCGACTGGGTGCTGGGTACCACCGAGCAGAGCGACCTGTCGCTGGCCGGCAGCCCCGAGCACATCGCGCGTGAGCTGGTGACCCTGTACAAGCAGGAGTACGCCGCCGAGTGGACCAAGTTCCTGCAGGGCCTGAGCGTGGCCCAGTTCGACAGCTTCGATGAAGCCGCCGCGCGCATGAATGCCCTTGGCGATGCCAACAACTCGCCGCTGCGCACGCTGCTGGAGAAGATCAACGAGCAGACCATCTGGGACAACCCGGCCGCCGAAGCGCGCTCGAAGAAGGCCAAGGGCGGGTTCGTGGCCTGGTTCCAGAAGACCATCCTGCGCAAGGACCCCGAAGCGGTGGCCCAGCAGCAGCCGGTGGGGCCGATCGGCAAGGCCTTCGAAGGCATCGCCAAGCTGACCACCAAGCGGGGCGACCAGCCGGCGGTGATCGACGCCTACTTCGAGACCCTGGCCAAGCTGCGTGCGCGTCTGAACGCGATCAAGGGCCAGGGTGACCTGGGCGTGGGCACCCGCAAGCTGATGCAGGACACCTTCAGCAATGAAGGCTCCGAGCTGAGCACGGCGGTGGCGCTGGTGGACGAGCAGGTGCTGACCGGGCTGGACGCCGGCCAGCGCGAAGCGCTGCGTCCGCTGCTGCTGCGTCCGCTTACCCAGACCTTCATGGCGCTGGTGGAGCCGACCGAAGAAGAGGTCAACAAGAGCTGGACGGCGCAGGTGTACACGCCGTTCGCCGACCGCATCGGCAAGCAGTTCCCGTTCAACCTCAATTCTGACGTGGACGCTGCGCCGAGCGACATCGCCGCGATCTTCGGCGCCAGCGGCAGCATCGCCGCGTTCAACAAGGACCAGCTGGGTACGCTGGTGCTGCAGCGGGGCAACCTGCTGGAAGCGCGTCGCTGGGCGGGCATGGGCATCAATCTGTCGGCCGATCTGGTCGCCAACTACGGCAACTGGGTCAGTGGCAGTGCAGCCGGTGCGGCCGCGCAGGACACCACCATCTTCGAGATCCTGCCGGCGCCGGCGACCGGCGCGCTGGAGTACACGATCGAGATCGATGGGCAGACGCTGCGCTACCGCAACACCCCGCCGCAGTGGACCACCATGCAGTACCCCAACGTGGGTCAGGTGCCGGGCGTGAAGATCACGGCCGTGGCGTCGGATGGTCGTACGGTGGAAGTGTTCAACGCACCGGGCAGCAACGGCTTCACCCGCCTCATGCGGGAAGGCTCGTTCGAGCGCCTGGAAGGCGGCAGCAGCCGCGTGACCTGGAAGGCCGACAACGTGGAAGTCACCGTAGAGATGCGCGTCGTACGCCGCGCGGGTGAGTCCTCCGGCGGCGGCGATTGGCAGCGCGGCGCGCAGTTGCCGGCCCGCGTGGCCGGTGGCGCAGCCCCGGCCACCGCCGCACCGGCGGCCCCGGGCACGGCTCCTGCCGCGGCACCTGCGCCGGCGGCAGCGCCGGCCCCGGCCCAACAGAGCGGAGGTTCGCGATGAGTCGTGTGGTCAGTGCGGGCGTGTCGTACTTCGGCAAGGTGCCCTCGCGCGGCGATTTCGTCCGCGCCGCCGACAACCACCAACTGCTCGGCTGGCTGGACCGCTGGGCCGGCGAGAGCGTGGAACTGCTGAGCCAGAACCCGGACTGGAAGCGCGTCTACGACGACTCCCCGGAAATCCACTACGCGTTCCTGGGTTCGCGCAGCAAGCTGGTGTTGTGCGGGCATTTCCTGCCCAGTCGCGATGCCTCGCAGCGGCGGTTCCCGCTGTTGTCGGCGGTGCGCCTGGAAGCCACCGAACCGCTGCCGTTCATCGGCCGCAGCCCGCTGGCGATGTCCAACGCCTGGTCGGGGCTGTCGCGGATGGCGCGGCAGGCGTTCAACGATGAAGACGCAGGCAATGCACTGAACGAACTGGCCGATGCGCGCTTCAGCATCAGTACCGACCCCAGTGCCTACAACGCCACCTTCCGTGATTTCCTGGAAGGGCAGACCATCGGGTCGATGGAGCGCCTGCTCCGCGATGCCGGTCATCCGGACATCTCGCTGAAGAACGCGCTGCTGGCGCTGGGGCTGCTGCTGCAGCCGGTGCTGGGCGGCGGCGATGTCAACGTCGACCGCGCCCTGGTGTTCCCGCTTGTCCGCGATCCGCTGTACCGGCCGCTGGTGGCGGCGTTCTGGCTGGATATCGTGGCCTGCTTCGTGGCCCGCGGCGACTTCGAACTGGCGGTGCTGATCCGCAACGACGCCGCGCCGTCGATGCTGGTGGGCTTCAATGGTGCCGACCGCCACGCGCTGCGCGCGGTGCTCGACCCGGCCGAAGCCGGCGACTTCCTGATCCGCCTGCAGGAGGCCCAGTGGGTCGAGGAATACCTGCACAGCGACTACAACCTCAACCGCCTTGCCAGCTACCTCGATCGTGACGATCTGGCATTGAGCACGGCGCGCAGCCTGTTCGGCGAGACTTTCCTGGGAACCTGACCATGCGCCTCCGCTCTACTCTCATTGTTGCCCTGGCCGCGTTGTCAGTCACCGGCATTGCCTTCGCGCAGGCCCCGGCGGCGGCGGCCACCGAGCGCCCGGTCGTGATCGAAGGCGTGGTGCCCGACCAGGCGACCAAGGCGCGGTTGCTGAAGAACCTGCGGGAGGTCTACGGCGCTGATCGCGTGGTCGACCGCATCCAGGTGGAATCGATCGCCACGCCGCCGAACTGGGGCGAGTACGTGGCCGGCATGATCACCCCGGGGCTGAAGCGGGTGTCGCCCGGCAAGCTGGAAGTGAACGGCCAGTCCGTGCGCGTGACCGGCGAAGTGGGCAACGAAGCGCTGCGCCAGCAGGTGGCCAGCGACCTCAGCCTGGCCAGCAATACCTCCTACACGGTGACCAACGCGCTGAAGGTGGGCTCGCAGCAGAAGCTGCTCGACCAGACCCTGGCCAACCGCATCATCGAGTTCCAGAGCGGCAGCGCCAAGCTGACCCCGCTGGGCATGAGCATCCTGGACGAAATGGTGGCCAAGATGGCCCTGATGGGCGACACCAGCTTCGTTATCATCGGCCATACCGACAACGTCGGTCAGCGCGAAAGCAACCTGGCGCTCAGCCATGCACGCGCGCAGGCGGTGAAGGCCTACATGGTGCAGAAGGGGATCGCCGGCAACCACCTGGACGTGCTGGGCAAGGGCCCGGACGAGCCGGTGGCCGACAACACCACCAACGACGGTCGCGCACGCAACCGCCGTATCGAGTTCAAGATCCAGTAAACCGGTAACGCTCGACGGGCTTACTGCCCGTCGAGGTTCTGGTTGATGTCCAGCATCTCTTCCATCTGGTCGAGCACGCTGGAATCCTTGATGACCCGCTTGAGCCACACGTGCAGCGGCATCTCGCCCCAACGCGCGGCCTTTTCGGCCAGGTAGGCCACCGGGCTGTGCGGTTCGGTGCGGCGGAAGAACTCGGCCACCTGGCGCAGTTGCTGCAGTGCTTCCTTGCGGCTGGTGGGCGCGCCGGCCGGGCCACGGGGCGCAGCGGCGGTCGCGTTATCGGTGCTGCTCACCTCTACCGCGAAGCTGTCATCGGCGGCGATTTCTGCGGCCATGTCGCCGTCCAGCAGCACGCCCGCGTCGCGCGCGAAGCGCATCACCGTGCGCTGCAGGTGTTCGATCTGCTCGCGCACCGCGCTGAAGCTGGGGCCATCCAGGCCCAGGCGGTTGTCGACCGCGGCCTGCAACGCGGCCAGCGCGTCGGCGCATTCCGGCAGAACCTCGACCAGCTGGCGATAGAACTCGTGCTGGGTATCGCGGCGAGCCGCTTCCAGCTGTTCCAGGCCAGGGCGATCGTCGTGGTAGTCGCCGCCATTGCTGGCCCGCGAATGCGCCACTTCGAAATCGGACAGGCTGAAGCGGCCCTGCGGCGCGGACACGATCGGCACGTTGCGCAGCCACTGCAGCGAATTGCTGAGCAGCCAGCTGAGGTTGCCGATGCGTTCTTCCTGGTCATCATCGACGGCCACAGGATGCACGTCGTCCCAGTACTGATCGCACAGCCCGGCCACCACGCGGTAGCCGGTGGTGAGGCCACGGAAGCCCTCCACCTGGGTCGCCGCTTCGGTCAACCAGCCGGCCAGGCGCAGGTCCTTGGTGCGGGTCTGCAGCAGGTCGGCGCATTCACGGGCGACGCTGCTCCAGTCGGCGTACTTGATGTCGGTCTGCCACTCGCCCTGGTCCAGGGTCGGGTCATCGGCACGCCGGCTCTCCTGGATCCGGTCGAACTCCGGCGAGAAGGAAAGGTCGTCGCCGGTGGGGGCGTGGTCGGCAATCGGGGCCAGCAGGGCATCCTGATCCAGCATGGCAAATCTCGAGATGGGAACTGCGGTGATTCTAGCGTGGTGATCGTGGGCTGCGGAAATCACGGCCGTGACAGTTGGCTGCGACAGGGAAGATCACGACTGTGTGAAATTGTGATGTTAAGCACGCTTGCGTGTAGGAATTCCCCGGTACCGGGGCCACCGTCGATTTGTTACGGTTCCTGGCGTGGACACGGAAGTCCCGGTGAGTCGGGGCGGCGATTGTGCCGTCGTGGGAGACCCTCACTGCGCGGTCAACCTCGGGTGCCGACCCCGAGCAGGGCGCCCCTCGGGCTGAGGACAGGTGCGCCTCTTCTCCTGACGTTCTCACTGGTTGCATGGCTGAAGTCAAAAGAAGAACGACATGCGTGGTAGGACAATCTGGCTGCTGGGCTTGCTCGTTCTGCTGCTGCCGCTGTTGGCAGCGTGTCGTGGACGTGAGGCCGCTACCGAAGTCGGCATTCTTGGCTACAACCACACCGACGGGGACATACCGCAGTTCACCATCAATGGTGGCAACGGTGGATCTGCCCGGCGTCACGCCGAAGGCGGCACTGTCTGCTGCACCTTGATGCCGGACCAATGGAAGCCAGGCATGGACGTACAGGTGCGGTGGACTAATGACCTGACCACCTACCATCAGGCAACCGTTCCCGTGCCCCGCTACGAGAGCATAGGTAATCTGGCGGTGCACTTTCTCCGCAATGGCGAGGTAAAAGTATTTGTCACGTCCATGGTCCTTGGCCATCCGGAATACCCCTTGAGTGGATCGGAGGCTGGTCTGCGTGAGGGGAACGATCCAGTGTGGAAGAGTTTGCTTTAAGCGAAGCGTCTGAAGACGCGAATTGTAGACAGCGCGAGTGAATGTAAGGTACCCATGCTTGCTCAGGATCAGCGGTGTTATAGAAGATGACATTGAGGCGGAAAGATGACGATGCAGCGTAAATCGGCGTGGCTGGGATGTTCAGTGCTTTTTATCGGTTTTTTGCTTGCTGCGTGCAGGCTAGCGGATGACATGGGACCGGTTGGTGTGCTGGGCTACAACCACACTGACACTGACATCTCGCAGTTCCTAGTAAATGGGGCAGCCGGCGGCAGTTTTGTCGAAGCACACCACGAAGGTGGCACTTCCTGTTGCGTCTCGATTCCGAAGAACTGGCGGTCTGGATTGACGGTAGAGGTCGAATGGACGACGGACCTAAAGAGTTACAAGCGACGATCGGTCGTCATTCCAGAATACGAGCCCTCCGACGGGCAGATGGTCGTGCATTTCCTGCGAAATGGCGATATGAAGATCTTTGTGACATCGCTGTTTCCAGGGCATCCGAACTACCCGCTAAAAGGTCCCGAGTCCAGTTTAATGAGAGACGGCAGTGCTATCGGCAATGAATGGAAAGGGAAAGAGGAAGAGGGATGAGCCATCGCGAACCGACCGGCGCACAGCCGATGCCATCGGATGGCCGTCGTTTGCTATCCGGTGCTGAAGCCCAGCGCAGGGCCAGCGCAATCGCATGTATGAGGAAGAAGGGCTCGGAGTGCCAAGGCCAGGTTGAGGTGGCGGGGCGCCAAACTGTGATCCGCTCGTGTTCTATGTACGCGGACGGTGTCGAATAGGCTACTGCTCGCTGTATGCTTTCTTGGGCAAGGTCTGGCTGAAAATGCGATCGTCTCGTCTCGTCTCGTCTCGCTTGCCGTGGCATGGGTCGGCGATTTCAAGGGAGCAAGCAGTATCATCGAGCATGTGCGCGTACCAAGGTGGCTCGCGAGTGTTCAACCAACCTTATAGTCGGAGAATGTGAGGTGTCCTCGGTAGCGCTTGTGCGAAACGCGGTATCGCTGCTCTTCATACTGGGCTTGGGTGCCTGTCAGGCCGGGGCGCAGTCGGTTCCGGTAGGTGTGGTTGGGTATAACCATACCGACACGAGAGTAGCCGAGTTCTCCGTCGACATCGGGGGCGGTGGTAGCTTTGTTCGCGCGCATGACGGTGGTAGCTCCACTGTTTGCTGTGCCCGCGTTCCTGCCAAGTGGCATCAGGGATTGCAGATTCAAGTCAAATGGACAGGCGATCTAAAAACCTACCACCGTCGTGCGGTGCCGATTCCGGACTACGGCGTCGAGGTCGGTCATCTGGCAGTACATTTTCTTCGAAGCGGTGAGGTGCGGTCCTTCGTGACGCCGTTCTATCTGGGGCATCCGCGCTACCCACTTACCGGTGAGGAGGCTGGGCTGAGTGCCGGCGAGGATACTGTTCGAGAAGAGTGGCGTTAATGGTCTAGCGTGGGACGTTTTTGGGTGGTGTGATTAGGTGCGGATGCACGAGGAGTGCCGTGGCCTCTCTACGTTGCCGCCCGGCAGTGTCCCGTCCATTGGAGGTGCATTCCAGCAGTTGGGTATGGCGATGGGGGGCTGAGCGAGGGTGGAACGTTCCGCGCGAAGCGGGATGTCCGCAGGGCCAAGCTGCAGGCAGTGACGTATTTCGGTCATCTGCGCTGCGCGAAAGTGTGATTAGAGTCTCATTCGGACCCCGATCCAGCGAGACGGTGTTGGGTTTCTGACGCATCTGGTACATTTCGCGGTTGGGAAAGGACGTCCCGCGCCGCGGGATGACAGCTGGCAGAGATGGCATTGGACGCGTTGAACTCTTTATTCGCACAGGTGGCGGGCCTATCGGGTGCCCCGCGTTTGCATCGTCTGGCCCTGCCGGGGGCGGGCGACCTGGTGGTCGAGCGGTGGAGCGGCGAGGAATCGCTGTCCACGCATTTCGATTACGTGATCGATTTCCTCTCGCTCGATGCCGGCCTCGACCTGGAGGCATGGCTGGGCCAGCGCGCGACCTTGACTACGCGGGCCGCCAGCGGCGCCGATATCGAGCGCGTGGGCCTGGTCAGCGACGCGACCCTGCTCGGCAGCGATGGCGGTGTGGCGCGCTACCGGATCGGCGTGCGGCCGTGGACGTGGTGGCTGGAGCACGGTCGGCACAGCCGCGTGTTCCAGGAGCGCAGCGTGCAGGACATCCTGTCGTCGGTGTTCGACGGTTACAAAGATATTGCCCGCTGGCAGTGGAGTGACGAAGTGGCCGGTTTCCTCGGCGCCGAGCGCAAGCGCAGCTATTGCGTGCAGTACCGCGAAAGCGATGCGGCGTTCGTGCAGCGCTTGCTGGCGGAAGAAGGGCTGGGCTGGCGCGTGCAGAACGACGCCGAGGCGCCGGCAGGCCACTGCATGGTGATCTTCTCCGACAGCGCGACGCAGCCGGAAGACGCGACGTCGTCGAGCAGCGGCGTGCGTTTCCATCGCAGTGCCGCCACGGAAAGCGAGGACACGGTGCAGGCGTTGGGTCAGTCGCGTCGGCTGGGCAGCAATCGGCTCACGGTCTTCAGCGGTGACTACAAGCGCAGCAGCGGGCAGGGCGCGCAGGTGCCGGTCAATGGCGGCGGCAGCCAGTCCGCGCGCGAGGCCTATGATCCGGCCGGCGCCTATGCGTTTGCCGACAGCAGCGACGGTGACCGCTTGGCGGGCCTGCAGGCCGAAGCGCACGAAGCGCGCAACCAGGCGTGGCGCGGACGCAGCAGCGTGCGCTCGCTGTGTGCGGGCCAGTGGCTGCGGATCGGCCAGGTGCCCGCGTCGGCGCCGTCGGAGGTGCTGCTGACAGGCGTCTGGCATCTCGGCGTCAACAATCTTCCCGTGGACCTGCGGGCGTCGCTTGCGCAGGCATTGGGCGCTGCACCTTCCGCGCATCCGGTCGATCCAGCCGTGCACGAGCGCGCCGAAGCGGTGGGCTATGCCAATGCCTTCACCGCGATCCAGCGCACGACGCCGTGGCGGCCGGTGCTGCATGATGACACCGGCGTGCGCCTGAACCCGCGGCCGCTGGCGCCGGGCTATCAGACCGCGATCGTGGTGGGCGCGCAGGGCAGCGCTGCCGGCGCCGGCAGCCACGAAGTCCACGCCGATCTGGCTGGGCGTATCCGGGTCAAGTTCCATTTCCAGTCCGGTCAGGGCGATGGCGCGCGCGATAGTGCGTGGCTGCGCGTGGCCCAGCGCTATGCCGGTCCGGGCGTGGGCAGCCAGTTCCTGCCGCGGATCGGTCAGGAGGTGCTGGTCGGCTTCCTCGACGGTGATATTGATCGCCCGGTGGTACTGGGCGCGCTCTACAACGGACGCGGCGAAGCCGGGGTTGCACCGACCCCGGCCGGCCAGGCCGCCAGCGCTGACACCAGCGCCTATGCGCAGGCCGCCGATGCACGCGCCAGCGCGCAGGCCAATGTGACCGGTGGACACGCGCCGGCCTGGCATGCGGCCGCCGGCGGCGACGATGCGCACCGCCATCCCGGTGCACTGTGGGGCCTGCGCTCCAAGGAGTGGGGCGGCAGTGGCTACAACGCGCTGCTGTTCGACGACAGTGACGCCCAGTTGCGCGCACAGCTGCTGACCACCCAGGCGGTGACCAGCCTCAACCTTGGCCACCTGATCCACCAGGCCGACAATTTCCGCGGCAGCCTGCGCGGTGAGGGCTTTGAGTTGCGCAGTGATGCCTGGGGTGCGCTGCGTGCGCGCTCGGGGCTGTGGCTGAGTGGCTATGCGCGCGGCGCGCAGGGCAAGGCCGGTGATGCGGCGCAGCCGGTCGCGCTGCTGACTCAGTTGCAGACGCTGGGCACCTCCTTCGCAACGGCGGCCAGTACCCACCTGACCAGCAAGCTGGCCGCGCACGAAGGTGCGCAGCAACCCAACCGCTCGCGGCTGGTGCAGGACAAGGCGCCGCTGGCCGCGCTGCTGGCCAGTGCGCGCACCACCGTGGAGGGCGTCGAGTACGCGTCGGCCCGTGGACAGGCGGCCGAGCGCGATGCTGGTGCCGGCGAGAACAAGGTGCCGCACGTCGGCGATGCACTGCTGGGCCTGGCCGCGCCGGACGGCGTAGTGCACGTGGCCGGGCAGGCGCTGGGCTGGGCGATCGGCGAGACCCTGACGCTGGGCAGCGGGCAGGCCAGCGAAACGGCTGTGATGGGGCAAATGCGGCTGCATGCTGCCCAGAGCGTGGGCGTGCTGGCGACGGCGGTGCAGGGCAAGGCGGCAACGGTTGCTGCGCTGAGCGTGGTGGCCGGGCAGGGTGAGCTGGACGTGCAGGCACAGCAGGACGAACTGCGCATCCAGGCGCAGGCCGCGCTGAAGATGGCCAGCGCCCAGTCGCAGTTCGACCTGGCCGCCGGCAAGACCCTGCACGTGGCCACCGCCGGCGGCGCCAGCGTGACCATCGAAGGCGGCAACATCACCTTCACCGCACCGGGCAACATCGTGGTGCATGCCGGCAAGAAGTCGTTCACCGGTCCCAGCAATTACCAGGCCGAGCTCAAGAGCTGGGTGCATGGGGACCTCAAGAAACAACGCATCATTGGATTCTCGGGATGAGCATGAACAGGATTTTTCTCGCATCGCTGCTGTCCGGCGCGATGCTGCTGGCCGCCTGCCAGGCACAGCCGCCGGCAGACCAGGTGGCCGATGCCGCCGCCCAGGGGGATGCGGCCACCGCCGCGGTGGCCGTGGATGCACCGGCAGCCGAGCCCGCTGCGGCAACCGCCTCCGACGCGACCGATCCGCTGGCCACCGAACTGTTCAACCTGGTGGGCGATGCCGTCTGCGGCAAAACCTGCCCGCAGTACGACGCGCGTGTGGACAAGGCCTTCAGCGACATGCTGGCCGACGCGGCGTCGCTCGGCGATGCGCGTCTGCGCGAGCGGATCGGCAGCGGCCCGCAGCCGCAGGGCGAACGCATCCAGACCGCGGCCGGCGAACGCTGGCTGTACCGCGCCTGCCAGGCGCACCAGTGCAACCTGACCACCTTGGTGGCGCTGTACGACCCCGCCACCGGTCGCATGGCCGGGCGCCTGGTCGACAAGTGCCAGGTGCATTGGCTGGGCACGCTGCCTGCCGAGGCCATGGATCGCATCAGCGAGCTGGCACCGGTGCAGATCAGCGACGAAGACTACACCGCGTTCTGCACCGGGAACTGATCATGGCAAAGGACCTGCAGGGCTTCCTCAATGCGTTGTTCGCCTCCGAAGGCGGCGGCAACCTGTCGATCATCAACAAGTTCGGCTACGTGGGTAAGTACCAGTTCGGCGAAGACGCGCTGATGGACCTGGGCTACTTCAACCACGACGGACAGAAGCACGAAAAGGACGGCAAGTTCTTCCAGGACTGGGACGGCACGTGGACCGGCAAGGACGGCGCCACCAGCCTGCAGGTGTTCCGCAACAGCGAGGCCATCCAGGACAAGGCGGGCCAGGCCTGGGTGCGGCGGCTGTGCAGCATGGGCCGGAAGTATGGCGCGCACGCGTACATCGGGCAGACCATTGGCGGGGTGCTGGTCACCGAGTCGGGGATCATCGCCGCGGCCCACCTGAAGGGCTACGGGACGGTCACGCCCAAGGAAGGCAAGTACAAGACCCCGGCGGTGATGGCCTTCCTGAAGACCGGCGGGGCGATCAATGCCACCGACGCCTTCGGCACTTCGGTGGGCAAGTACATGGCCAAGTTCGCCGGCTATGCGCTTGGCTGCTGCGAGCCGGTGGAGGTGCAGCAACCCTGGTCGTATCCGTTCCCGCCGCAGGGCAAGACCACAGCGCTCGACGGTGCCGCGTATATCGGCCTGCCGGCACTGCAGGGCGCGTTGAGCAAGGCCGACGACGGGTTCTTCCCGATCGGCGCGAGCGGCCTGTGGCATGGCGGCATCCACTTCGATGCCGGCACCGGCACCGTACTGAACCAGACCGATGGCGTGCGCTGCATCAAGGACGGCGAGATCGTCGCCTACATGGTGAACCGCAAGTACCCCGAAATCACCTTCCCGAAGGTGCAGCGCAGCGCAGCGTATTCGTCCGGCTTCACGCTGGTGCGGCACCGCATCGAGCTGCCGCCGAATGCCGAGGCGCTGTTCAAGGCCGAGGCCGAGAAGAACGCGCCCAAGACCTGCACGCCCGACAATCCGTCCGGCGGCGTTGCCGCCGCCGGCGCGGCAGGGGCCACCACGGGTGCTGCCGCAGCTGCGACGCAGGGGACGGCAAAGAAGGACGCGCCCAAGGCGGATGCCCCCAAACCGCGTGATCCGGGCATGCAGATGGTGTTCTACAGCCTGTACATGCACCTGCTGGACTTCCAGGGCTACGAAGAGAATCCCAAGCGCGCCCGGCCGGCGTACTGGGATGCCAGCAACGAGTTCGTCGTGGGTGAGCGCGCCAAGGACAAACAGGAGATGCCGCCGCCCCCGGTGCAAGCCGCTGCGGAGGCCCCGGCCGAGGTGGAAGAGGTCGGCTGCGATTGCGGTCACGGAATCTCCAGCGAAGCCAACGAACTGCTCGGGTTCTTCCCGCCCGAGACCAAGGAATGGGACAACGTGACGTCCGAGGAGCTGGTCCATGAGTGACGCCGCCGCGCCGATCATCGGCTTGAACATCCGCAAGGAAGCCAACGGCAAGAGCCCCCGCATCGGGCTGCTGCCGCGCGGTGCCCGTATCACGGTGAAGAACCGTGGCGAAAAGTGGGCGCAGATCGACCGTATCCTCGAAGGCCAGATCGCGCCGGTGCGTCCGGGCGAGGCAGTGGATCCGGCGGCCGCGCAGGGCTGGGTGTTCCTGTCCGAGCTGGACCCCGGCCCCAAGGCGCCACTCACCCTGGACCAGGTGGTGATTCCGGAAAAGCCCATTCCGGTCAGTGCCGGTGCGCTGCTCGGCCACGTAGGCGAGTACCAGCAGTACGTGGATGCCCAGCCGCGCGCCAAGCGCGGCTGGCGGCAGATGGTGCACATCGAAACGTTTGCCGGCAATGACCTGCCGGTGTTCATCAAGACGGCGCGCAAGTATGCGTCGCTGCTGCCCCCCAACACCGGATCGATGTTCCTGATCGACAAGGGGGCCAAGCTCAAGCTGCCGGTGGCGCACGACACCACCTGGCCGGCCGACACGCGGCTGGTGCAGGGCAAGGACGGTGCGATCGGTCCGTGGGCGAAGATCCAGAAGGCGGGGCTGGTGGTGATGGACCGCGAGGCGTTGGGCGCGTACTCGTCCAAAAGCAAGCGCTACGCCAAGGCGCCGGATGCCGAATGGACCGGCTGGTTCGTCGGCCCGGCCGACACCGACCGCACCCTGGACGAGAAGCTGGCCAAGAAACTGAACTACAAACGTCGCGAGATGCGCATGCCGCAGGGCGACGCGGTGTGGGTGGAGCGTGCGTCGCTGGTGTCGTGCGGTGCCGACGGCATGAAGGTGTGGAAGAAGTTCCCGTTGCGGCTGGATGGCCCCGATGCCGGTGGCGAAGCCGCGTTTGCACGGGTGATGACCCGCGCCGAGCTGGAGAAGAACCCGCCGGCCGATCGCGTTGTCGACGCCGATGGCAAGCCGTGGTGGCGCGTGTCGGTGCGCAGCCAGAATGCCGGCAAGATCCACGTCGGCTGGGTCTGCGAAAGCGGCATGCCGAAGGTGGGCTGGCAGTCGCCGTGGGCGTGGCCGGGCTTCGACTGGGTGGAAGAAGGGCAGATCCAGCCGGTGGACATGCTGTCGGCCTCGCTGGTGAACATGGGCGCGCTGCGCGCCGATGAGGTTACCGACTACAAGATGCGCGCCGACAAGGTGGACAAGAGCGCGCTGGTCAAGAAGCTCTATGAGCAGCTGGACACCGACAAGAGCGGCTACCTGTCCAAGGCCGAGCTGCGCACGGCGATGGAACAGCCGCTGATGGCCCAGGCCATGAGCCGGATGATCGCCAGGTACGAAAGCGAGTGGGGCGGCAGCGATGCCAAGTGGGATGCGCTGGACCCGCTGATGCTGGGCGGCCAGCCCGAGTGGAGCGCCGAGAAGCTGCGCATCAAGCACCTGCGCTGGTGGGACAAGGTGCAGCCGAAGGTGCCCGGTTTCCCGGTGTCGCCGGAGGTGTACCACATCCACCCGATCGCGCTGCTCAACAATTTCTATTCGCCGCTGGGCGAGGCCAATGCCGCGGCCACCGATGGCGGTGCGACCAGCAAGAGCGGCAAGCACTGGCATGGCCGGTTCCTGCAGAGCGCCAAGGTGGCCGACCTCAAGTCGCCGTTCCGCGAGGGCGCCAGCAGCTTCATCGCGGCGATGAAGGCCGGTGGCATCGACGTGATCATCAATACCACCCTGCGCCCGCCGCAGCGCTCCTACCTGATGTACTACGCCCGCGAAGTGGTGCAGGGGCTGGCGCCCGGCAAGGTGCCCAAGTTCGTGCCGCAGAATGGCGACGAACCGGTCAACATCGACTGGGAGCACCTGGACGCGAACGGCAAGCCGGACCTGGACGCGGCCAAAAAGGGCGCGCGTGCGATGGACCAGGCGTATGCGGCCGCCGGCGCGATCGGCAAGCCCTACAGTTCCAACCACAACGGGGGCGAGGCGATCGACATGAAGTTCGATCCCGCCTGGGGCATCGGCAAGACGGTCAAGAACGCCAGTGGCGTGTCGGTGGCGATCACCAGCAAGCGCGACCTGCAGGAAGTAGGCGCCACGTACAAGGTCTATCACTGGACCTACTTCGGTCCCAAGAACAAGGTCGACGAACCGCATTGGTCCAAAACAGGTAATTGAGCATGTCCATGAAAGGCGTCACCGCTGTTGTGTTTTCCCTGCTTGCCGCCGCTGGCAGCGCCCAGGCGGCAGGGCCGTCCGCCGGCGGCTGGCGCAGCCTGACGATCGGGCCGGCGTATTCGGTGTCCGAACAGCGCAGCGCGTTCGTGATGCTGCCTGCCGACGCGGGCAAAGGCACCCGCTTCACCGTGATGGACCTGACCCGGTGGCAGCCCGTCTGCTGCCTGGAGGTGTCCAGCCCGCGGCTGCAGCAGGCCACCCTGGAACATTCCTACCAGGTGCCCGGGGTGTGGGCATCGGATCTGACCAGTGGGCTGGACAATGGCGCCGGCGGGGCGTCGCACGTGTTCGCGGCGCGCCCGGTGGGTCGCCTGCTGGGCTACCGGTTCGAGGGGCATTTCACCGAGAGTGGCGAATGGGGCGGCCTGTTGCTGCCAGCCGATGCACAGGCCGCCGGCGCGGGCAAGGTGAGCTTCGGCGGTGCTACCTACACGGTGGTCCGCACCGTGGATACGCTGCCCGACGATGACGGCGGGCTGGAAACCTACCGCCTCACGCCCGAAAACGGTGGCGCCGCACAGACGGTCGACGTACGCTTCGGCACCAATTGATCCTCCCGCGCCGCTGACGCATAGTGGCGGCGCTTTCAACACTGGACCCACACCCATGCAGGGCAGAAACATCACGCAGGCGCTGCTGTTGGCGCTGGGGCTTTCCGTTGCCCTGGACGCCGCGGCACAGGGCGCAACCACGGCCCCGGTCTTTGGCGGCTGGCGCAACCTGCACTCGGCCAATGGGGTCGAGCCGGCACAGGACGACCTCGCGTTCGCGATGCTGCCGACCACCGCGGCCAAGGGTACGCGCTTTGCCATCCTGGACCGGGAAGCCAAGCGCGTGGTGTGCTGCATGGTGGTGAGCAGCGACCGGCTGGACGCGGGTGTACTGGAAACGCAGTACCGCCTGCCCGGCGTCTGGGTGTCGGACCTGCTCAACGAGGGCAACGACACCCCGCCGCCCTACGAACCGCGCGTGTACGAAATGAAACGCGACGGTGCGCTGGCCACGTACGTTTTCCATGACGCGATCGAGGCCTATAGCGACCTGGGCGGGCTGCTGCTGCCCCCGGGCGCCAGCATCGATGCCGCCGGCACGGTCAAGACCGGCACCCGCAGCTACACGCTGCAGTTCCAGTCGACCACCTTCGCCGATGAGGATGGCACGCTGGACCGCTTCACGCTGCGCCCGGTGGGATCGCCCGGCGCCCCCGTGGTGGTTGAAGTTCCTTACGCCACCTACTGACTCCGTTGGCGGCACGTTGACGTGGTTTTAACGGACGCTGCCTTGCGTAGCGTGCGTGTTGGTTTTGCATCTGCTACCGTCGGACCACAGGGGATGGAAGCGGCACCGGCACTGCCGGTGGCGCGCGAGCCAAGGTGAGCCATGGAAGCAATGCGGAACCTGATGACACAGGCGGCCCGGTTGTTGGATGGGGAACGTCTGTACCGGATGCAGTTGCCGGATGCGCCGATGGTGCTGGTGGATCGCTGGCAGGGGGAAGAACAGCTCTCGCACGGGTTCCGGTACGAGGTGCTGCTGTTGGCGCTCGACGCCGACCTGCCCCTGGAACAGTGGCTGGGCAGCGCTGCCTGCCTGCAGACCCGCCTGGCCGATGGTCGCTGGTTGCCCCGGCATGGCCTGATCACCGAAGCGTACCTGCTGGCGGACGACGGCGGCCTGGCGCGCTACCGCGTGGTGCTGCGTGATGCCAGTTGCCGGTTGGAACACGGTCATCACAGCCGCGTATTCCAGAACATGGACGTGCAGCAGATCGTCGACACCGTATTGGGCGACCACGCCGGCCAGCTGCAGTGGCGCTGGAGCGGGGAAGCGGCGGATTTTCTCAAGGGCGCGCGACCGCGCAGCTACTGCGTGCAGTACCGCGAGACCGACCTGGCCTTCATCCAGCGCCTGCTGGCCGAAGAAGGTCTGGGCTGGCGGGTGGAAGACAGCGGGCAGGATCCAGGTGGCCACGTGCTGGTGCTGTTTGCCGATGCGGCCGCGCAGACGCAGGACCTGGTGTCGCAGGCGGGCGGCGGTGTGCGTTTCCACCGTGCCGATGCCACCGAAGCCGACGACACCGTGCAGGCCGTAGGCCGCCGGCGTCGCCTGGGCGCCCAGCGCCTGACGCTGCACAGTGATGATTACAAGGCCAGCCGTTCGCTCGCCGCCGGCGTGCCGTTGGAAGGCGGCGGGCAGGGTGACGCACGCGAGGTGTATGACCCATCGGGTGCTTACAGCTTTGCCGACAGTGTGGAAGCGGATCGTTACGCCGGGCTGATGGCCCAGGCAGGCGAGGCGCAGGCTCAGCAGTGGCAGGGGCGCAGCACGCTGCGCAGCGCCACGGCCGGCCAGTGGTTGACGGTGACCGGGTTGCCCGGGAACGCGCCGGCCGAACTCGTGCTGACCCGGGTGCGGCATGTGGGAATCAACAATCTGCCGGTGGACCTGCGCGAGGCACTTGCGGGGCTTCAACCGGTGGACGCCGCCGAGGCGTCCGCAGACCGTTCCGGGGCCGCACAGACGCACGGCTACACCAATACCTTCGACGCCCAGGCACGCGACCTGGCCTGGCGGCCGGTGTTGTTCGACGACAGCGGTGCGCGCCTGAACCCGCGGCCGTTGGCACCGGGCTACCAGACGGCCGTGGTGGTGGCCGCGCCCGGGGTCAGCACGGAGGGTGCGCGTGACGTGCACGCCGACAGCCTCGGGCGGATCCGGGTTCGTTTCCATTTCCAGAGCGCGGCCGGCGCGAGTGCCGACAGCACCTGGCTGCGCGTGGCCCAGCGCTACGCGGGGCCGGGCGTGGGCAGCCAGTTCGTGCCGCGCGTGGGGCAGGAAGTCCTGGTGGGCTTCCTGGAGGGCGACATTGATCGCCCGGTGGTACTGGGCAGCCTGTACAACGGCCAGGGTGAGGCCGGCACCGTGCCGACCCCGGGCGGCCGCAGCGCCGAAGCCGACACCAGCGCCTATGCGCAGGCCGGCGATGCCGTGGCCAGCGCGCAGGGCAACCGCAGTGGCGGCCATGCACCGGCGTGGCACGCCGCCGGCGGCGGCGAGGATGCGCACCGGCACGCCGGGGCCATGTGGGGCGTGCAGTCCCGCGAGTGGGGCGGGCAGGGCTACAGCCGCCTGCTGTTCGACGACAGCGATGCCCAGCTGCGCTTGCAGTTGGCGACCACGCAGGCGTCCAGCGGCCTGAGCCTGGGCCACCTGGTCCACCAGGCCGACAACTTCCGCGGCAGCCTGCGCGGCGAAGGGTTCGAACTGCGCAGCGATGCCTGGGGCAGCGTGCGTGGCCGCGCGGGGCTGTGGCTCAGTGCCTATGCGGGCGCCGCCAATCCCGCAGGCACCGCATCGGCACCGGTCGCCCTGCTGACCCAGCTGGACACGCTGGGCAGCACGTTTGCGGCGGCGGCCGGCACCCATCAAACCGTGCGCCTTGCCGACAGCGAAGGCGTGGCGCGCCCGGCGCAGTCCCGGCTGGTGCCCGATGCGGCCCCGCTGCAGGCGCTGCTGCGCAGTACCCGCACCGCGGTGACGGGCGGGGCCTACCCCGATGCGCGCGGGGCGGCGCCGGATCGCGATGCCGCGGCCGGCGCAGACAGCGTGCCGCATACCGGTGACCCGTTGCTGGGCATCGCCGCGCCGGGTGGCATCGGTCATGTGGCCGGGCAGTCACTGCAGTGGGCGCTGGGCGAAACGCTCACCCTCGGCAGCGGTCTGGCCAGTGAAAGCGTGGTGATGGGCCAGGCGCGCTGGCACAGCCGCCAGGCCTTGGGCGTGCTTGCCGCAGCGCGCACCGGCCAAGGCGCGCAGGCCACCACGTTGAGCGTGGTCAGCGGCACCGGCACGCTGGAGCTGCTGGCGCAGAACGACGAGATCCGGGTGCAGTCGCAGGCGACGCTGCGCGGTGCCAGCGGCCAGGCGGCGGTTGAGCTGGCCGCCGGGCGCACGCTTCACGTGGCCACGGCCGGCGGTGCCAGCCTCACCATCGAACAGGGCAACATCACCTTCACCGCGCCCGGCACCATCACCGTGCATGCGGCGCGCAAGTCGTTCCAGCCCGGCGGCAGCGGCAACTATCCGTTGCCGGTGTTCCCGCAGTCGGTATGCAAGGAATGCCTGCTGTTGGCCGCGCAGCGCGCCGCGCCGTTGACCCCGAAGGGCTGATCCATGGTGCCGACGACCTTTCCGCGCACGCAGTGGCAGCCCTTGGCGACGGGGCAGCATCGCTATCTGCTGCTGGACGGCGCCCAGTGCGACGCACCGCAGGCGGTACTGCAGTTCCTGCCGCATGCGGCGTCGCGCCTGTTCGATGGGCTGCTGGCCGATGGCAGCGCCGACACCTCGGTGTACCTGTCCCGGCTGCCCCCCGACCTCCCGGCGGAGGCCGTGCTGCTGCGCCTGGACGGGCATGCCAAGGCGCTCGGTGCCGCCACCGTGATCGAGTCCGCGTTGACCCAGGACGTGCTGCTGCAGCGCCTGTCGCGCCGGCTGGACGCACGGTACCCCAACGGCAAGGAATTCCTGGCCCGCTTCTACGACGGGCGCGTGCTGCCCTGGTGGGTGCAGGCGCTGGACCCCGAGCAGCGCGACGCGTTTCTCGCGGTGGGGGAGCGCTGGCATTACGTGACCCACGATCACCATTGGGACACCCTGGCGCTGACCTGTCCGGCCATCGACCCGCACCTGCTGCCGTGGACGCTGGAAGCCGAGCAGCGTCGTGTGCTGATTGATTCCGCCTACCCCTACACGCTGATCGAGCACTACCAGCTCACCGATCCGGAACTGCTCGATCGCCTGCCATCGGCCAACTGGTACGGGTTCCTGCGCGGCGTGGTGGCGCTGGCCGCCCGGTTCGGCATCGAAGACAGTCGGCGGGTGCTGATGGTGTGCACCTGGGCGTTGCTGGTCGGCGATGACCTGGCCGACGACCCGGCCTGGCAGCAGCGTTTGCAGGACTTCGCCGATGGCCGCAGCACCGCAAAGCAGATCGGCGATGCGGTCTGGCCGATGGAGGAAACCTGGTGATGCATTCCCGTTCGTACACCGTTGGTCTGTTTCTCGTGGAGCGTGCATGTTGAGTCTGAAGTCGTTTACCTGGATCGCGCTCGCGGCGCTCGCCATCGTGCTGATCGGCGCGGGCTGCTCGCGTGCGATGGCCAAGAGCAAGCCGAAGTCGCCGTACCTGACGCTGTTCGCGTTCAATTACAGCGACCGCTATCTGTACGACACGCGGGTGGATGGCAAGTGGATGGGGGGCGTGTCCGCCTACACCGACAGTGGTTCGGTGATGGGCCCGCTGGCGCCGCGCACCGACACGCCGCTCACCCTCAACATCACCTGGGAACTGTCCGGCCGATACGACCTGAAAACCAACACCTACGTGGACGTCGGCCCGCGTGAGCCGAAATCGGCGCAGGTGACGGTGCGCCAACCGTATCCGGCCGACCCGCACACGCTGCTGCTGCACTTCTACCAGGACGGTCACGTCGAGGCCGAACTGCTCGAGCGCGGCAAGGATCCCTGGGACCTGCGCCGCGAGAAGATCCCCAAGGGCCATATCGCGAACCAGGGCCTGTAAGTACGCGTTGCCCGTTCTCCAAGGAAGCCATCCGGTGCCCGCACCGGTAGATGAAGGAGTGCATTGCCGATGACCGCTACCGATCCCACCGCCATCCCCGGCCAGGTAGACCTGGAACCCGGCTCGCCCGAGCCGGTGGCCGACGCTGATCCCACGGCGCGCACCGCGCGGCTGGCCCGGGGCACCCGGCCGATGACCGATGCCGAGCGCCAGCAGCGCCAGGCCGCGCAGAGCTGCACGTTGCCCGAGAAGGAAGAGGCCACGACCGGCTGCAGCCAGTCACTGCAGGTCACCATTTACTTCGATGGCACCGGCAACAACCGCGATGCCGAAATGGGCAAGCAGGAAAACGAACGGGCCCTGTCCAACATCGCCCGCCTGTACAACGCCCGCATCGATGGCCATCGCAACGTGATGTCCACCTACCTGGCCGGGGTAGGTACCCCGTGCCCGGAGGTGGGCGACAGCGGTGGCACGCTGGGCCTGGCGATCGGCAAGGGCGGTCGCGAGCGCATCGACCATGCGCTGGAGCAACTGGATACCTTCATCACCCAGCAGGCGGCGCAGATGCGTATCGTGGTGGTGAACGTGTCGGTGTTCGGCTTCTCCCGCGGCGCGGCGCAGGCCCGTGGTTTCATCCGCGACCTCGTGGCGCTGTGCAAGCGCCAGCCCGACGGCACCTGGATGTACAACAAAACCGTGCCGATGCGGATCGGGTTCGCCGGCCTGTACGACACGGTGGTGTCGGTGTGGCCGACGCTGGCGCACGCCGCGGTGAATGCGGGCAACGGCCATAACGGCTGGGGCGAGGGCATGCGCATCCCGCCGATGGTGGTGCAATCGGTGCACATGACCGCCGCGCACGAGCTGCGCGGCCAGTTCCCGCTCGACTCGACACGCGACGATGCACGCTATCCCGACAACACCCAGGAAATCTGGTACCCGGGCGTGCACTCCGACGTGGGCGGCGGCTACGATCCGCAGCACCAGGGGCGCCAGAACAGCATCGCGCGGTTCGCCCTGAACGAGATGTACGACATTGCCCTGGCCGGCGGCGTGCTGCTGCACCCGATGACCCGGCTGGACCCCTCGGTCCGGGCGGAGTTCGACAAGTCCGATCCCGAGCTGCAGGCGGTGTACAACGCCTACCTGCAGGCGATCCGGGTCAAGCGGGGGCGCATGGAAGACGTGCAGGCCGCGCACATGGAGCTGCTGCACCGCTGGTTGAAGGTGCGGGTGGCGCGCGGCGACAAGCTGCCGTCGATGCAGCGCCTGCAGGAGCGCCAGGATGCGCTGGATGCGGAGGTGAAGACCCTGCGCCGGCGCCGCGCGCAGCTGGGCGACCCGTATGCCCGCGATGGCGGCCCCAGCGACATGAGCAGCGAACAACTGGCCGAATGGAACCGGGTGTCCGATGAATTGAGCGCACGCAGCGATGCGCTGTCGGAGGTCAAGAAGCAGCGCAAGGGCCTGGCCAGCGAGACCGACACGCTGGTCGGCAAGATGGTCAGCCTGCGTCGCAAGCGCGAGCGCGGCAAGCGGCTCACCCTGGCCGAGCGCACCATGCTCGATGCCTGGGACAACAAGCAGCTGCTGCCCGAAGCGGTGGAGACCTTCTTCGACGGCTACGGCCACGACTCGATCTCGCACTGGTTCATCGGCAACCTGGCGATGTGGCGGGTGCTGTACTTCGGCGATACCAAGTACAAGCCGGGCGACATCGAGGAGGGCGCTGCGGCGCCCCAGGCAGAGACCGAACCCGCGTAGGCCTGCCCATGGGGGAAAGGGCAGCAGCGCCGTGCTGTGTCGCCGGACGGTCAAGGGTGAGCGGGTACACTACGCGCCGAGCCGGCCCGGAGCGGGCCGGACAGTAGCCGTAGCCGAGTCCTGCCTGTGATCCACCGCCTGTTATTGTCCAGCGCACTGGTGCTGTTGGCCGCCTGTGCCAGCGCGCCGCCCCCGGCCAAGCCGCCGGTCAATCCCGATGCGCTGTGGGGGATCGTGCAGCGCGACTGCCGTTTGCAGGGGCCGCCCCAAGGCAGCTGCGTGGCGGTCAACCCGCAGGCCGAGCGCCGCGATGTGGTGCTGAAGGATTCGCACGGCCAGTATCAGTATCTGCTGCTGCCGCTGGACCGGGTGACCGGTATCGAAAGCCCGTTGCTGCTGCGCGCCGATGCACCCAACTATTTCGCGGCTGCCTGGCAGGAGCGCTGGCGCACCGCGCAGGCACTCGGGCGCCCGCTGCCACGGGAGGTCACCAGCCTGGCGCTGAACTCGCCCCACGGGCGCTCGCAGCACCAGCTGCACATCCACGTGGACTGCCTGCGCGCTGATGTGCTCGGGCAGCTGCAGCGCCTTGGCCCGGGCATCCAGACGCGCTGGCAACCGCTGCCGGAGCCATTGCGTGGCCACCGCTACCAGGCGCGTCGGGTGGCGGGGGAGGCGTTGACGGTCGATCCGGTGCGGCTTCTGGCCAGCGAACTGGCCGGCGTGCAGAACCTGGGCCAGTGGTCGCTGGTGGTGGTGGGTGCCCACGCCGCCGACGGCAGCCCGGGCTTCCTGCTGCTGGCCACGCAGCTGGATGCGGCGCAGGGCAACGATGCCAGCGGCGAAGAACTGCAGGACCATGCCTGTGCAGCGGTGACCGGCGCGCAGGACGCGCTCGACGGGGTGCGCTGAGCGCTGCGCTATCCTGTTCGTTTCCGACAGGATGTGGCCCATGCCAAGGACGTTGCAGCGCAGACCCTTTCTTGCCGCCGTGGGCGTGCTGTTGGCAAGCATCAGCAGCGCTGCCGTGGCCGCGCCGGTGCACGACCGTGCCGGCAACCGGCTGGAGACGTTGATCGAGCAGCCCGACGCGCAGGCGGGCGCCGAGCAGGCGTCGGCACGCTTCTGCACGGCCGACCGGCAGTGGTGTGTGCGCACCGCCCGCGAAGGCGACGATCAGGCGTCGCAGCTGGAGATCGAGCATCACCTGCCCGGTACAGCCGAGCCGCACACCTGGTTCATCCCCCTCGATAGCGGCGATGCCGACGCTACCGGCACCGATCAGCCGTGGCCATTCATCGTGCGGCTGGCGCCCGGGGCCGACGCGGGTCAGGTACCGAGCGACCCGCAGCAGGCCGCGCTGGAGAACGTGCTGATGGGGGTGCGGCGCAGTGTGACCACGATGTATTCCGGCGGGGATGCCGGTGCGTCCACGCTGGTGCTGAGCCGTATCCGCCACATGGACGATGGCATCCAGATCGACCCGGATGTACTGACGCTGCCCGCCGACGGCCACGCCATGATCCGGGCCTGCTTCGGCGAACAGGACAGCGCGCGTCGCGCGGGTGCCTGCCATGACGAGTACAGCTTCCACGGTGTCCTGACCCTGGACCCGGCCGGGCAGGGCATGCCGGTGCTGCGTTATGCCACTACGGCCACCCGTTTCCCGGCGGGGGCGTCGCGGCTGCAGGATTCCCAGGCGCGGGGGCCGCTGCGCCGGCAGGACCTGCGCACCCAGACCGACCGGACCTGCTCCTACCAGCGGGTGCTGCGTTTCGACGGCGGCCGTTACCAGCCCGATACCCCGCTGCCCGAGTGCGGGGAGTTCACCGAGCTGTAGAGGGGGAGCGCCATGCCTGCGGCCATCCATGCCTTCCGGCACGGCGCACATCGTCATGGAGCCACGCTATAGTGGCCGATCAATGCGGTGCCCGCTTTCGCGCCCGGGCTGTCTGGCGCGTCGTACCTGACCTATTCCATGACTGCTGAAACCACTACCCCTCCGGCACCGGCCCAGGCGTCCGGCCCGCTGTTCTACCGCCAGCCGCTGCCGCTGCAATCGGACAAGCACGCCAATTGGCGTCTGATGCAGGGCACCGTGGCCTTTGCGGCCGAAACCAACGCCATTCCGGCCGTGGTGGGCGAGTTCGGCCTGGCCGCGCAGCATTTCCCGATCCTGTTCACCGGCAAGGATGCAGCGCCGATCCTGGCCGTGGGCCTGGCCCGCAACAACCTGTTCATCGACGGCGACAAGTGGGCCGAAGACACCTACGCGCCGGCCTACGTGCGCCGGTATCCGTTCGTGTTCATGCAGGCCGACACCGACGGTGACTACCTGCTGGCCATCGACGCCGAAGCCGAGCACGTCAACAAGGGCACCAGTGAAGAAGGCGAGCCGCTGTTCGTGGATGGCAAGGCCAGCGAACTGATCGACAACGCCATGCGCTTCTGCGGCGATTTCACCCGCGAGCACGAGGCGACCCGTCAGTTCACCGCGGCGATCCTGGCCCAGGACCTGCTGGTGGAGCGCAGCATCGATGTCACCCTGAACAACGGCGAGCAGATGTCGGTGAACGGGTTCCACGTGGTCGACGTGGAAAAGCTGTCCAAGCTGCCCGACGACATCGTGCTGGCCTGGCACCGCAACGGCTACCTGGCCCTGGTGCACCACCACCTGAGCTCGCTGTCGCGCTTCAACGCGCTGGTCCAGCGGCAGAGCCTGAAGGCCGCTGCCAAGGCCTGATCGCCGCAGCCACGCAATGCACCACAACGGCGACCGCAGGGTCGCCGTTTTTGTTTGGTTCTTCGCCCATCTGCGAGGTAGGCAGAAACGTGCCTTGGCGCTGTCCAGACGCGGCCGTCGGTGGTTCGGGCGCTGGGCCCCCATGCCCTTTCCGGCGAATGTCCTCCGGCGTCGGCCTGCGGCCGCCACCTCCCCCTTTATTTCGCCTCCAAGGGCATGGGGACCCAGCGCCCGACCCACCGACGGCGCCAGAGAATTCTGCTTGGTTCTTCCGCAAGCCGAGCCCCGTAGCAGCCGGTAGGCTCCTGGGCAAAATAAAGGAGGAGGCCGCCACGCGGCCGGGGGACATTTGCACCAGGGGCCTACCGGCTGCTACGGGGCCCTCACGCTCGCGACCGCCCCGATCGGAGACGCGAGCCCCTGCGCCTGCACACCCGGCCATCCGCGTAGCGTCGTGCTCACTCTCCGACGGCCCTTGCAACAAGACGCTTCCCTCAGATGGGAGAAGAAACGTGTCTTGCTGCCGGCCCAGTGCTGCCGTGCCTTAGGCAGAAAATCGATATGCATATCCCGGCCGGTCATTTCCCGGGCAGGGGCGCATTCAGCAGACTGGCGCGCCTTCCGGCCCCCCTGCGGCAATGGCTTGCCGCACCGGAGCGTTGTCCCCCACCCAGGAACCTGCATGTCTCTGCTTCGTCGTCCGCTGCGCCTGCGGCCTTTGGTCGTGTCCCTGTTGCCCCTGCTTGCCACCAGCCCCTTGGCGCATGCCGCCGACGGCCCGGCGCCCACCGAACTGGAGGCCGTGCGGATCACCGGCTCGCGCATCCCGCGCGCCAGCGTGGAAGGACCCTCGCCGGTCACCGTGATCACCCAGCAGCAGATCGAGGCGCAGGGCTACCGCAGCGCCTTTGAAGCGCTCAGTGCCCTCACCGAGAACACCGGCAGCGTGCAGGGCGAAGACTTCGGCAATACCTTCACCCCGGCTGCCAACACCATCAACCTGCGCGGCTTGGGTCCCAACCGCACCCTCGTGCTGGTCAACGGCCGCCGCCAGTCCGATTACCCGCTGGCCTACGAAGGCTCGGTCAACGTGGTGAACCTGGCCAACATTCCCAGCGCGCTGATCGACCGCATCGAGGTGCTCACCGGTGGCGCGTCGGCGGTGTACGGCTCGGACGCCATCGCCGGGGTGGTCAACATCATCCTGAAGAAGTCCTACGAGGGCGTGGGCATCAACGTCAAGGCCGGCACCACCGAGCAGGGCGGCGGCGACAACCAGCGCCTGCAGGTGGTGGGCGGCAGTACCGGTGACCAGTGGGAGGCGATCTTCGGGCTGGAAATCGCCAACCGCAAGGCGATCTACGGCTCGCAGCGCGACTTCATGGATTCGCTCACCGACGACCCGCGCGGCGTCACCCCGCTCGCAACCGGCGTGGCTTACCGGCGCAACGCCAGCACCAACGGCTACATCGACCCCGGCGCCGACGGCTGCGATGCCAGCAGCGGCCTGTACGGCGGCAGCGTGTTCCGTGCGCAGAATCCGCGCCAGGGCTGGTACTGCGGCAGCAACGAAGCAGCGGCCACGTTCTGGACCGTGCAGACCGAGAAGCGCAACATCGATGCCTACAGCGCGCTGACCTGGCACCTCAACGAACGCCAGGAACTGTTCGCCGACGTGGCTATCGGCACGGCGCGAATCTACAACAACACCCGTGCGCCCAGCTGGACCTCGTCGCGCAACTACTTCTACAACCAGAACAGCGGCCAGCTGGAAAGCTGGTACCGCCGCTTCGCCCCCGAAGAGATCGGCGGCGTGCAGCGCAATGCCAACCGCTTCCTGGAATCGTCGTGGTCGTTCAACGTAGGCGCCCGCGGCAGCCTGGGCAGCAGCGACTGGGACTACGAAGCGGCCTACAGCCGCTCGCGCTATGAGAACCGCACGCGCCGTCCGGTGCTGCTGGCCGGCATCAACGACTACCTGCTGGGACCGAGGCTGGGCACGCGCAACGGCGTGGACGTGTATGCGCCCGATCCTGCGCGGCTGTACCAGCCGCTGACCCCGAACGAGTACGAGAACCTGTCGGCCACCCAGGAGAGCCGCAACGCGGCCTGGCTGCAGGCGGCCACCTTCAGCGTGAACGGGCAGCTGTTCGACCTGCCGGGCGGGCGTGCGGCACTGGCCGCCGTGCTCGAAGCGGGCAGCCAGGGCTACCGCAACCGCCCCGATCCGGCCTTGGCCACCGGCGAGTTCTGGAACACCAGTGCCGGCATTCCGTCCGGCGGTGAGCGCGACCGCTATGCCGCCGGTGTCGAGCTGCAGCTGCCACTGCTGGAACGCCTCACCGCAACCGTGGCCGGCCGCTACGACCAGTACCGCGCCGCCGGTGACCATCTCGGCAAGGCCACCTGGAGCACCGGCCTGGAGTTCCGTCCGTTCGACAGCCTGCTGCTGCGCGCCAGTGCCGCCACCAGCTTCCGTGCGCCGGACATGAATTACGTGTTCGCCAGCGAAACCCGCGGCTACAACCCCGGCATGACCGACTACTGGCGCTGCCGCACCGCCGGCCAGGCGTATGACGACTGCGATTACAGCGGGCTGTCGATCGACTACACCAGCGGCGCCAACCCGCAGCTGCAGCCGGAGACGGCCAAGTCCTACGGGGTGGGCCTGGTGTGGTCGCCGACGGCGAACGTGGATTTCACCGCCGACTACTACGACATCCGCATCGACGAGGAAGTAACCAACCTGGATTCGTCGCGGATCCTGCGCGACGAGGCCGATTGCCGGCTGGGCCAGACGGTGGGCGGCGATGCGCGCGACATCAACTCCGCGCAGTGCCAGGACGCGCTGGCGCGGGTGATCCGCAACCCGGCCGACGCGGCGGTGCAGCCCAACCAAGTGACCCGCGTGCTGATCAACCCGATCAACGCAGCGTCCGAGTCGGTGCGTGGCATCGACCTGAAGGCCACCGCGCGCTGGGATGCGGGCCGCTACGGCCGGTTCTCCACGCGGCTGGCGTACTCGCTGGTGATCGACCATGAGTACCGTCAGTTCGCCGAGGATGACGTGGTGGACCAGCGCAACTCGCTCGATTCCTACCAGTGGCGCAGCAAGGTCAACGGCAGCGTGACCTGGGCCATCAACGACTGGACCGCCACGTTGTACGGCATGCGGTATGGTTCGCTGCCCAAGACCGATGGCAGTGGTCGCATCGCGCCGTACATCACCTACAACGCCAGCCTGTACCGCACGCTGACCGAGAATGCGAGCGTGGGCCTGATCGTCAACAACCTGCGCGACAGCCGTCCGCCGGCGGACAAGAACGGCGGTGGCTGGCCGTTCTACCCGGTCGGCAACTACGACCCGTACGGGCGCCAGCTGTGGCTGGAGTTCGACTACCGGTTCCTGTAACCGAACCGCGTGAGCAGCGCAGCAGGGCCCGGCATCGCCGGGCCCTTTCTACATGTGCGGCCATGCCAGCGACAGCAGGATCGACACGCCCAGCCCGAGCAGCACTACGCCGGTGCCGCGCTCCAGCCACGGCAGGGCGCGCGAGAAGCGGCGCAGCACCGCCGGGTGCCCGATCAACGCCGCTACCAACAGGTCCCAGCACAGCACCACGCTGAACATCCAGCCGGCGTAGAAGAGCTTGTTGGCGGTAGGGGTGGCAGGCCCCTGCAGCATCGCCGCCAGGGCGGCGTAGAACAGCGCGTTCTTCGGGTTCAGCAGTGCCGACAGCAGCCCCATCGCGGCGGCGTTCCACCAGCTGCGGCGGGTGGATACGGTCGCAGGCGGTGCCTCACTGCCCAGGGACGACGCGTTGCTGCTGCCGGCGTGCCGAAGAAACATCACGCCCATGTACACCAGGAAGCAGCCGCCGGCCACCTGCACCGCGATGAAGCCGCCGCTGCCCGGGCGCAACGCCGCCACGCCAGCGAACGCGGCCGCGATGAACACGCCGTTGCCCAGCGCAATGCCGACGCAAGCGCCGGTGGCGGTGCGCCAGCCCTGCGTCACGGCAGTACGTGCTACCAGGAAGAAGTCCGGCCCCGGTGACAGCAGGGCCAACAGGTGCACGGTGGCAACGACAAGAAACTGTTCCATTCACACCAGCGGGGTCGGGCACGGGCAGCAAGTGTGTCCGGGCCGGCGCGCGCGGTATTGAACGAAATTGCGCGCTCAGCGCCGGTATTGGCCCGGCGTGGCGGCCGTATGCGCCTTGAACATGCGCTGGAAATGGCTCTGGTCGGAAAAGCCCAGCCCGTGCGCGATGGCGGCGAGCGCGTCACCGTCGCGCAGCTGCAGGCGTGCGCGCTGGATGCGCTGGTCCATCTGCCAGGCATGCGGGGTCAGCCCGGTGGCGCGGCGGAAGGCGCGGATCAGCTGATAGCGGCTCATTCCCACCCGCCGCGCCAGGTCGTCCAGCGGCGGGGTGTGTGCCAGGTCCTGGCGCAGTTGCGTGGTTACCGGCGCAAGGCGGCGTTGCAACGCTGCTTGATCAATCGTGTCCTCGAGGGCATCCCCTTGTGCAGGGTCAAGATCACCGATGAACGCAACCAACGCGGCATCCTTGGCTTCCATGGCAGCGCTGGAGAACAGCAGCGCGTTGAGGTCGCAGAACTGGCGATAGCGCGCCGGGTCATCGCAGACGCGGACCGCTTCCATACCGACCTCGTTGCCGGCGGGCGCGGGCATTTCGTTACGGACCGCGTGCACCCAGTGGGCATCCAGATGCAGCATCTGGTAGTTCCAGCCCTGGCCGGGCAGGGGATTGCAGGCGTGCACGCGCCCGGCAGGCACCACCACCACGCAGCCCGGCTGCAGCACGCGTGGACCGTCGGCTGCACCGCTGAAGACACTGCCGCCTGCATCCACGGCACCGACCGAGAACGTGGCATGGCTGTGCGCGCGGTAACAGGCACGGCTCGCGCAGGCACGTCGGCTTTCGACGTGGGGCATGCGCGGATCTCGCCAGAATTCGGTGGTGGCAGGCACGGGATGGGGGGGCGGCGGGGGGACGGGAAGCATGCCATGCGGCGCGTGCGCCTGCCGGACGCTGCCGATGCGGTCTGGCAGCTGCGGGAAGCGGGCGGGTATGCTGCGACGCTGCCATTGCCTGTGTGGCATGGACAAGGAGCCTGATGATGAACGTTGCATACCGTCCTGCCGTACCGGCCGATGCCGCGGCCTGCATCGACCTGCGCGGACGCACGCGCGAGAACGCGTTTTCCGCCGCGCAGCTGGCCGCGCTTGGCATCACCGTGGACAGCTGGGCCGCAGGCATCGCCCAAGGCGGCTTTCCGGGGCACGTGGCCGAGGCCGACGGCGGCATGGTGGGCTACTGCTTCGGCGATCGCGACAGTGGCGAGATCATCGTGCTGGCGCTGCTGCCGGCATGGGAAGGCAAGGGCATCGGCAAGGCGCTGCTGGCGCGGACGGTGGACGACTTCCAGGGCTGGGGTTTCGAACGCCTGTTCCTGGGTTGCGCTGCCGACCCTGGCGTGCGTTCGCATGGCTTTTACCGGCACCTGGGGTGGCGGCCGACCGGCGAGATCGACGATCTGGGCGATGAAGTGCTGGAACTGCATCTGCGCGGGTGACCGCGACGCCGCCCGGGGACAACCGCTTCCCCGCATGCGCGTGTAGGGACACCACGCGTTGGTGAGGGCGCGCAACGTGCATCCCGGTTTGCCCGCAACGGTCGCGCGACGCTGGCGGCCGTTCCGGGAGGATGCCGATGCGAAAGGTCCGTTGTCGATCCACGTTGCGCCCCCGCTGGTGGTGGGTGCTTGTCCTGTTGCCGGTGCCCGCGATGGCGGCGCCATCACCCCCGCCGGCACCCGCGCCGCAGGTCCAGCAGATCCATAAATGCCGGGTCGCCGGGGTGGCCACGTTCCAGCGCCACGCCTGCGCCGACGGGCAGGCCGAGCAGGCGTGGGAAGTGGACGTGGTGCCGGCACAGCGCCAGCATGCGGCCCGGATCGAGGCGATCCGGCGAGAACTGGAGGCACGCAAGCGCGCGCTGGAACTGCAACGCAGGCCGCTGGTCGATCCGCGTCCGCGGCGCGGCAGCAGCCCGCCACGGCGGCGGACGCGCGCGCCGCGCGACGCCCTTATCGCGCTGCATCATCAGCCGCGTGCCTGCGCCAAGGCGAAGCGCCAGCGCGAAGCTGCGTACCGGAAGGCCGGCATGGCGCGCAGTCTCGCCCTCAGCCGACGCATGGACGACGCGGTGTTCGATGCGTGCCGCTGAGCCCGCCCAGACCCTACCGGGTGGGCTGCGCCATCAGGTAGCGCGCCAGCGCATCGAAGGCGGGCAGGGTGGTGGGGTCGTTGGCGCTGTTGCCGGCCACCGGATGCGACCCGAAGCGGGCGATCACCACCTTGGCCGCAGGATCGATATACAGGGCCTGGCCGTGCACGCCGCGCGCCATGTAGGCGCCGTGTGCGTTGTGGCTCACCCACCACATGCCGCGATAGCTCCAGCCCGGCAGCAGGGGATAGCCGGCCTTGGCGAAGGCGCGCCTGTCACCGCCGGCCCGGATGCGCGCGATGGCGGCCGCGGGTACGACCTGTTCGCCATTGCTGCGCCCGTCCTGCAACAGCATCTGGCCCAGCCGGGCCATGTCACGCAGCCCGGCATTGAAGCCGCCACCGGCGAACGGCGTGCCGCTGGAATCGACGGTGTAGTAGGCGTCCTGCTCGGCACCCAGACGGGTCCAGATACGCTCGGACAGCAGCGTGGATACGGGTTTGCCGGTACGCCGCGCGATGATCCAGCCCAGGGTGTCGGTGTTGATCGTCTTGTAGCCGAACGCCTCGCCGTGGCGCCCCTGTTTCTGCACGGTCTGCAGGTAATCGTAGTAGCTGCGTGGACCGGTGTAGCCCGGGGCAGGCGGCAGCGTGCTGCCGGCGGCGGCGTACTGCCAGACTTCGGCGTTGGGGTCGGCGTAGTCTTCGCTGTAGCGCAGGGCGGTGGTCATCTCCAGCACCTGCTTGACCGTGGCATCGCCGAACGCGCTGTGCGCGAGTTCCGGAATGATCGCACCGACGGTGTCGTTCTCATCCAGCACGCCTTCGGCGACCAGCATTTCGCCGAGCAGGCCGGTGATCGATTTGGTGACGGACATCGCGCCGTGCTGGCCATCGGGCTGCAGGCAGCCGGCGTAGCGTTCGTACACCACCACGCCGTCGTGCAGCACGATGATGCCGTCGGTGTAATTGGCCTGCAGCGATTGCGCCCAGGTCATGCGGGTACGCGTGTTCAAGGGCGTGAACGGCAGCGCGTCGATGGTTGCATCCAGGCGCTGTGGCAGCGGCGCCGCCGCCCCGGGCCCGCGGCTGACGCCCACGGTGGGCATCAGCTGGCGAAAGTGGCAGGCGGTCCAACGCAGCTTGGGGAACGCGAAATAGTCGCTGTCGGTGTAGCGGATGCGCTTGGCCTCCGGCGGCGGGAAGCCCTGCATCCAGCCCAACGCGCCCGGGTCGGATGCCGCGGCGTCCAGCGGTGGTGCGCCGGCGGTGGCGCCGTGGGCGGCAGGCAGCAAGGCCAGGGCACCCACCAGCGTGCATGCGGCGGCCAGCCGCCGCGGCGCGCGCGGGAAGTGCAACCGGGTGGGGATCGCCATGGCCGTGTCCTTGTGCGCTACGTCGTTCGTAGAGGCACAGGGTACTGCACCGCGCTCAGGCGCAGGCCAGGGCGCAACGGCAGCAGCAACAGCATGGGGTGTGGTGGAAAGACGCGGTGATGCCGCGCGTAGCGGCGGCAGGCTCCCTGCGGGGCAGGGAGCCGCATGGCGTTACGGGTTGCTGGATTCGCCCGTGGGCGCCGGTGCGATGGCCGGTGCGCTGCTTTCCGGCGTGGGCAACGACAACGCCGGATTGCCCTGCTGGGCCTGCAGCGCCTGGATGCGCTGGTTCAGCGCGTCGAGCTGGCTGTGCGTGCTGCGCAGGTCGGTGCTCAGCGTTACCGCCTGCTGCTTGGCCTGCTGGATCGAACTGCTGACCTGCAGCGACTGCTGCCGCTGCAGCTCGGCTTCCTGCTGCAGGCTGCGCAGGCGCTGTTCGTTGAAGGCCACGAGGTTTTCGGTGTAGCGCTTGCCGGCTTCCAGGCGCGTGGTGTCGATGTACACCTGGGCCAGTTCTTCGGTCTGCTGCACGAAGGTGCGGTACACCTTTTCGGCGTTGTCGACCGAATCGGTCTTGATCACGCGCCAGAAATCCTTGTCGTGGAACAAGGCGGCGTAATACTGCAGCGTGCTGGTGTTGAACAGCAGGCTGGCGCCGTAGCTGCCGTTGTAGGTGGTGCGCAGTTCGGTCAACTGCTTGGAATCGACCAACTGGCGCAGCTCATCCACGGTGTTGCGGACCACCGGGGCGCTGCGCGCCGGCTCGGTGGCCTCGCCCTTGGGCGCGCGCGCGGCCAGTGCCTGCGGAACCAGGCCCAGCGACAGCAGCACCAGGCTGCCCACGAGCAGGCGCTGGCGGGTGGAACCCAGGGTTTTTCTCTCTTGCATCATCAGGCCGTCCACGAGTGGCGCATCGGTGAAATTTCGTCTGTGAAAATCCAGTCCCCGCCGCAGTCTAGCGTGTCCCGCTGCGCCCTGCATCCAGCGGGCGCAGGCTGCACGGCACTCAATACACCAGCTGGGCAGGGTTGCACTGCACCGCCTGCAGGTGCACGTCGGTGCGGCCCAGTTCCAGCCCCAGCACCATCGCAAGGGTCTGGGTCAGCAGCGTGCCCACGCCGTTGAGCAGGGGCTTGAGCAACCCCTCCAGCACCGGCCGCAGCAGGGTGCACAACAAGCCGCTGCAGGCCACGCTGTTGGTGCCGGGGTCGGTGACGCTGCCGCTGCCCTGGTGGTTGTCGAGCATGCCGGACGGAGCGGTCTGCAGGTACGTAGCCAGGTTGCCCTTGACGCAGCTGTTGTAGGCCAGCAGCGTGCTGACCAGCCCGCTGCAACGGTTGATCACCAGCCCGCCCAGGACAGTGCCGAGCAGACCATCCAATACCCCGAGGCCCTGGCCGGTGACCACGGCGCGATAGCCCTCCCAGGCCGAGCCGTCCTTGTAGCAGGTCTTCAGAAGAAGCAGGCCGCAGGCGTATGGCACGCCATCCTTGACCTCCCAGTCACCGAAGGCCTCGATGCCCTGCGCCGACGAACCGTTGCGCAGCAGCGCAATGGTTTTGTCGACGTCGTACAGGCCATTGCCTGGGTTGGCCGCCTTGAGGAACTGGTCGGCCAGCTGGTTGGCGGTATCGGCGTTCCCCATGCCCTTCGATGCGGGGTTGAGCATGCCGCTGAGCACGCGCAGCAGCTCCCGGACCAGGTCGTTGACCGCCGTGCCGATCTGCGCGCCGTTGATCCACGTCGAGCCGGTCTCGCCCGGTGACAGGGTCAGCGTTTCATCATGGGTGAGCGCGTTGAGCTTGATCTGGTCATTGATCAACGGCGCGCCGAGCAGGGTCAGCAGCTGTTCGTTCTGCAGGCTGGCGTCGCACACGTTGCGCGTGGAGAACTGCGTGGCGGCATCCACCTTGCCCACGCACGCGCGCAGCACCGACGACTCCACGCGGATGGTGGCGGTGGCCGGTTGCGCGGCGCATTGCAGCCCGGTCAGGGTGCCCATGGCATTGGTCACATCGGCATACACCGGCAGGTGCAGGCGGATGCCAAGCGCGGCCAGTACCTTGCCCAGGCCCAGCGACAGCTTGTTGCTGTCGATGTCCAGCTTGACCCGCACCTGCGCGTTGTAGGCGCGCGCGCCGACGCCGCCGATGGCAATCGACGGGGGCTCGATGATGGCCGTCTGCGCCTGGACCAGGCCGAGAATGCTGAGGTTGTTGACCGCCACGCCGCGGCCCCCGTTGGCGATGCTGATACTGGTGGTGATCAGGTCCAGCGCGTTGACCTCGGCCTGCAGCGCCGCCGAGGCGGGGTCGTCGGGGGCGACGATGCTGCCGAACAGGCCGCTGCCGGCCGCGTTGCTGCCCAGCTGCAGGTTGAGCTGGTTGATATCGAGCTTGGCGGCCAGTGCGTCCTTGAGTGCGCGCATATCCACATGGGCCACACCGCTCTGGCTGAGCACGCTGGCGGTGGCATCCAGCAACTGCCCCAGCGACACCTTGTGCGCGGCCAGCAGGGCGTTGAAATCGCCGACGCTGATGTTGGCGTCCACCGGAATGCCCAGCGCCCTGAGCAGGCCGCCCGGGGTGATCTTGGCCTGGGCCAGGCCGTCGTAGCCGAGCAGGGTGGTCTGGTCGAGGTCCACCCCGACCAGTTTCAGCACACCGCCGAGCGGCGTGTTGCCGTTCACCCGCAGCAGCTGCGAGCCCACGCTGAACACCGCCAAGGGCGGCGCGCGTGTGGCCACGGCCTGTGCGCGTACCTGTGGCAACCCGTGGGTCTGGCCGAAGAACGGCAGGACCGGGCGTTCGGCGATGACCTTGACCGCGTTGACCGGCGCCGGGGCGGTGCCGATGAAATGGTCGGTGCTGGCGTGGGTGGGGTTCCACACGCCACAGCTGACCTGCAGCGTGCCGGGGAAACGGTTGGCGGTCAGTGCGTTGCTGCGCGCGGCGGCGTTGTCGGCCCGGTTGGCCGTGCACAGATCCAGCCGCTGTGCACCGGCCAGCGCGGACAGGTCGGCGATCTTCTGCACATCGCGCTTGGCCCAGTACAGGTAGCCGATCTCCACCAGGCCGAGCATCGTGACCAGGCCCAGCATCACCAGCATCATCGTCACCGACATGCCGCCGCGTTGGCGGCACGCCGGTGGCAGGACAGGGCAGGGCGGTCGCGACCGGTTCATGGGATCACTCTCCGTTGCCGGGACCAGTGACTTGCTTGCGTACGCTGGTGTCGAGGAATTCGGGGATCGGGTGGGTGAAGCTTTCCAGGTAGCGCGCGTAGCTGAGCGAGGCCTGGTCGCCCAGGATGGGCAGGCGTGGACCGGCGCTGGCGCCACTGGCCTGCAGCTGCAGCAGGGCGCGGGTGGTGTCGCCGATCTGCGGGCGCGAGGGAAGCAGCGGGGCCAACGGCGCGCTGGCGGGCAACGGCGGCAGCACCTGCCGCGATGCCGGTGGCGGCGGCGCGGTGGGGCCGGGCATCGGCGCTGCAGGCGCGACGATGGGCGGGGCGTCGCCGAGCATCTGCCCGGTCAGGGGCCGCTGCTGGGCCATCGCCCCGGCGCAGGCGAGCAGGGCGGCGGCGAGCAGCGTGGTGCGCACCGCGCAGGGAAGGGGCGTCATGGCGTGCTCTCGTTGGCGTGGTGGGTGGCGCCGAAGCGTTCCAGCATCGACGGGGCCAGGCGCGCATCGGCGCGCGTCGCCCGGGGTATGCCTGTGTTCGCCGGTGTGCGGCTGGCCGGGGTTTCAGCGGCAAGCAGGGCCGCCGGCGGCAGCGGGGTGGCGCGCGCGACGGGCGGCTGCCGCAGCTGCTGCGCCAGCCGTTGTACTTCCTGGCGCGCGGTGTCGGGCAGCGCGGCGCTGCGCATGATCTGCTCGGCCATGGCCGGGTCGTTGCGCAACAGCGCCCAGACCGCCAGGTTGGCATTGGCCTTGACGCTGCCCGGCGCCAGTTCGGCCGCCTTGGCCAAGGGCTCGCGTGCCGGTTCAAGCGCGCCAGCGCGCAGCCGGGCGAAACCGAGATCGCCCAGGTAGTCGGTGTTCAGCGGTTGCAGCTGTACGGCGCGGGCCAGGCTGGCCTCGGCCTGCGCGGCGTCGCCGGCGCGTGCGGCGATCAGGCCCAGACCGTGCCAGGCGGCCGCGCCCTGCGGGCCGCTGGCCAGGCTGGTGTAGAGCGCACGCGCGGCGTCGGTCTGCTGGGTTTCGCGCAGCGCATCGGCCTGCAGCAGGCGCAGCGCAGGGCTGTCGCCGTAGCGCAGGCGGTAGGCCTCCACATGCGCCAGCGAGGCGTAGTACGCGCCTTGGCGCTGCATCTGCCCGATCAGGTCCAGGTACATGCGCTTGTCGTCCTGGGGCGGCGTGTCCAGCGGCGCCAGGCTGAGCGGGTCGGGCTTGTAGGCGTTGCGAGCGGACCCGCAGGCGGTGCACACCGCCACGGTGATGAGCAGTACGGCGCAGTGGCGGAATTGGATCGGCATGGTGGTCACCCCAGACGGTTCACGGCATTGGCCAGGGCGATGATCGCCGGGCCCGACAACACCAGCATCAGCGCTGGCAACAACGTCAGCATCATCACGATGGTCATCTTCACCGAGAGCTTGCCCACCTTTTCCTTGAGCGCGGAACGGCGCTGTTCGCGCAGGCGCACGCTGAACTGTCGCAGCGGCTCCTGCACCGCGCCGCCGTGCTCGTGTACCTGCAGCATCAGCTGCACCAGGCTGCGCAGGTCTTCGTCGCCGAAGGACTCGGCCAGGCGGCGCAGCGACTGCTGGCGGCTGCGGCCGTGCATGTAGGCGATGTTGGCCTGCTGGATTTCACGTCCCAGCACCGGGATCGCGCTGCGCAGCTTGTCGCCCAGCGTCTGCAGGCTCTGGTCCATGCTGAAGCCCACGCCCTGCAGCAGGCGCAGCAGGTCGATGAGCAGCGGCAGTTCGGCCGATACCCGCCGGCGCAACCGCGTGGCCCAGGCGCGCAGCGCGAACTTGGGCAGCAGCACGCCGGCGCCGAGCGCGGCCCCCATCACCACCACCCGGCTCAGCCCGTCGCCGTCGTAGAACATCGCGGCCAGCAGCAGGCCGGCCAGCGCGATCAGCAGGCGCAGGGCCAGGAACGTGGCGGTGCCGACCCGCGTGTGCCACCCGGCCTGGTCGAGCAGCAGGCGGTCTTCCGCGGCCAACAGCGCCGCTTCGATGCGGCCGCCGTTGAAGCGCTCGCCCAGCGTGGCCAGCCAGGCCCAGCCGCGCGGCGCGGCGGCCACTGGTGGTGGCGTGCCCGATTCGGCCGGCGCGCGTGGCTCGCGGCTGCGCAGCGCGCCCTGCAGGGTGGCGGCGGTGCGCTGCTGCTGGCCGCTGAGCCACAGCCCGGCAATGCCGAGCAGGCCCACGCCCAATGCGAGCAGCAGCAAGGCCACGATGAGCAGCGTGCTGGCGCTCATAGCGAGCGCGCCAGGCGATACAGCAGGAAGCCGCCGATCAGTTCCATCACCAGCGCCGCGCCGAGGATGCGGTGGCCCAGCGGCACCTCCAGCACCGGTGCGAAAAAGTCCGGGCTGGCAATGGCCATCAGCAGCGCCGACAGCGGCGGCAGCAGGCCGAGCACCCACGCCGACATGCGTGTTTCGGAGGTGGTGGCCATCAGTTCCTGGCGGGCCTGGTCGACATCGCGCATGAAGTCGCTCATGCGCTGCAGGATCTGGTCCGAGCGTCCGCCGATGCGGATGCTGACCCCCAGCACCACGGCCAGGACGTCCAGCACGTCAAGCCGGTAGGGCTGCGCGGCCTGGCTCAGGGCGCGGTCCAGGTCGAGCCCGCTGCGGGTGCCCGACAGCGTGTCATCGAGCAGCCCGCGCAGCGGCATCGGCACCTGCTGGCTGGCGGTCTGGAAGGACATCTGCAGGCTGTTGCCGAGCGCGGTCAAGCGCACCAGGTTGTCCAGGAAGTCGGGAAGTTGGCGCAGCAGGCGGCGCTGCAGGCCCAGGATGCGCCGCGAGATCCACAGCCCCAGCAGCAATGCGCACAGCCCCAGGGTGATCGGCCACATCCACGCGGTGCCGATGCGCGCCGCCGCAGCCCAGCCCAGCAGCGTCGCTCCCAGCAGCCACAGGATCGGCAGACGCCAGCCGGTGCGCAGCGCGGCGCGTTGCAGCAGCGCATCCCACGGCAGGCCACCGGCGCGGCGGGTGCCGGTGGGTAGTGCGGTCGGTGCCGCGGGACGCGCCGGCATGCCGGCCAGTTGTGGCGTGGCCGGCGTGGCGGCCAGCCGTTGTTCGGTGTGCTGCAGCGAGGCGCGCAGGCGTTCGCGCCGGGCCGCGCCCATCCACAGCTCGATGGCCACGGCCACCAGCACCAGGATCGCACTGCACAGCAGCAGCACCGTGGTCATGCTCAGTAGCCTCCGTCCAGTGCCTCGCGCAGCTGCCGCCGGAACGGTTCGAGCTTGTGCGAATGCGGGTGGAAGCCGAGCCCGATCCAGCGGTCGATCTCCTTGCCGTCGGCATCGATCTGGATTTCGTGGCGGAACATTTCCTGGGTGCTGATCAGGTTGTCGCTGACCCCGGTGATTTCCGTGATGGACACCAGCACGCGGCGGCCACTGCCAAGGCGCGAGATCTGCACGATGAAGTCGATCGCGCTGGCGATCTGCCGGCGCAGGCTGTCTTCGCTGCCCTGGAAACCGGCGAAGCCGGCCAGCATCTCGATCCGGTACAGGCAGTCACGCGGCGAGTTGGCATGGATGGTGGCCATCGAGCCGTCGTGGCCGGTGTTCATGGCCTGCAGCATTTCCAGCACTTCGGCGCCGCGCACCTCGCCCACCACGATGCGGTCCGGGCGCATGCGCAGGCTGTTGCGCACCAGGTCGCGGATGCTCACCGCGCCTTGACCGTCCGCGCCGCCGATGCGGCTTTCCAGACGCACCACGTGCGGGTGGTTGAGCGAAAGCTCGGCGGTGTCTTCCACGGTGATGACGCGTTCGTCGGCCGGAATGTAGCTGGCCAGCGCATTGAGCAGCGAGGTCTTGCCCGAACTGGTGCCGCCGGAGACCAGGATGTTGCAGCGGCCCAGTACCAGGGCATGCAGCAGCGCCTGCATGGGGCGGTCGAAGGTGCCCATGCGCAGCAGTTCGTCGGGGGTGAACGGGTCCTTGCGGAACTTGCGGATGGACACCATGGGACCATCCACCGCCAGCGGGGAGATGATCGCGTTGAGGCGCCCGCCGTTGGGCAGGCGCGCATCCACCATCGGGTTGGACTCGTCCAGCCGGCGCCCCAGCGGCGCCAGTATCCGCCGCAGGATCCGCAGCAGGTGGCTGTCGTCGCTGAAGCGCTGTGGCGCGCGCAGCAGGCGGCCACCCTGGGACACGTGGATGTCCTTGTAGCCGTTGATCAGGATGTCTTCGATGCTGGGATCGTGCAGCAGGTCGTCGAGCGGGCCGAACCCGGTCAGCTCCTTGACCAGCGCCGCGGCCACCACCTCCATTTCCGATTCGTTGACCGGGATGCGCCACTCCTGCACGAAGATGGCGGTCTGGGTGTGCACGTAGCGCGCCACCGTGTCCGGCGCCCAGGCATCGATGTCGATGCGTTCGTCTTCGATGCTGTTGAGCAGGTGCTCATGGGCGGCGACCAGTACCTTCTGGTACTCGTCGGACTGGGCAAACGGGGTGACCACGGCATCGGCCATGGTGCCGGCGTCGGCACGGGCATGCGGCGGCGCGAACGGCATCACTTTGTCTTCCATGGGAGACCACTCAGGCGGAGGACGAGTTTTTCCCGCCAGCCACGCGGCAGGACGCCGGCGAGTGCCGGGTCCAGTCGCGCCAGCAGCGGGGTGAGGGCACGCAGGTACGGGTCGCGCGGGGCATCCTGCAGCAACAGGTGGCCGTGGTTGGCACTGGCGCGCAGGCGATTGCAGTCGGGCAGGGTGGCCAGCAGCGGCAGGCTGAAGCGCTCGGCGATCTGCTGGGGCGCCAGGCCACCGCCTTCGTCGTGCCGGTTGATCACCAGCTGCAGGCGGCCGTCGCGCACGCCCAGTGCCTCCAGCTGTTTCAAGGCCAGGTCCAGCGACACCAGCGTGCCGATGGCCTGATCGGCCACCAGCCAGATTTCATCGGCGCTGTTGAGCAGCGAGCGCGGGATCTGCCGCACGGGCGCACCACCGACGTCGCACAACACGCTTTCGAACACGCCGCGCAGGCGCTGCACCAGCACGGCCGGGTCGGCGATGGGGCCGGCTTCGCTGCCCGCCGGCTGGCCGAGCAGGGCCAGGCCACCGGGGTGGCGGGTCATGGCGGTGCGGACGAAAGTGGCATCGATGCGGGTGGCGTTGCGCAGCGCATCGTTGTAGTGGAACTGGCTGTCCAGGTTGAGATACAGCGCGGCGTCGCCGGCCGGCAGGCCGAGGTCGAGCAGCAGCAGGCTGTTGTCGGGCGGGGCCGGGTCCGCGTTCGCGGTGGGCGGGGCCACCGGATGGCCCAGCTGCTGGGCCAGCACGCCCACGTGCGCGGCCAGGGTGCTGCTGCCCACACCGGCGCGGACGCCCAGCACCAGCACCAGGCGCGCCTTGCGGGCTGTCTCGGGCGCCACGCTGCGCACGCCGGGGGTGCTGCCGGCGCGGCGCAGCACTGCGTCGATGTCGGCGGTGGATGCGTCCAGGTCGAGGATGTCGCGAATGCCGGCGCGCAGCGCCGCCACGACGCCGTCGAGTTGATCGTTGGCGGTGGAGCCGACCGCTACCAGCGGCAGGTCGGGCAGGGTGCGTTGCAGGTGGCGGGTCAGGTCGGTCGTGGCGCTGGCCTGCTCGTGCCGGAAGTCGAGCAGCACCACGCAGGCACCGGTGCGGCGGTGCACGTCCAGCGATGTGATCGACTCGCGGCTGTCCTCCCAGTGCACGCGGGTGCCGGGCGGCAGCTTGGCGCCGAGCACGTCCAGCAGGCTGCGGTCAGGCGCGACCAGTACCAGGCTCACCGGCGGCGCCATCGGTTGCAGCAGGTGGAGGGTGGCGGTAGACATGCGGGCTGGGCTCCTGGCATCGGGTCAGCGCGAGAAGCCGGGCAGCTGGTCCGACGAGGCCGGGCTGAGCAGCCACGCGCCCCAGACCGGCAGGTTGGGCTTGACCTCGCGGTCGCCCGGCAGCGGCACCACCGTGTTGCGGGCCAGCGGCTGCACCAGCCGTGGGGTGACGATGATCACCAGCTCCTTTTCCTCGCGCTTGTAGTTCAGGCTCCGGAAGAACGCGCCGATGATCGGCAGGTCGCCCAGCAGCGGAATCTTGTCGACGCTGGAGCTGACCGTGTTGCTGACCAGCCCGCCGATGATGAAGGTTTCGCCGTCGCCCAGCTCCACCGTGGTATCGGCGCGACGGGTAGTGATCGACGGGATCTGCACGCCGTTGTAGGAGATGCCCGCGGCGTAGTTCAGATCGCTGGCTTCGGGGGCCACCTTGAGCGCGATGCGGTCGGGGCCGAGCACGGTCGGGGTAACCGTCAGGCCGATGCCGAACGGCTTGAAGGTGACCGTGGTGGTGCCCAGGCCCTGCGGCTCCAGGATCGGCAGTTCGCCGCCGGCCAGGAAGCTGGCGCTCTGCCCGGACAGGGCCACCAGGGTGGGCTCGGCCAGCACGCGGGCCATGCCGTTGTTCTGCAGCAGGTCGATGTTGGCGTCCCAGCCGTGGGTGAGCGATTTGAACACCAGGCCGAACGCGGACGACAACGGATTGGTGATCACCACATTGTCCGGGCTGGTGCCCGGGTCGGTGGCCGGCGGTACGCCCGGCAGCGTGCCACCCGGGCGGGTGATGCCGTAGAAGAAGCCGTTGCTGCCGCTGAAATTCTTGTTGGCAAAGCTCATGCCGATCTGGCGCAGCACCGACTTGTTGAACTCCACCACCTTCACGTCCACCTGCACCACACCGCCGCTGGCGATGGTGGACACATCCGCGAGTTGACCCTCTTTGCCCAGGGCCATGGTCGCCGCCTTGCGGCTCTGCTCATGGTCCAACAGGCCTGCCGCACTCCCTTGCAGCAGGCCCTGGCCATCCTGCAGCGTGAGCTGCAGGTCCCCCGACGGTGGCAGCGCCCCCTGGATTGCGCTGCGCACTTCGATCTGCATCCGCTGCGGCTCGCTCTGCTGGCGCCGCCACAGCAACAACGTGGTGGTCCCTGGCGCCTTGCCCACCAGCAGCGCCTGGCGCGGTCCCCGCAGCATCACCACATCGGCGACCCCCGGATCGGCGATGGCGACCCGGTCCAGGTCGGCCGGCAACGTCCACGGGCGCTGTTCGCGCGTCTGCAGCACCACATCGGCGTTGGCCATGCCCACCACCGGGCAGATGCCCAACACCAGCAACAGCAGCAGGCGGGTCGGCCAGTGGCGGGAACGGTGCAGGCGGGCAGGGCGTTGGGTCATGGAAAGTCTCGGCATGGCTCAACGCGAGCCGCTGTGGGAGGAAACATCGCCGCGGATGATTTCGACACCGCGGTCCAGACGCGGTGCCTGGCGCGGCGCACTGGCGCGTACCGGTGCGGGCGCCCGGGCCGGGCGTGTGCTGCGGCCGGCCAGTGCGTCGCTGTCGATGCCGGCGTAGGCGTCGTTTTCGGGAGACTGCAGCGCGAGCCGCTGTTCAGGGCTCAGCTCGCGCCGTGCATCCAGCACGCCGCCGGGCTGGGCGAACAATTCCTGGTCGGGTTGGCCCACATCGGCCGGGTTGCGCAGCGCCAGGAACAGGCGACCCTGCTGTGCGCCCAACAACAGGCGGTTGGCCTCGGCGACCGGCACCGCCAGAACCGCGCTGCGCACCGGTGCGCTGGTGCTGGTGCTGCTGGTGGACGATGCGCTGCCCTGGATGTCCTGCGCGCGGGCGTCGGTGCTGGCCTCGCTGGCGGTGTCGGTGGGCGCGGCCTGGCCCGGTGCGGTGTCTGCGGCGCCGTAGCTGAGCACCCGCATCCGCGACAACAACAGGCGTGCCTGCGCCTGGCCCTCGGTGCCCATGCCCTGCGGCGCGCGCAGGTTGAGGAACACGTCGACGTAATCGCCCGGCAGGATCCGGTTGCCCGCGGCCACCAGCTCATCCACCGGCACTGCAAGGGCGCGCTCGCCCGGATTGAGCCGCAGCGCGTAGCCGCGTGCCATCAGCGCACTGTTGAGTGCGGTACCTGCGGCAATGGCGTGCACGGGCACGGCGCCGGTGGCCTCGGCGATGCTGGCGTAGCCGCCCTGCGGTGCCTGCGGCGCGCTGCCGATGCGCAGGTCGGCGGCGCTGATGGGTCGGCCCGCGGGCAGCTCGCCCGCCGCTTCCACCACCGGCCACTGTTGCGGCTGGCCAGCCACCTGCGGCGCGGCCACCACGGTGGGGGCGGCACGCCGACTGACAAGGAAGGCCACCACCGCCAGCAGCAGGGCCAGCGCGATCAGTGCCACGGCGGCAATGCGGGTCAGCTTGAGCATGCAACAGCCTCCACGGCGTCGGTGCGGCGCATCACGGTGTACCCAGGTCGAGCTGGGCCACGGCGGTGCTGCGGATGGGTTCGGTGATCAGCCAGCCATACACCCGGCCGGTCCCGGGCAGGAATGGCTTGCTGCGGTAGTCGTAGCTGACCGACACCTGCATGCATTGCGCGCTGGCCAGGCCCGCGCACGGCGCAGGCGCACTGACCACGATCGGCGGCGCGCCAGCGGTGCTGCAGCTGGCCTGTTGCCCGGCAAAGTTCAACAGCCATTGCATCGAGCGTTGCGCCGCCTGGCAGGCGGCCACACGGCGTTCATTGGGGCTGGCATAGCGCAGCGAGGCGCGCGCGCCTTCGGCCGATGCCAGGGAAAGGGTCTGCTGGGCGGCCATGATCATCACCCCGGTGTAGGTCAACAGCAGCAGCGGGACCACGCCGAGGATCAGCATGAACGCAAATTCGAGCGTCACCACGCCACGTTGCGGTGAGCGTTGGCGATGCAACCGTGCGTACGCGGTCATGACGATGCTCCATAGGTGCCGTAGGCAATGAAACCCACGGTGGCAAAGGCCAGGTACGCGGCATAGGGAATGCCGGCGCGCCCCTGGCGCGATGCGTGGATCTGGCGCACGAACGGCCGTGCCTGCCACTGCGCCTGTGCACGTGCATGCAGCCATTGCATGCGCAGCGGCAACGTTGTGCGCAGGCCGGGCGCCAGCAGTACGCAGCCCGCGTGCGCGCCGGCCAGCAGGCTGCTCACCACCCAGATCGGCAGCAGGGCCGGCATCCCCAGCAGCAGGCCCAGCACCGCGAAGTACTTCACGTCCCCGGCACCCATCCAGCCCAACGCATAGAACGGCAGCAGGGCTGCCAGTCCCACCACCGCGCCGGCCAGATGCATGCCGGGAAACGGTGCCCCGCGCACCGCCCACATCCACAGCAACCCGCCCAGGCCAGCCACGCCCACGCACAGCAACCAGCGATTGGACACGCGCCGGGCGTACAGGTCGCTGATGGCGACCTGTGCACTCAACAACACAGCCAGTACGGGCAGCAGTGACATCCGAGGGCTCCTCCATGGCGCATCGAACACGGGGTGCGGGGCACACCGTTGGCGTCGCCGCAGGCGCGGGCCTGCGGTCGTCCATTGACCGGGTGAAGCGAAGGTCAGCCGGTGCCGGGGGTGGTCGGGGCGCTGCCGCCGGCGCTGTCCACCAGCGTCTTGAGCTTGGTGAACAGCGTAGTGAACATCTCGTTGAGGCCGGTGCGCGCGGCAACCACGAGGACGCCGGCGATCACGGCGGCGAGAATGCCGTACTCGAGCGCGGTGACACCATCTTCTTCAGCGAGAAACGTGCGGATTGAGGCTTTCATGACGGTCTACTCCCTGTTCCGTTCAATCGATTGGACTGCCTGCATGTGGATGGTGCGTCCCGGCTCCGCCGGGTCCATCCCGTAATCTGCGCGATCCCTGCGCAGGGGGCGGCTGCCGAAGCAGCCGCCGGCCTACCTGGATGCGTCCAGGGCGGCCGGGTTCGGATGGCGGGGAGCAGGCGGCAACGACAGGCGCGGCGTGATCGCCTGCGCATGCGGGGAAGAGAACAGCCACGTAGCAACGAGCGTCTGCATAGAGATCCCCCTGTCGTACATTCCCGGTTTCCGCCACGGAGCTGCCGGGTGATGCCTGCCGCAATGATCGGCGCCAACAAAGTCCTTCAATACACATAAACGGCAGGCGTGGTTCGAACTTGAGTGCCTGCACTTTCACCCGTTATTCAAGCCGGGTGTTTGACAACCATTTAATGTTTATAAAGTGAAAGGGATGTGTTTATAGGGTGAAGCGAAGGTGATGACGGTTTTTTGACGCATTCCGCGCTCAATTGCAGGCGTTTGCGGGCGTAGCGCGCGCATGCCGATGCAATTGCCGGCGGCGGGTTTACCGCGCGCCCAGTTCATGCATACTTGCCGAAAATGCGCATCGATAATACGGCGGTAATCCGATCCGGTCGCGCAGATACACTGTTCATGTAGTCGTTGTGTCTGCGCAATTGCGCGGGCCGGAAAGTTCAGACGCCATGTGGCGTTTATTGGCGGCAACAGGAAGAAGCACGGGCAGCGGCGATGGCTGCCCGCATCCAGGCCAACGGGGGCATCACTGTCATGGTTGATGGTGCAGTGGACGGCAATGCAGGCGAGCACGGCGCGCTTCGGTCGCATGACCTGGCCACGCTGAGCGCGGTGCTGCGCGTCTGTGACCTGGAGACCGTGCTGCTGGATGGCAATGGCCCACGGGCGGCACTGCACTCGCGCGTGCACGACGAAGCGTTGTTCCTTGCCGCGCACTGCGGCTTCCACTTCCGCGGCCGCTTCATGCTGCCGCAGGACTGGTGCCTGCTTGGGTTCATCCACGCCACCGACGAGGCGCAGAGCTGGTGCCACGGCATTCCACTCAGTGCCGGCATGGTGGTGACCGTGCTGCCGGAAGGCATCAGCGAATTCACCTTGAGCGCAGGCACGCGGCTGAGCCTGCTGCTGGCGCCGATGCAGCGCGTGCAGCGCAAGCTGACCGCACTGAGCCTGCGCAGCACGCTGCCGTCCGGCCAGGCGTTGTCGCTGTTCAATCCCGACGTCTCGCGCGCCGGCTCCAGCCTGGTCGAACGCTACACGGGGCTGCACGCCACGCTTGCCGACCCCGGCGCGGCACTGGCCGCAGACGCGGTCGAATCGCTGCTGCACGACCACATACAGGCCTTGCTGGGGGCGGGTAATGAAGATCGCCCGTCCAACAGCCGGGCACGGCGCGCGCACTACCTGATCGCGCAGCGTGCGGAGAATTTCATGCGGCTCAATCTGCGTCGCTATATCTACATGCATGAAATCTGCGACGCGGCCGGGGTCAGCGAGCGCGCACTGCGCTATGCGTTTGAAGACCTGTTTGGCACCTCGCCGAACCGGTACCTGTCGATGCTACGGCTGTGCGCGGCATGCCGTGGGCTGTCCATGGCCGATTCCAGCCGCAAGTCGGTCAAGGCGGTGGCGTTGAGCTGCGGCCTGTGGGATCTCTCCCGTTTTGCCGACAATTATCGTCGGGTATTCGGTGAGCTGCCGCGCGACACCCTGATGCGTGCGCCGGCGCAGATCGGCAGCCCGGCCTGACCACGGCGGCCATCGCCGCCGCCTGCAGCTCCCCCCGCAATGCACGTTTCCGGCAATCTGCCGGAATTGCGCATGCCACTGCCGGTTTTCGTTCTTGTCTTGCCGGAACGCACGCAGGTGCTGCCGGAATGAAGTGCCCCAGCGACGACGTGGCGACTGTAATGACATCCAAGTGCCAACAGGCATGGATGCAGTCCACATCGTTCGTACACGGGGGAATACCTGATGAACCGTATCTTTCGACTCGTATGGAGCCACCGGCTGAATGCCCTGGTGGTCGTCTCGGAAGTGGCCACCTCGCGTGGCAGCCTGGTGGCCGGCCCGGTGGTGGTGCACCTGAAGGTGCCGCTGTCGATGCTGTCGATGGGCCTGGCGCTGGCCCTGTGCAGCGGAACGGCGTGGGCAGGTGAGAGCCAGACCCGCAGCGATCTGGATGCGCTGACCAACAAGTACGCGCCCCTGCCGGTCAAGGTGGACGCCGAGGCCGCGCTGGCCGCGATGGTGCGCACTGGCGACAGCACGCCGGCGTTGAGCGCGGCAGCCAACGTCAACCTCAACCTGGGACTCGGCAAGCCCGCCGCCGCCACCTCGGCGCAGGCGGCCGTGGACGTGGGGGTCAAGGTCAAGGCGGCGCTGCCGCGGCAGCTGGCGGCGCCGGAGCGCGCAACGCCGGTGGCGGCGCATGCGGCCGTGCACGCCGACGTTGGCGCGGCCGTGGTCGTCGCCGCCCCGAAACTGGCCGCCACCGTCGTGGCCGATGCCACGGTGGCGCTGGGCAGCAATGAAACGGTCAGCGAGGGCATCGACGATGCCATCACCTCCACGTTGGCCACCGGCGTCGCCGGCGGGGTCAAGGTGGATGCACTGGCCCATGCCGTGGTGGTGGCCGACCGCAACCAGAAGCTGGTGGATGCCAATGCCGCGGTGTCGCAGACCAGTTCCTTGGCGTTGTCACCGACCGCGGCGTCCGGCGGGTTGCTGGGCGGCGTGGGCGATCTGCTCGGCGGCGTCGGCAATACGCTGGGCAATGTGGTCGGCGGCGTGAGCAACACCGTGGGCAACGTGGTCGGCGGGGTCAGCGACACGCTCGGCAACGTGGTGGGCGGCGTGGGCAGCACGGTCGGCAATGTCGTGGGCGGTGTGGTGGGCGGGGTGTTCCCGGCACCGACGTCGCTGCCGCCGGGCCATCCCAAGGCCCCAGCGGCGCCGGACCCCGATGCCGGGCTGATCATCGGCACCGGCGGCCTGGTCGGTTCGCTGTCGACCCTGGTCGGCCCGACCGCGCAGGGTCTGCTGGGTGGGGACGGGTACGTGCGCAACGGCAAGCTGGCCGTCAGCAGTGCCAACGTGATGCAGACCTACTCGGTCACCAACGTGCTGGGCGTGCCGCTGGTCAACCTGACCCCGGTGGGCACCCTGCTCAACGGGCTGGGCGGCGCCACCACGGGGGGGAGCTCGCACCTGACGCTGATCGGCGGGGTCACCTCGGACAGCTACATCTACAACATCAACAACGGCAACCCGAACGGGTTGCTGGGCCTGCTGCTGCCGGACCAGGCGCCGGGTTGGTCCAACACGTGCGTGGACCTGCTGGTGGCCAGTGTGGATTGCTGGGCCGTCAACGCCGCGCAGGACTACCAGGTGCTGGTCGGTGACGGTGCGTATGCCAACGGTTCGCGCGAAGTGGTGATCGGTGCCAACGCCCGCCACGAGCTGGCCAAGGTGGATGCCAACGTGGCGTTCCCCGGCGCAGGCCAGAACGACCCGAACGATCCGACCGGCGTGCCCACCGCCGACTATGCCGCGCGCATGGGCCATTCGGTGGTGGTCGGCGACAGTGCCATGGGCACGGCCAACGGCCAGGTGCTGCTCGGTGCCGAAGCCACCTCCAGCCAGGCCAACAGCGTGGCGCTGGGCTATCGCACGGTGGCCAACCGCGGTGCACAGGCGAGCTACAGCGCCTACGGGCTGACTGCGCCGCAGGTGTCGGCCGGTGAAGTATCGGTCGGCTTTGCCGGCGGCGAGCGGCAGATCACCAACGTCGCGGCCGGCAGCGCGGCCACCGATGCGGTCAACGTGCGTCAGCTGCAGGGCGCGATCAACCAGATCGACGCGCTGGACGTGTTCGCGGTGACCTACGACGATGACGGTGCCGGCGGCGCCAATTACCGTCGCATCACCCTGGGCGGCGGCACCGGCACCACCACGCTGGCCAACCTGGCCCCGGGCGCGATCGGCGCAGCCAGCACCGAAGCGGTCAACGGCGCGCAGCTGTTCGCCAGCAACCAGGCCATCGTCGACTACTTCGGCGGGCTGACTGCCTTCGACCCGGCCACCGGCGCCTGGACCGCGCCGAGCTTTGCCATCACCACGGTCTCCAACAGCGGCGCCATCGCCCCGGGCGTGTACGACAACGCCACCGATGCCTTCTCGGCCGTGGACGGTTCGCTGGTCAACCTCAACACGCAGATCACCGACATCCGCAACGGGGTGGGCAGCCGGTTCCTGAAGATCAACTCGACCGGGCTGGACGCCACGGCCACTGGTGCCGACAGCATCGCAGTGGGCACCGGTGCCACGGCGATGGCGGCCAATGCCATTGCCGTGGGTGCTGGCGCCATGGCCGATCGCGATGGCACGGTGTCGGTCGGAGCGGTGGGCAGCGAGCGCCAGGTGGTGAACGTGGCCGCCGGTACGCAGGCTACCGACGCGGTCAACATGGGCCAGATGCTGGCCTCCGAAGCAGGCGCGCTGCGCTATGACGAAAATCCCGACGGCAGCGTCAATTACGCCAGTGCCACGCTTGGCAACGGCACCGGCACCACCAGCCTGCGCAACCTGCGGGCCGGTGCAGTCAGTGCCATCAGCACGGAGGCCATCAACGGCGCCCAGCTGTTCGACGCCAGCCAGGCGCTGGCCACGCACCTGGGTGGCGGTGCAGCGGTCGACGCCAACGGGGTGATCACGGCGCCGACCTACACCATCAACGCGGTGTCCAGCACCGGCCAGGTGACCCCGGGCGACTACAACGACGTGGGCAGTGCCTTCGATGCGGTCAGCCAGTCGCTGGCCAACGTGGCCGACCAGACCGACGCGGTGGACAAGCTGGCGGTGAAGTACGACGTGGACGGCGCGGGCAACGCCACCGACAGCATCACCCTGACCGGCAGCGGCGTCGGCGCGGCGGTGGCGCTGACCAACCTGGCCGACGGCAGTGTGCTGGCCGGCAGCCGCGACGCGGTGACCGGCAACCAGCTGTTCCAGACCAACAATGCCCTGGTCGGCTACTTCGGCGGCACCACCAGCTTCGACCCGACCACCAACATCTGGACCGCGCCGACCTTCAGCATTTCCTCGATCGCCACCGACGGCAGCGTGCTCAGCAATGACTACAGCAACGTCACCGTGGCCTTCGCCGCGGTGGACAATTCGCTGCTCAACCTCAACACCCGCATCGACCAGATCCAGCCGGGTGCGGGCAGCCCGTTCGTGCAGGTCAATTCGACCAAGGCCGCTGCCAGTGCCACCGGCGCCGACAGCATCGCGATCGGTCCGCTGGCCTCAGCCAGCGGCAGCGGCAGCACCGCGATCGGCGATGGGGCGACCGCCAGTGCCGACAACAGCGTGGCGCTGGGCAGTGGGTCGGTGGCCAGCGTCGGCGCGCAGAGCGGCTACACCGGCGCGTTCGGCGCGGCCGGCGGCAGCAGTTCGGCCGGCGAAGTGTCGGTGGGCAGCACCGGCGGCGAACGCAAGGTCACCCATGTGGCCGACGGCTCCGAGCGCTACGACGCGGTCAACGTGGGCCAGCTGCAGAACGGCGTGAACTACGCCATTGACCAGTCCAAGGCCTACACCGACACCCAGATCAACAACATCAACAACGGCACGTCGGGCATGTTCCAGGTCAACAACAGCAACAACCTGGCGGCCCCCGCAGCGACCGGGGCCAATGCGGCCGCCGGGGGTGCCGGCTCCAGCGCCGCCGGTGCCAACAGCACCGCACTGGGCAACGGGGCCAGTGCACAGGGTAGCAACACGGTGGCCCTGGGCGCCGGGTCGGTGGCCACGCGCGACAACACGGTGTCGGTGGGCAGCGCCGGCGCGGAGCGCCAGATCACCAACGTCGGCGACGGCTCGGCCGCCACCGATGCGGTGAATGTGCGGCAGCTGCAGGCATCGCAGCAGGGCACCATCCGCTACGACAGCAACGTCAACGGCACCACCAACCTCAACAGCGTCACCCTGGGCAGCACCAGCACCGGGCCGACCACCGTGCGCAACGTCGCGGCCGGCACCGCCGGTACCGACGCGGTCAACGTGGACCAGCTGCGTGCCGGCATGAACCAGACCCTGGACTGGTCCAAGGCCTATACCGACGAGCGGTTCGATTCGTTCGACCGCAACCTGCGCCGTACCGACGACCGTGCCTCGGCCGGCGTAGCCGCGGCGATGGCGGTGGCCGGGCTGCCGCAGCCGTACGAGGCCGGGCGCAGCATGGCCGCGGTGGCTGCCGGCAGCTACAACGGTGAGTCCGGCGTGGCAGTGGGCATCTCCGGGGTATCCGAGGGCGGCCGGTGGATCTACAAGGTCGCCGGGACCACCAACAGCCGTGGCGAAGGCGGGGTGTCGGTGGGTGCGGGCATCCAGTGGTGAGCACGCCGTACTGAACCGTTCGCAGTGATTCGTTCCCGGTGCCGGCAGCCTGCCGCACCGGGGATTCCAGCGCGGCGTCGCGCACCAGGGGGAAACCATGTCCGCATCATCGATTGCACACGACCACACGCCGTTGCTGCGCTCACTGTCGCTGGGATTGGCGGTGCTGCTGTTCAGCGCCTGCGCCAGCGGCGGCAAGCACAAGGGCGACATGCCGGAAGGCGCCGCGGTCACGCCGGAGGCGGGGGAGGTGACGTTCCCCGATCCGAAGCGGGCCACGCTGAAGGAAGGCCTGTTCGTCGACCTGGACAGCCTGCGCCTGTTCGCGCGCGGCATGACCAAGCGCCAGTTGTACACCCTGCTGGGCACGCCGCACTTCGGCGAGGGCATGTGGGGCGTGCACGAGTGGAACTACCTGTTCAACTTCCGCAGCAATCCCGGCGGTGATTACTTTACCTGCCAGTTCCAGGTGCATTTCGATGCCAAGGGCGTGGCCCAGGCCGGCTACTGGAAGCCGCAGGCCTGCGCCGCGCTGCTGCAGCCGCCGGCACCACCTCCGCCGCCCCCGCCGCCGCCCGCACCGATGTCCAGTGAGCCGGTGCGCCTGTCGGCCGATGCATTGTTCGCCTTTGACAGCGCCACCCTGACCGAGGCCGGTCGCCGCAGCGTGGATGCGCTGTTGCAGCAGGTGCGCAGCGCCAGCCAGGTGCAGACCATCCAGGTGCTGGGCTACACCGACCGGATCGGCAGCGATGGCTACAACCAGGTGTTGTCGCAACGGCGCGCGCAGGCCGTCCGCGATGCGCTGGTGCAGGGCGGGGTGCCGGCTGCGGCGATCGTGGCCGAAGGGCGCGGCAAGGCCGACCCGCTGGTGCAATGCGCACAAGGCAACCGCCAGGCGGTGATTGCCTGCCTGGCGCCGAACCGTCGCGTCGAAATCTCGGGCCTCGCGCAGACGCGCTGAGCCCTTGCGTGGCGCACGGCCACGCGTCTTCCCCCGTTGGTACCCCGCGTCGATGCATCTCTCCCGCGTCGACCGGGGTGTTCTTTGACCTGGCTCGTCGCCCCCGCAGGATGTCTCCCCCGTCATCGCACCGGGGCGGCGGGCCAGGTCATCCTTTACCTGTCCCGCGGCGACGCCCGTTCCTGCAGCGTCGCCGCCCGCCGTTGCGCGGCGGGTGGGTCAGGGCATCAGCACCTTGTCCACCACGTGGATCACGCCATTGCTCTGGCGCACGTCGGCAATGGTGACGCGGGCGGTGCCGCCCTTGCTGTCGGTCAACGTAATGCCCTTGCCAACCTGGCGGGCAGTGAGCGTTTCACCCTGCACGGTGGTCAGTGCGGCCTTGCCGCCGCCCTGCTTGATCCGGGCCATCAGTGCGGTGCTGTCGAGGTTGCCGGCCACCACGTGGTAGGTGAGCACCTTGGTCAGGTCGGCTTTCTTCTCCGGCTTCAGCAACCCGTCGACCGTGCCCTTGGGCAGTGCGGCGAAGGCGGCGTTGGTCGGTGCGAACACGGTGAACGGACCCGGGCCCTTGAGCGTCTCGACCAGGCCGGCGGCCTTGACCGCGGCAACCAGGGTGGTGTGGTCCTTGGAGGCGACGGCGTTGTCGATGATGTCCTTGGTGGCGTACATCGGCGCACCACCCACCATGGGGTTGGCGGCCATGGCGTGGTCGTGGCCTGCCATCGGCGCCTGCGCGAACGCCAGCGGCGCGGCGGCGGTGGACAGGCAGGCAAGCAGAAGCAGACCGGTCAGCGAGCTTTTCATGTGCAGGGTCCCAGCAGGAGCGTCCAAGTGACGCAGCAGGATCTACGCGTGAAGCAGCGTGGCGGATGCAGCGGCGGCCGGCTTTCTACGTTTGTTATCGGCATGTGAGGGCGATCAGGCCGAGCCGCGTTCGCTGGTGATGGTGGCGCCCTCGCGCATTACCAGGGTCACCGGGGTCTTTTCGACGACGTCCAGCAGGCGCTGCCACTGCGCATCGCTCAGCGCCCCACTGGCATGCAGGACGCGGTGCACCACCAACTTGCCGGCGGCATCGCGCGAGGAGCTCAGCTCGGCGCGGAAGGTGCCCAGATCCCACCCTTTCTTCTCCGCATACATGCGCAGGGTGATCGCGGTACAGGCCGACAGCGATGCCAGGTACAGGTCGAACGGGGCCAGGCCTGCGCCCTGGCCACCGAGTGTGGCCGGTTCGTCGGCGATCACCTCGTGCACGCCGCTGCGGATGTGGTGGCGGTAGTTGGGGCCGTCGGAAACGATCTGGACCTGTGCCATGGGGGGCGCCGTGCGGTGGTGGGGAGGCGCGCAGCATCGCACGCTGCCGCGCGCCGTGCTCAGGGCGTGCGACGCGGGTCGCCACCGCCGGCGGCAATCCAGCCGTCCACCGCCTGTGCGACCACGGTCATCGGCATCGCGCCGTTGCCCAGCACCAGGTCGTGGAAGGCGCGGATGTCGAACCGCGTGCCCAGTTCCTGGCGTGCGCGTTCGCGCAGGGCCAGCAACTGCAGTTGGCCCATCTTGTACGACGAAGCCTGGCCCGGCTGGACCAGGTAGCGGTTGATCTCCACGCGCACGTCGCTGGCCTTCATGCCGGTCTTTTCCTGCATGTAGGTGGCGGCCTGCTCGGGCGTCCAGCGCTTGCGGTGCAGGCCGGTGTCCACCACCAGCCGCACCGAGCGGAACATCTCGGCCTGCAGCCGACCCAGGTCGCCGGCCGGGTCGTCCTTGTACACGCCGGCCTCGGCCATCAGCTGCTCGGCATACAGCGCCCAGCCTTCGCTGAAGGCGCTGGGATTGAGGCTGCGACGCAGCAACGGCAGGTCGGTCAGGGTCTGCCCGATCGAGATCTGGAAGTGGTGGCCCGGCGAGCCCTCATGGTAGGTGAGGGTGGGGATGCTCCAGCGCGTGTTGGACTCGATGTCGCCCAGGTTGATGAAGAACGTGCCCGGTCGCGAGCCGTCCATCGCCGGTGGGTAGTAGTAGCCGCCCGGTGAGGTCTTCTGCATGTGCGCCGGCACCGGCTGCACCACCAGCTTCTGCGGCGGCAGGTGGCCGAACCAGGTGGGCAGAATCGGGTCGAGGTCGCGCAGGCGCTGTTCGATGTCGCCCAGCAGTTCCTTGCGCCCGGCATCGGTATCGGCATACAGGTAGCGCGGGTCCTGGCGCAACTGCTGCACGCGCGCGGCCACGCTGCCGTCGCGCAGGCCCAGCTGGTCAAGCCGCGCGTCCATCAGCGTCTCCACCCGCGCCACCTCGTCCAGCCCGACCGCATGGATCGCATCGGCGTCCAGATCGGTGCTGGTGTACCAGCGCAACGCGGCGTCGTAGTAGGCCTTGCCCTGCGGCAGCGCCCACACGCCCTTGTTGCCCAGGTGGCGCGCCTGCAGGCCCTGCACATCGGCCAGCAGGCGCTGGTAGCCCGGGTTGACCGACTGCTGCACCGCGCGCGTGGCCTGCGCGACCAACGCGTCGCGGCGTGCGGCGGAAATCGCCGGCAGCTTCTCCAGCTTTCGCTGCAGCGACTGCACCCACAGGCTGTCCTTCGGCGCGGGTTCGAGCAGCGTGCGGAACTGGTCGGCGGCGCCCTGCAGCGCCACTTCGGGCGGCACCACGCCCTGCGCGGCCTGCATGTCCACGTTGGCGCGCACCTGGTCCAGCTTGGGTCCCATCGCCTGCAGGCGGGCGATGTAGTGCGCCGCGCTGGTCTCATCGGTGACCGCATGCTGGTTGTCCATGAACTGCGGCAGGTTCACCGGCAGGCTGAACAACTGGTCCACCGCATAGGTGCTGCCGCCCACCGGCAACCACGCCGCCGACCACGGCACCGCCATCAGGTCGATCTGGGTCTGGTAGAACCAGCGCGCCAGGCCGCTGCTCAGCTGCTGCTGCGCATCCAGCGGGGCGCCCTGCCACTGCGTGATCGCCGCCAGGTTGTCGGCCAGGAACCGGCGGTTGACCTCACGCCGTGCCAGCGACACGTCGGTGAGCTGGTCGGAACTGTCGGCCTGGCCGTCGCCGCTGATGCCGAGCATCGTGCGCAGCTCCGGGTCGGCGTTGATCGCGTCCATGGTCTGTGCGTCAAGCAGGGCATTGAAGGACACCGGCATGGGGGCGCCGGCTACCGTCGCCGGTGGCATCGGCGCCGCAGTGGCCGCCTGCGCGTGCGTGGGCGGCGCGCTGAGCGCCAACGCCGCGCCGATGGCGAGCGACAACAGGGCGGGGAGGGCGGAAGCGGTCGGGAACGGCATCACGGGACATCTCCGGTGGCGGGCTGCGCGCAGGCTACGCCAGACCAGCAGGGGCTGCACGTGCAGGGGTTACGCGCACCCTGCCGTAGGCGGCGTCTGCGCGGCTGCCGAGAACGCCCGCGCGCACCTGAGCGAAGCGTCAGCCGGTGCGCGGCGCGAAGCCGTCCGCGCTCCAGGCCTCGCTGCCCACGCCGTGATGGATCACGAACAGCCCGTCCGGGTCGTAGCGCTGCTTGGTCGCCAGCAGGCGCGGGTAGTGCGGGCCCCAGAAGGCCTGCTGCCAATCGGCCTGGAAGTAGTCGCACTCGGACACGTACGTAGGCGCCTTGGGCACCAGCACCGACAGGGCGTCGTAGGCACGCCGCACCCGTAGCGCGCCCCGGCGCGCGCCGGGTTCGTCCACGCTGCCGCCACAGCCGGGATAGACCGGGCCGCCGGCAGTGCCGATCAACGCCAGCGCGAAGGCGTCCAGCAGTGCCGGGTGGGTGGCGGTGTCGGCACTGGCCGCGATCGCGTCGGCGGGTGCGCCGAACAGGCCCTTGTTGCAATGCAGGCCCACGTCCATGTGCACCGCGGCGGCACACAGCGCCGTCGCGGCGGCCACCACCTGGTCTTCGCCAAGCAGCGCCGACGGCATCCACGCCGAGGCATACCCGTGCAGGAACCAGCCGACCTGGCCCTGGTCGCCCTTCCACAGCATGTGGTGGGCGGGCGCATCGGCACGGGTGTCCTCGGCGATGATCGCCGGCGCGTGCTGGCGGAAGAAGTCCGCGTCCCAGAAGTCGCGCGCCGGCATCGCCAGCGCCTGCAGCGGTTCGCGCACGGTGTACCCCGGGTTTGCGGTGATCCAGCCCAGCAGCGGCTGCCACGTGGCTGCCGCCGCCTCGCGGCTGAGGCCCTGGAACACCATCGAGATGGACAGGGTGCGGTCACCGGCGAAGGTGATCTGCTCGCCCCAGTGGGCGTTGCACAGGCGGTCCCGGTAGAAGCGCAGTACCTGCGCCGCCAGCGCACGCCACTGTTCTTCGGTGCTGGCCTGCACCTTGAAGGAGAGTCCGCCAAATGTATCGGGCAGGGCATGGGTCTTCAGGGTCATCCGGGTGACGATGCCGAAGCTGGCCGCACAGCCCCCCTTCAATGCCCAGAACAGGTCCGGGTCGTTGTCCGCATTGACCACCCGCACTCGGCCGTCAGCGGTCACCACCTCGGCCTCCAGCAGGCTGGCTGCCGCGCTGCCGAATGCCTTGGAGAAACTGCCGAAGCCACCGCCGGTGACCAGCCCGGTCACGCCCACCGACGTGCACCCACCGCCCTGCACGTAACGCCCGCCATGGGTGGTCACGGCGTTGTAGGCGTCGATCCACATCGCCCCGGCACCCACGCTCACCGCCGGCTGCGCCACCGTGCCGGCGCGCGTGCCTTGTGGCACGAAGGCGTCGTGCAGCTGGATCTGGTTCATCGCCCGGGTCCAGACCAGCAGCGAGTCGGGCGCACACGAGGTACCGTGGTAGCTGTGGCCGCCGCCCTTGACCACCAGCCGCAGCCGATGGGTGCGGGCAAAGTTCACGGCCGCGGCCACGTCGGCGCTGCTGGTGGCGGCCACCATCTGTGCGCTCGGCACCGAACGCCATGCGCCGAAGTAGCCGCTGGTCTGGGTCAGGCCCGGTTGGTCCCCGATGTAGAAGGGATTGTGGATCTGCGCCAGCGCTTCGGCACGCGTGGCTGCATCGCCCGCGAACGGCGACTGCGGCACCGACAGCCGCCCCCCGACCGCCTGCGACAGCTGGGTCCAGTCGGCCCGGCCCGGCCACCCGGCAGTGCCCGGCCGTACCCGGCGGCCAGACAGGGGCGCGGCGGCCGCCGCCTTCAGGACCAGCGGCAGCAGGGGCAGGGCCAGGCTGGCCTTGAGGCAGTCACGTCGTTTCATCGGAGTGTTCCCTGGCGCTGAGCCGGTAGCGATGGCAGCGAGTGTGTGCCCGCCACACCCGGCCGTCATGGGGTGCGGGACGAAGGGAGGGGGCAAGGGACCAACGGCGGCCGGCTCGGGACCGGCGGGGCCGGTGCTGCTGGTGATGTTCCGGTGGTGGGAGCGACGCATCTCCTTGCGCGGGGGTGCGGCGTACCGCGCCGGCCCGGGGTACCGGCCGGCTGATCGGCCGTTGGGCATCTGGCGTATGCTGACAGCCGCAGCGCGGGGATGCGCTGCGCCGCATCAATGCACGCCCGCCCCGCCGCACCCGCGCGAGGTGCTGGCGGCCGCTCGCCCATGGAGAGTCGATGGTCTTTGCCCTGAGTGCCCTGTTGTTGATCGAACTGGTGCTGCAGTTCACCTGGAACCGGCGCTACTTCAGCTGGGGCATCCGCATCTTCAACCGGCGGATCGCGGCGCCGGCCGACTGGCGCGAGCGGCTGTCGCTGGGCAGCCTGGAATACGATGTGCCGCGCGGAACGTACCTGCACCTGGTGTTCCGCCCGCTGCCCGATGGCAGTTATGCGTTCCGCGAGAGCTTCGCCCAGCGCTTTTACTCGCTCATGCGCGGCCGGGTGGTGGTCGACCCCGGACGGCGTGAGGTGAGGGTGGAGGGCCGCTGCAGCTGGTGGGCGCTGTGCATCTCGCTGATGATCTTTCCGCTGATGGTGGTGCGGCCGGCGGCGGCCGCGATGCTGTTGATGCTGCCGTTCTTCCTGGTCTGCTATCTGGTCCAGAAGAAGATGTTCGGCGCCGTGGCCACCGTGATCGAGCAACAGCTGCGCGGTGTGCCATCGGCCGACGCGATCCTGCGTGAACGGTTGCAGGCCCGCCGGATGCCCCAGGCTTGACCTTCCCATGGTGGGAATCCTTAGGGTGGCGGGTACCTTCTTCAGCCAACGGATCCTGCCATGTCATCCACTGCCCCCAGAGACGGCACGCCTGCCTCCGCCACGGGCGCTGAGCGCCTCAGCCTGCCGGTAGAAGGCATGACCTGCGCTTCGTGCGTCGGGCGCGTCGAGCGTGCCCTTCAGGCGGTGCCGGGCGTGCATAGCGCAGCGGTCAACCTGGCCACCGAGCGCGCCGACGTGGGCTTTGCCGGCCCGGCTGACGCACAGGCGGTGGTGCGTGCCATCCAGGGCGCCGGTTACAGCGTGCGCGAGGAGGTTACCGAGCTGTCGATCGAGGGCATGACCTGCGCCTCGTGCGTGGGCCGGGTGGAGAAGGCGTTGGCGCAGGTGCCCGGGGTGCTGGAGGCCAGCGTCAACCTGGCCACCGAGCGCGCACGGGTGCGCCATCTTTCCGGGGTGGTGACCCTCGCCAGCCTCGATGCGGCCGTCGCGAAGGCCGGCTATACCGCGCGCCGCGCCGGTGCCGCGACCGCCAGCGCAGCAGACCAGGACACCGAGCGGCGCGAGCAGGAAGCGCGCGAGTTGCGGCGCGCCTTGTGGATCGCCGCGGCCCTCACGCTGCCGGTCTTCATCCTGGAGATGGGCTCGCACCTGGTGCCGGCCATGCACCAGTGGGTGATGCACGTACTGGGCACGCAGACCAGCTGGTACATCCAGTTCGCGCTGGCCACCCTGGTCCTGTTCGGGCCGGGCATCCGTTTCTTCCGCAAGGGGGTGCCGGCGCTGCTGCGCGGTGCGCCGGACATGAACTCGCTGGTGTCGGTGGGCACGGCGGCGGCCTACGGCTATTCGGTGGTGGCCACGTTCCTGCCGGGGGTGTTGCCGCCCGGCACCGCCAACGTCTACTTCGAAGCCGCCGTGGTGATCGTCACCCTGATCCTGCTCGGCCGCACGCTGGAAGCGCGCGCCAAGGGCCGCACCTCGCAGGCGATCAAACGGCTGGTGGGCCTGCAGGCCAAGACCGCGCGTGTGGAGCGCAACGGCGCTACGGTGGAGGTCCCGCTGGAGCAGGTGGTAACCGGTGATGTGGTGCTGGTGCGGCCGGGCGAGAAGGTGCCGGTGGATGGCGAGGTGGTCGACGGCGCGTCGTATGTCGACGAAAGCATGATTACCGGTGAACCGGTGCCGGTCTCCAAGGAGGCAGGCGCGGCCGTCGTCGGGGGCACCCTCAACACGACCGGTGCCTTCCGCTTCCGTGTCACCCAGGTGGGTGCCAACACGGTCCTGGCGCAGATCATCCGCCTGGTGGAAGAAGCGCAGGGCTCCAAGCTGCCGATCCAGGCGCTGGTGGACAAGGTGACCATGTGGTTCGTGCCGGCCGTGATGGCGGGCGCGGCGCTGACCTTCCTGGCCTGGCTGGTGTTCGGCCCGGCCCCGGCGCTGACCTTCGCGCTGGTCAACGCGGTGGCGGTGCTGATCATCGCCTGCCCGTGTGCGATGGGGCTGGCCACGCCCACCTCGATCATGGTGGGCACCGGTCGTGCCGCCGAGCTGGGCGTGCTGTTCCGCAAGGGCGAAGCGCTGCAGGCGCTGCGCGATGTCAGCGTGGTGGCGTTGGACAAGACCGGCACGCTGACCAAGGGGCGCCCCGAGCTGACCGACCTGGTGCCGGCTGACGGCTTCAGCCATGACGAAGTGCTGGCGCTGGTGGCCGCCGTGGAAAGCCGCTCTGAACACCCGATCGCCGAGGCGATCGTCGTGGCGGCCACGCAGCGCGGCCTCGACGTGGCGGCGCTGGAGAACTTCGAGGCGACGCCCGGGTTCGGCGTGGCCGCCACGGTGGGCGGGCGTCGGGTGGCGGTGGGAGCCGACCGCTTCATGACCCGGCTTGGCCTGGACGTGGGTGCGTTCCAGACGGCGGCGCAGCGGCTGGGCGCCGAAGGCAAGAGTCCGCTGTATGCGTCCATTGACGGGCGCCTGGCGGCCATCATCGCGGTGGCCGATCCGATCCGCGAGACCACCGCCGAGGCGATCAACGCGTTGCATGCACTCGGGCTGCGGGTGGCCATGATCACCGGCGACAACGCCGCCACGGCCGCGGCGATCGCCCGCCAGCTGGGCATCGACGAGGTGGCGGCCGAAGTGCTGCCGGACGGCAAGGTGGCCGCGCTCAAGACCTTCCGCGCCAACGGTGCGCGGGTGGCCTTTGTCGGCGACGGCATCAACGATGCGCCGGCACTGGCCGAAGCGGATGTCGGTCTGGCGATCGGTACCGGCACCGACGTGGCGATCGAAGCGGCCGACGTGGTGCTGATGTCCGGCGACCTGCGCGGCGTGATCAACGCCATCGCGCTGAGCCACGCCACCATCGGCAACATCAAGCAGAACCTGTTCTGGGCGTTTGCCTACAACGCCGTGTTGATTCCGGTGGCGGCCGGCGTGCTGTATCCACTGAACGGCACCCTGATGTCGCCGATCTTCGCCGCCGCGGCGATGGCCTTGTCGAGCATCTTCGTGCTCGGCAACGCGCTGCGCCTCAAGCGCTTCCATGCGCCGATGGCCACCGACGCGCGTGGCGCAACGGCCTGAGCACGGGCACCCGTGCGAGGCGCCGCAACGCCTGCCCCGGTCCTGCCGGGGCAGGGCGGTCGGTGAGGATTCACATCCACGGCGGCATCGGCGCGATGATAGCCCCGTGGCTGGCCCCGTAGAGCCGGGCTCTGCCCGGCTGGCGCCCCGCTGGCGCCAGGCATGCATGGACCACACCGAACGCACCCCCGCAGGGCGGCAGGTTTCCCAGGAGTACACCATGTTGAACATTGGCCAGGCGGCCGCCTTCTCCGGCGTGTCGGCGAAGATGATCCGGTACTACGAACAGATCGGCCTGATTCCGCAGGCCGCGCGCAGCACAGCGGGCTACCGCACCTACAGCACGCAGGACGCGCACAGCCTGCGCTTCATCCGGCGCGCGCGTGACCTGGGGTTCCCGGTTGAACAGATCGCCGAACTGCTGACGTTGTGGAACGACCGCGACCGTGCCAGCGCGGACGTCAAGGCGGTGGCGCTGGCGCACGTGGCGGGCCTGCGCACGCGCATTGCCGAACTGGAGGCGATGGCGATGACCCTGGAACACCTCGCCGCGCACTGCCACGGCAACGATCGGCCGGACTGTCCGATCATTGCCGACCTCGCCGAGCAGGCCGACGCCGCTGCCACACCGGGCACCGTGGCGCCCCATCGCGCACCGCGTTTCGGCACCGATGGGCCGGTGGCATCGCGCCGTCGTGCGGCAAAGTGAACCCTGCCTTGCCACGTGCACGACACCGCTTGACCTTGCCATGCTGTCAGGCCGGAAAGTAAGCGGACACTTTTCCCACAAGGCGTCCTGCATGTTCCGTTTCAACATTCCCACCATGACCTGCGGCGGCTGTGCCCGTTCCGTGACCAAGGCACTGATGGACGTAGACCCCAACGCGCGCATCGAGACCGACCCGGCGGCGCGCGAGGTGCGGGTGGAGAGCACCCTGAGCGAAGCGGTGTTCGTGGCGGCGCTGGCCGAGGCAGGCTTCCCGCACGCGCGCTGAGGCGACCATGCGAGGCAGACGCGTAGGGCCGCGCTTGGGTAGCATGGGCGGTCCACTCCCACGCTGCATGCCAAGGACGCCACCTCCATGCGTACTACCGACGACAAGACCGAACGCCGTGCCCAGCTCACCGCCGCCATGCAGGCAGCGGGGTGCACCGCCCCGCGCGACTGGGTGAGCAGCGAGCTGTCCGAGAACATCGCGCAGTTCGCCTGGTTCCGCGTGCTGCACGACGTCCACGTACTGGCCGACGACGTGGAGCACGTGCTGTCCGACGCCCTCTACGATCAGCCGGATCTGCAGGACACCCTGCAGACGCTGCGCGCCGCGGTGGACCCGGCTGCGCTGCACGCGCTGCTGCGGGCCTATGCCAAGGCACTGGGCAACGCGTTCGTGATGGTGCTTGATGAGGGTGGCATGAGCGACGACGCGCGGATGCCGGGGTGGCAACTGATGGAAACCGGGCCCGACGGCCCGACAGGGCGGCTGGTGCAGGGGCTGCACGAGGACTACCTGGATTTCGAGGATTCCTACCAGCCGCTGACCGGCGCGGGCACCTGATTCCTGCGACGGCGCGCGGCATCCGCGCCGCGCCGTCGCCGTGCATCACATGGCGTATCACCGTCGGCTGGCAGCATCGGTGGGGTCCGGACATCCGTCCATCTGGAGACCGCCGTGAACTCGACTGCCTTGCTGGCCCGCCCATGGGCCCTCCATCCTTTCCATGCAGCGGTGCTGGGCGGCGTACTGCCGTTGTTCCTGGGCGCGCTGCTGGCCGACTACGCCTACTGGAGCAGCTACGAGATCCAATGGAGCAACTTCGCGGCCTGGCTGCTGGTGGGCGCCATGGTGTTCACTACCCTGGCGCTGCTGTGCGCCCTGGTGGGCCTGGCGCGCGGCAGCCGCGCGCGCGCCTACACCGCGCTGCTGGTGCTTACCTGGGCGGTGGGCTTCTTCAATTCGCTGCATCACGCCCGTGATGCCTGGGCCATCATGCCCGGGGCGCTGGTGCTGTCGGCGATTGTCACGGTGCTGGCCCTGTTGGCCACCTGGGTCGGATTCGCCCGCCTGCGCGTGGGAGGTGCACGATGAAGCGCCCACAGACCGCCATGTTCACCGTATCGGTGCTGGCCATCGCGCTCTCGGCGTGCAGCAACAAGGCACCCGAGCTTGACCAGTACGGCGCCACCCCCGAACTGCCCGCGCCCAACCGTACCTTGATGCCGGACATGACCATCGCCAAGCCGGCCAGCTGGGGCGATCGCACGCCCACCGTGCCGACGGGCTACCGCATTTCGGCGATTGCCACCGGCCTGGCCATTCCGCGGCAGACGCTGGTGCTGCCCAACGGCGACATCCTGGTGGCGGAAGGACGCGGCGGCAGCGCCCCGAACCTGAAACCCAAGGACGTCATTGCCGGCCGCATCAAGTCCAAGGGCAACACCGCCGTGAAAAGCGGCAACCGCCTCACCCTGTTGCGTGATGCCGATGGCGACGGCGTGTACGAACTCAAGACCGTGTTTGCCGACCATCTCAATGCGCCGTACGGCCTGGCGTTGATCGGCGACGCGCTGTATGTGGCCAACCAGGACGCGCTGGTGCGCTTTGCCTACCAGCCGGGCCAGACCAAGGCCAGCGGGGCGCCGAGCAAGGTCACCGACCTGCCGGCGGCGATCAACCATCACTGGACCAAGTCGCTGGCCGCCAGTGCCGACGGGCGCTACCTGTACGTGGGCATCGGCTCCAACAGCAACATCACCGAGCGTGGCATGGCGGTGGAAATCGATCGCGCGCAGGTATGGCAGGTGGATGCACAGACCGGCGCGCACAAGGTGTATGCCACGGGCCTGCGCAATCCCACCGCGCTGACCGTGCAGCCCGGCACGGGCGTGCTGTGGGCGGTGGTCAACGAACGCGATGAGATCGGCCCCAACCTGGTACCGGACTACCTCACCTCGGTACGCGAGGGCGCATTCTACGGGTGGCCTTACAGCTACTGGGGCAAGAACGTGGACGTGCGGGTGATGCCGCAGAACCCGCAGAAGGTGGCCACGGCCATCGCCCCGGATTACGCACTGGGGTCGCATGTGGCCGCGCTGGGCGTGACCTTCTCGTCAGCGGCGATGGGTCCCGCGTTCGCCGACGGGGTGTTCGTAGGTGAGCACGGCAGCTGGAACCGCAACCCGCCGGTGGGCTACAAGGTGGTGTTCGTGCCGTTCCGTGACGGGCGCCCGGCGGGCGAGCCGATCGATTTCGCCAGTGGTTTCCGCGGCGATGACGGCCGGACCCGTGGCCGTCCGGTCGGAGTCACGCTGGATCCGCGCGGGGCGGTGATCGTGGCCGATGACCTGGCCAATACGATCTGGCGCATCACACCGGTGGCGGCGCCCGCGGGCGGTTGATGCGGATGGAAGGGCACGGCCGCACATCGCGTCAATCGTGGCGGCCTTGCATGGGCGACTCGACGGGTAGGTACCCGTCGAGTCGCCGTTGGTCACGATGCCGCCCGGCACATGGCCGGGAAAGCGCACGCTCCCTAAGCTGGCGGCACTGGACCCTGGGTCACGATCAAAGGATGTGAGGATGGCGAGTCCCCCATCGCGCTGGATACTGCCCGGCGCCGTCATCGTCGGGATGACCGTGGCCCTGATGCACCTGGGCTGGGAGTACAGCCATGGTGGCATCCAGCGCCATCACCTGCTCAATGATGCAAGCCTGCCGGCCATCTCCAACGCGTGGGGACTGCTGGTGCTGCCATTGCTTGGCGTCCTGGCGGGCTGGGAAGTGAGCCGGCGCACCTGTGCGCACGCACGCGCGTGGTGGCCTGCTGTCGCCGGCTTCCTCGGCGCGCTCGCCGCGGGCGTCGCACTCTCGGTTGCGTTTGTGACCCAGGGCGAACCTGCTGCAACGCAGGTAATGCTGGGGGTGTTGATGGCCAGTGTGCTGTTTCCCACCTACCGCGCGGAGTACCTGTTCGGATTCGTCATCGGCATGACCGCCGTGTTCGGTGCGATCCTGCCTGCGTTGGTGGCGTGCGTGCCGATGCTGATCTCGGCAGTGAGTCGGCAGGTGGTGTGGCGTCTTGCGCAGTACGCGCTGCGTCGCTCGACTGGCGCGGTTGCCGTGCGCCGCGGATGATGTAGCGCATGTTCCGCGTCATCCCCGCGCGGGAGCGCCACAGCGCCCCGAGCGCATGACCGGCGGAATGCAGCAAGGCCGGCGCGTCATTGCGCGCCGGCCTTGCTGCGGTCAGGCCTCAGGCGTTGCCCGACGTACCCAGGTGCTTCACCAACACGGCCGCGGTCTCCGCCGACGAGCCCGGGTTCTGCCCGGTGATCAACAGGCCATCGCTGACCACGTACGCGCCCCAGTCGGGCCCCTTGGAGTAGTGGCCGCCGGCCGCCTGGAGCATGTCTTCGACCAGGAACGGCACCACCTCGGTCAGGCCGACGCCGGCTTCCTCACTGTTGGTGAAGCCGGTGACCTTCTTGCCCGCCACAAGCGGCGAACCGTCCGCGGCCTTGACGTCGCGCAGCACGCCCGGGGCATGGCAGACCAGCGCGACCGGCTTGTTGGCGGCAATGAACGATTCGATCAGGGCGATGGAGTGGCGGTCATTGGCCAGGTCCCACAGCGGGCCGTGGCCGCCGGGATAGAACACGGCGTCGAAGTCCTGCTGGCGGACGCTGTCCAGGCGCACGGTGCTGGCCAGTTGCGCGGTCGCGGCCGGATCGGCCTCGAAGCGACGGGTGAGGTCGGTCTGGAAGTCGGGCTCGTTGCTCTTGGGGTCCAGCGGCGGCTGGCCGCCCTTGGGCGAGGCCAACACGATCTGCGCGCCGGCATCGGTGAAGGCGTAGTAGGGCGCGGCAAGCTCTTCCAGCCAGAAGCCGGTCTTGCGGCCGGTGTCGCCAAGCTGGTCGTGGGAGGTGAGGACGATGAGGATCTTCATGGGGTAGCTCCGGATGGGCGGGTGATGGGAGTAGACCAGTCGTCTACGATGTGGGCGAATGAAAAGGCACGTCGCCAGGACGTGCCTGCGGTGTTTCCTGGCCGGTCAGGCCGAGGGGTGAAGGGCTTGCTGGGTGGCGCGCAGCGCCGTATCGAAGGGCTGCAGGGTACGGACGATCTTGACCATGATGCTGGCGCCCAGCCACAGCTGGTACAGGCTCTGGGCCACCGTAGTGGGATCGCCGTGGATGCGGAGTGAGCCGTCGGCGACGCCGGCCTCGATCGCCCGCGCCAGGCGCTCGACGATGCCGGCCGTGCCCCGTTGCAACGCCGCGCGCATGCTGGCCGACAGGTCCGCCACTTCGGCACCGAGCTTCACCGCCAGGCACTTGCCCTGGCAATCCTCGAACGACTGGGCGTCCCGCCAGGCGCGGAAATACGCCTCCAGCTGCTGCGCCTTGCTCAGGCCGGGCTGGCGGAAGGTGGCGTCCATCTCGGCCAGGTAGTCCGCGAAGTAGTCTTCCAGCAGGGCCTCGCCGAACGCTTCCTTGGAGCCGAAGTAGTGATAGAACGACCCCTTGGGCACGCCGGCGGCAGTGAGCACCTCATTCAGGCCGACCGCCGAAAAGCCCTTGCCGCCCATGATCCGCTGGCCGGTGGCCAGGATCCTGTCGCGGACGTCGTGGGGTTCAGGAAAGCCCTTGCCGCCCATGATCCGCTGGCCGGTGGCCAGGATCCTGTCGCGGACGTCGTGGGGTTCAGGGGCGGTCGCTGTGCTCATGGGGTGCACTCTACGCCCGATTAGACCGGTCGTCTAGTCCTGTGTTGCCGGCGGCGGCGCGGGCAGGGTGCGCAGGACGGACTTGTCCAGCTTCGCGGCGACGCCCACGCTGCGGCCGGCCAGGTTGGCGACGTGGTACTGCACCGCCACGCCCAGCACCTGGGTGGCTTCGGACAGGGTCAGCCCATAGCCCTGGCGCAGCCACTGCAGCATTCCGGAGGTGGCCACGCGCAGCGCGTCGTCGCTGGAGCCGGCCTGCCCAAGGGTCATGATCTGGGTGGGCGACTCAACCCGGGGCGTGGCGATCGACTGCCGCTTCACCAGCGCCACCCGCACCTCGACATCGAGCGAGGTTTCCAGGGCCCACTGGGTGGTTTCACCATCGCCCTGCAGGGCGTGGCCATCGCCGAGATACAGCAGCGCGCCGGGTTGCTGCACCGGCAGGTAGACGGTGTTGCCTTCCACGACCGCGTTGAAATCCATGTTGCCGCCGAAGTCGGCGGTGTCGCCGGTGGAGAATGGCGGGTAGCCGAAGCCCGGTGCCACCGCCAGCCCGCCCAGCATCGGCTTCACCGGCACTTCGAACTGTTTCATGGCGCCGCTGGCGTCCTTCGGCCGCGCCATGCCGCGCACCCGGTCCAGTTCCCAGCGCACCGGCTTGCCCAGCCCGGTGGCTTCGGCAGCGACCCGCGGGGTCTTCAGCCGGCCGACCACACCGTCCAGGCTGTCGGCATAGTCGCGGTTGAGCTTGAGCGAGGTGAGGGTGATGGCCAGGGTGTCGCCGGGCTCGGCGCCGACCACGAAGAACGGCCCCACCTGCGGGTTGCCGAACAGCGCACGGGTGACGCCGTGCTCGTCCACCCCGCCGGAATCGAGGGTCTTGGTCCGCACCGAATCGCCGGGATGGATGACCAGCACCGGGGCACGGTCGGCGCTGAAGGTGTTGGAGTAATCCACCGGCGTGAACACATGCCGTTGCGCGCGGGCACCCGCCAGGCGCTGAAGGCATGCCGGGCACGCACGGCGCGGTTGTTGGTGTCCGGCTGGTCACTCTGGCCCTGCATGCGTGCCTCGTCGATGCGGCCGTTGAAGTGGTAGACCTGGCCGTCGTTGCCGGTGGCGGTGAAGCGCACGTCGCGGTCGCGCAGCGTGCCGCTGACGCGGTCGCCGTCGAGGGTGCCGGTGAGCTGGGTTCCCTGCACGTCCAGCTGCAGCGTCTGGTAATTCGTGTTGCCCCACAGATCGGTCGCCACGATCCATTGGTCGGCCGCAAGTGCATTGAACGGTAGCGCGGCGAGCAGCAACGAAGACACTTTCCAGGACATGGTCACGGTATGCGGCGTCACGAAGGGCCCGGCGGGCGGATGCCGCAGCCTAGCCGGTCGCCGCCGCACGCCCACAGTGTCGAAGGTAACCCGGGTGCGGCACGCCGCGTTGCGCGTGCGTGCCGCGCCAGCTCAGGGAATCAGCCGCTGTGCGCGCAGCTGCGCGAACAGGGCGAAGAACGCATCGTCGCTGGGCTGGTAGTCCAGGAAGCCCAACCGGCGACTCTTGGACATGTCGGTGATCACCTCCAGCGGGCGCCCCAGGTCGGCGTCGGTGTGCCAGGGCGATATCAGCCGGTGGATGTCGGGCTCTCGCAGGCCATGCTCAGCGGCCAGCGCCGACCATGCAGCCGCATCGTCAGCCATCTGCTGCTCCAGCGGCCGCACCTCGCCAGTGAACGGGGCAGGCTCAAGATCGAACCACGCCGCGATCCGCTCCCACATCCAGCGCCAGCGGAACACATCGCCGTTGACCACGTTGAAAGCCTGGTTGAAGGCCGCCGGGGTCTGCGTGGCCCAGAGCAGGTGCCTTGCCAGCAGCCCGGCGTCGGTCATGTCGGTCAGCCCGTTCCACTGCGCCGGCGACCCCGGGAAGTAGAACGGACGCCCCAGGTGTCGGCACAGCGTGGCGTAGACCGCCAGCGTGGTGCCCATGTTCATGGCATTGCCCACTGCCGCACCGATCACCGTATGTGGGCGGTGCACGCTCCAGCTGAAGCCATCGCGCGCGGCGGCGGCGAACACCTCGTCTTCCTGCGCGTAGTAGAAATTGTCCACGTCCAGGCGCGGCTGCTCCTCGCGGAACGGGGTCTGTGGCAGCGCGCCCTGCGCGTAGGCCTCGAACGGCCCCAGGTAGTGCTTCAGGCCCGTCACCAGCGCCACGTGCCGGACCGAACCGGCCGGGCGGAGTGCTTCTAGCAGGTGCCGCACCATCGGTGCATTGACCCGGATGTTCTCCGCCTCATTGGCCTGCCGCGACCAGGTGGTGATGAATACGTGGGTAGGCGCCAGGCCCGCCAGTGCGTCGCGCGTGGCCTGCGCGTCGCGCAGATCCGCCGCCACCGCGCCGACCCCGGCGGGCAGGGCGGCGGGCGAGCGCGCCAGACCGTGTACTGCCCAGTCCGCTCCCTGCAGTTCCCGGATCAATGCGCTGCCGACGATGCCGGTTGCGCCCACCACAAGTGCCGTGTTGTTCATGCTGCCGCCTTTCCATCCACTATCAGGCGCACACAGTAGGATAGGTGCGCACGCCTCGAAAGAAGGCACCAAAGGGTAACCAGGCAATGAAAACCGGCAGCGAGGAAGATCAATGGCGTGAAGACTGCGCCCCGCGGCGGGTGCTGGAGCTGTTCAGCACCAAGTGGACCTCGATGGTGCTGCATACCCTGGCGGTGCGCCACGACGGCACCGCGCGCAGCAATGCGCTGCACCGCAGCCTGCCGGACATCTCCAAAAAAATGTTCAGCCAGACCCTGCGCCAGATGGAGGCCGCCGGGCTTGTGCTGCGTACCGAATATCCCACCGTGCCGCCGTCGGTGGACTACGCGCTGACCCCGCTGGGCGTGCAGCTGGTGGAGCCGATCGAGCTGATCTACGACTGGGCACGGCGCAACGCTGGCGCACTGGATGCCCTGCAACCCCGCGCCACATCACGCCGCCGGTAGTGCCACACCGTGCGTGGCAGCGCGAGGCAACCTGCCAGTTGCGCCCTGATCGCGGTATATTTCGCGCCCTCCCCACCGCCCGCCCTGAGCGTTCGTCATGAGCACGACCCGGAAACACTATAAGCACCCCGCCGAATCGGACATCGGCCACGGGACGATTTACCTCGAGGTACAGGGCGACGTGATCGTCCGCCAGGTCGAGAGCTACCGGAGCGTGCTGGTCTGGGCCGACAAGGGCGGACAGGCCGATGAGCGCTTCCCGCTCTCCGATCAACCCCTGTCCTGGCTGGACCTGGATTCGGATGACAGCATCACGGCCAGCGAATTTGAAACTGTCTGGAAGCGCGCCAAGGCCGTTTCTGGCTGAGGTCCGCGCCCACTGCGCGTGGACCTCAAATGGTCCATTCCGTGCTGCCGCTGCTGGCCACGTGCATCAACTGGTCCAGCTGCCGCAGCGCGCGGTGCAGTTCCTGCCGGCTCGACGCCGCGCCCAGTGAGATCCGCACGGCGTCATTGATCGCCACGCCCTGCGGGGTGAACGCCGACGACGGGGCGATACCCAGCCCCTGCAGCCGCGCCGCATGGGTCAGGCTGGCGTCGGTCCACTGTGCGGGCAGGCGGCACCACGCATGCACGCCGGCACAGTGCTGCAGGAACCGCGGCGACAACGTGGACTGCGCCAGATAGCGACGCTCGGCGGCTTCTTCCTGCACCAGCTTCAGCAGGGTGGCCGCCGACCCGTCCAGGATCAGTTGGGTCACCAGCGCGTTCATCAGGGGCGGCGCCATCAGGTTGACCGCGCGCAGCGCATCGAGCACGCGCTGCCGTGCCACGCCATCGGGCAGGTGCACGAAGCCGGTGTGCAGGCCCGGGCTGAGGCACTTGGACAAGGTCGAGATGTAGCAGGTGTGCTGCGGCGCCAGCAGGGCGAGCGGGGCCGGGGCATCACCGACCAGCAGCCAGTACGGGTCGTCTTCGATCAGCCGCAGGTCCAGGCTGCGCAACACCTCGGCCAGCGCCATCCGGCGTGCTTCGGGCATGGTGCGCGCGGTCGGGTTCTGCGCGGTGGGATTGAGGTAGACCACGCGTGCACCGCTCGCACGTGCGTGGCGGCGCAACGCGCTGGGCAGCATGCCGTGCTCGTCGCACTCCACCACCCGCAACGTGCGCTGCAGCACCCGCGCCGCGTGCAGCAGGCCGGGATACACCAGCGGTTCGCACAGAATGACGTCGCCGGCATCGGTGAGCGCCAGCAGCAGCGCCGACAGCGCGGCCTGCGCGCCTTCGGTGACTACCAGCCGGTCGCTGTCCAGCCTGCCCAGGATCGGCTTGAGCCATTGCTGTGCGGCCAGGTGGTCGGCGCGGCTGCCACCGCCGACGTGGTAGGTCATCAGGTTGCTGGCGTCGCTGCGGCTGAGCACGGTGGCCAGGCCACGCTGCAGCATGTCGGCCACCTGTCCGCCGCCGGGGCTGGGCGGCAGGTTCATGCTCAGGTCCACCAGCTGCGCCAGCTCCACCTGGGGCGGGGCGACGAACGTTCCCTGGGGTCCGCGTGCATCGATCAGGCCGCGCTTGCGCGCCTCGGTGAAGGCACGGGTGACGGTGGTGAGGTCCACGCCCAGCTCGCTGGCCAGCACGCGCTGTGCCGGCAGGCGCTGGCCGGGCCGCAGCGCGCCGGACCAGACCGCGCGTTCAAGGGCCTGCACGATGCGCAGATAGACCGGCCCGTGGCCGTCGGCGATGAGAGTGTTCCACTGCATCGGCGCATCTTACGCTCGGGTGTGCGCTGCCCTGCGACAGTGTGTCGCACCATGTATGGATCATGTCGTTGCCTAACGTACGCGGCTGCGGCGGGCACCCCCCATGCATATCGGTCATGCAGGGGGGTGTTCGCCACTTTTCATGATCCGGGCCGCCCGGCCCGGCACTGCGTTGGAAGGGCCGTCCCGCATGAACCCCGCTACACACCCCGCTCGCCGCGCCGCCATGGCCGGTGCAGCCCGCGCCGGACGCTGGTTCGGACTGGCAGCGTTGCTGCCATTGCTCACCGGGTGCAAGAACCTGGAACTGTTCAATCCCATGGGCAGCATCGCCGAACAGGAGATGCAGCTGATCCTGGTGTGCACCGGCCTGATGCTGCTGGTGGTGATCCCGGTGATCATCCTCACCCTGTACTTTGCCTGGCGCTACCGTGCCTCCAACACCAAGGCCACCTACGCGCCGGACTGGTCGCATTCCACCGCCATCGAGGTGGTGATCTGGACCATTCCGTGCCTGATCATCGTGGTGCTGGCCGTGTTGATCTGGAAGAGCACGCACGCGCTGGATCCCTACAAGCCGATCGCATCGGACAAGGCCCCCCTGCGCGTGGAAGTGGTGTCGTTGAACTGGAAGTGGTTGTTCATCTACCCCGACCACAACGTGGCCACGATCAACGAGCTGGTGATGCCGGTGGATACGCCGGTGGCCTTCAAGCTCACCTCCGAGTCGATGATGAACGCCTTCTTCGTGCCGCAGCTGGGCAGCATGGTCTACACCATGCCGGCCATGCAGACGCGCCTGCACCTGATCGGGCATACCCCGGGCACCTACGCCGGGATGTCGTCGGCCTACAGCGGTTCGGGCTTCTCGGACATGAAGTTCCCGGCCCGCGTGGTCACCGATGCCGACTTCCAGGTCTGGCTGGACCAGGCGCGCAGCAGCAACGACCACCTCGGCGCCGCGCGCCTGGCCGCGCTGGAAGTGCCTACCCATGGTGCGCCGTTGCAGCGCTTCAGTGGCGTGGATACCGGCCTGTTCGACAGCATCGTTGCCCGTTACCACGGCATGGCCGATGACGAGATCTGCCTGCCGGGCGAAGAGCCCGGGGCAACACCCCAGACGTTGAGCCTGGCCGCGCCTGCCAGCCGTACCGCGGAGAACTGATTGTGCTTGGAAAGTTGAACCTCGAAGCAATTCCCTACCACGACCCGATCATCATGTCGGCGCTGGCAGGCTCGCTGCTGCTCGGCGCGGCGATCGTCGCGGCGATCACCTACTACAAGAAATGGGGCTACATCTGGACCGAGTGGATCACCTCGGTGGACCACAAGAAGATCGGCGTTATGTACATCCTGCTGGCTCTGGTCATGCTGGTGCGCGGCTTTGCCGATGCCCTGATGATGCGCGCCCAGCAGGCGATCGCGGCCAATGACGCGGCCGGCTACCTGCCGCCGGAACACTACGACCAGATCTTCACCGCGCATGGCGTGATCATGATCTTCTTCGTGGCAACCCCGCTCATCGTGGGCCTGATGAACCTGGTGGTGCCGCTGCAGATCGGGGCGCGCGACGTCGCCTTCCCGTTCGTCAACTCGCTCAGCTTCTGGCTGTCGGCGGTGGGCGCGGTGCTGGTGATGCTGTCGATGTTCGTGGGCGACTTCGCCGCCACCGGCTGGGTGGCCTATCCGCCGTTGTCGGGGATCGAGTACAGCCCCACGGTTGGCGTGGACTACTACATCTGGTCGCTGCAGGTCTCCGGCATCGGCACCACGCTGACCGGCCTGAACTTCATCGTCACCATCCTCAAGTTGCGTGCGCCGGGCATGGACCTGATGAAGATGCCGGTATTCACCTGGACCGCGCTGATCACCAACATCCTGATCGTGGCGATCTTCCCGGTGCTGACCGCGACCCTGGCGCTGCTGACCATGGACCGCTACTTCGGCATGCACTTCTTCACCAATGACGCCGGCGGCAACGCCATGATGTACGTCAACCTGATCTGGATCTGGGGCCACCCGGAAGTCTACGTGCTGATCCTGCCGTGCTTCGGCGCGTTCTCCGAGATCATCGCCACGTTCTCGGGCAAGCCGCTCTTCGGCTACCGCTCGATGGTGTACGCGACCTGTTCGATCGGCGTGCTGTCGTTCTTCGTCTGGCTGCACCACTTCTTCACCATGGGCTCGGGCGCCAACGTGAATGCCTTCTTCGGCATCATGACCTCGATCATCTCCATTCCCACCGGGGTGAAGCTGTTCAACTGGCTGTTCACCATGTACCGCGGCCGCATCCGCTACCACTCCTCGACGATGTGGACGATCGGCTTCATGGTCACCTTCGCGCTGGGTGGCATGACCGGCGTGATGCTGGCCATCCCGGGCGCGGACTTCGTGCTGCACAACAGCCTGTTCCTGATCGCGCACTTCCATAACGTGATCATCGGCGGCGTGGTGTTCGGCTGCCTGGCCGGCATCACCTTCTGGTTCCCGAAGGCGTTCGGCTTCACCCTCAACGAGCGCTGGGGCAAGATTTCGTTCTGGTGCTGGCTGGTGGGCTTCTATCTGGCCTTCATGCCGCTGTACGTGCTCGGCTTCAAGGGCATGACCCGGCGGATGAACCACTACGCGGTGGAAGGCTGGCAGCCGTGGTTGATCGTGGCCGCCATCGGCGCGCTGGTCATTGCCGCCGGCATCGCGGCCATGTTCATCCAGTTCTACGTAAGCGTGCGCGACCGCAAGGCCAACCTGGACCTGACCGGCGACCCGTGGAATGCACGCAGCCTGGAATGGGCCACGTCCTCGCCGCCGCCGTTCTACAACTTCGCCAAGGTGCCGGTCATCACCTCGCTGGAGCAGCATTGGGACGACAAGCAGGCCGGCAGTGCCTGGCAGCGGCTGGACCACTACGAGGACATCCACATGCCGCGCAACACCGGCGCCGGTGTGGTGATCTCGGTGTTCAGCCTGGTGCTGTGCTTCGCCCTGGTCTGGCACATGTGGGTGCTGGCGGCGATTGGCCTGGTCGGTGTGATCGCCACCTTCGTGATGCGCTCCTACGACCGTGACGTGGACTATTACGTGCCCGCCGCCGAGGTGAAGCGCATTGAAGAGGCGCATTTCGCGCAGATGCAAGGAGCCAAGGCATGAGTGGCGATACCCTGACCGCTGCCACGCAGCACGGGCAGCTCGCGGGCGGTCATCACGACCACGCCCATGAGCACCACGACGACGGCAGCAAGACCGTCGTCGGGTTCTGGATGTACCTGATGGGCGACTGCCTGATCTTCGCGGTGCTGTTTGCCACCTTCGGGGTGCTGCTCAACGGCACCGCCGACGGTCCGTCGGGCAAGGAACTGTTCAAGCTGGGCTTCGTGCTGTCTGAAACGGTGGTGCTGCTGTTGAGCAGCTTCACCTTCGGCCTGGCGATGCTGGGTCTGCAGGCCAACAAGCGCAACCAGGTGGTGGGCTGGCTGGCCACCACCGGGCTGCTCGGTGCGGTGTTCATCGGCATGGAACTGTATGAGTTCGCCGAGCTGATCCATGAAGGCGCCACCCCCGACGTGAGCGCCTACCTCTCGGCGTACTTCACCCTGGTGGCCACCCACGGCCTGCACGTCACCTTCGGCCTGCTGTGGCTGGCGATCATGATCCACCAGGTGCTGAAGTTCGGCCTGGACGGCATCGTCCGCCGCCGCCTGGCCTGCCTGAGCCTGTTCTGGCACTTCCTGGACCTGATCTGGATCTGTGTCTTCACCTTCGTCTACCTGCGGGAGTTCGTATGAGCCCGAGCGCTTCTGAAACCGATCGCGGTGGCAGCCACGCCACCCTCAAGGGCTACATCATCGGCCTGCTGCTGTGCCTGGTGCTCACCGGCGCCTCGTTCGGCGTGGTGATGGGCGGGTGGGTGCCACAGCCGTTGCGGCTGACCGCCATCGTGGTGCTGTGCGTGGTGCAGCTGGTGGCGCAGCTGGTGCTGTTCCTGCACATCGGCGCTGGCCGCAGCCAGCGCGAGAACACCGGCATCTTCCTGTGCACGGCGTTCCTGATCGCCATTGTCGTCGCCGGTTCGTTGTGGGTCATGCACAACGCCACCCAGAACATGATGCCGATGCAGGTATGAGCAGGGTCATGATCCAACGCGCGTGCTGCCTTGGCCTGGCCGCCGTGATGGGGCTGGCGGCGTCGCCGCCGGCTACCGCCGCCGCCGGGCGCGACAGCGCGTCGGTGGTGGCCAGTGAAACCTGGGTGCGATTGCCGCCGCCCGCCGCGGCCGTGGCAGCCGGCTACGTGGAGCTGGACAATGGCGGCGCCGCCAACCGCCTGGTGGCGGCCAGCGCGGCGGGCTTCGGCCAGGTGCAGATCCATGCGATGCGCATGGACGGCGAGGTCATGCGCATGCAGGCACTGCCCGAAGGCCTGCCGCTGCCGGCAGGGAAGATCACTTCGCTGCGGCCCGGCGGCTACCACCTGATGCTGATGATGCCCAAGCGCCCGCTGCAGGAGGGCCAGCACGTGCGGGTGCGCCTGCAGTTCGCCCATGGCGACGCGCTGCCCGTGGAGTTCGTGGTGCGCGATGGCATGGGTGGGCCCGCCAGCCAACACGGAGCCAACCGGTGATGCGCGGCGCGCTGGCGGCGTTGCTGGGCGGCCTGCTGCTGGCCGGCTGCGGCAGCGCGGACGCGCCGATCATGGGCCAGGCCGCCTTGGATGCGGTGGCATTGCAGGCCAGTGATGGGCGCACCCTTTCAATCCGGGACCTGCGTGGCAAGCCGACGTTGCTGTTCTTCGGCTTCACCCACTGCCCGGAAGTGTGTCCGTTGAGCCTGCTAAAGGCGGTGCAGCTCAAGCGCCGTCTCGGGCCGCTGGGGGAGTCGCTGCAGGTGGTATTCGTGACCATCGATCCACGGCGCGATACGCCTGCCCACCTGCGCGAGTACCTGGCCGCCTTCGATCCGACGTTCATCGGGTTGAGCGGCGATGAGGCAGGCACCCGTGCCATCGCCGAAAGCCTGCGGGTCAGCTACCGGCAGGTCGGCGAGGGCGATGCGGCGACCTTCGAACATACCGCGTCGTGGTTCCTGCTGGGCGCCGATGGCACGTTGCAGGACGTGCTGGGCTATGCGCTCACCGATGCGGAGATGGACGCCCGGCTGCGCGCGAAACTGACGGTGCCCGGCGCGTGAGCCGCCGGGAATGAGCACTGCCGGAGCTACAGCGCCACGCAGCGATGCCGTGCTGCTGCTGGCATCGGCCGGCTGCGCGCTGACGGTGCTGGACACCAATGTGGTCGGGGTGGTGCTGCCCACCATCGCACGCGACCTGTCGGCGTCGTTCGCGGACATCGAGTGGGTGGTCAGCGCCTACGTGCTGTGCTTTGCCTCGCTGCTGCTGCCCGCCGGCACCCTGGCCGACCGCATCGGTCGGCGGCGCCTGTATCTGATCGGCCTGGTGCTGTTCGCGCTCACCTCGGTGGCCTGCGGGTTGGCAGCGCAGGCGGGTGCGCTGTACCTGGCGCGGGCCGGGCAGGGTGCGGCGGCGGCGTTCATGCTGGCCCCGGCGCTGTCGCTGATCGGCCATGCCCACCAGGACCCTGCGCGACGCGCACGGGCCTGGGCGATATGGGGCGCGATCATGGGCCTGACCATGGTGCTGGCCCCGTTGATCGGTGGGGCGATTGCCACCTGGTTGGGCTGGCGGTGGGCCTTCCACATCAATCTGCCGTTGTGCCTGCTGCTGGCGGCGATGAGCGGGCGTTTCGTGCCCGAATCGCGCGACCCCGTGCGCCGTCGCATCGATGTGGCCGGCGTGGTGCTGTTCGCCGGCAGCATGCTGTCGTGGACGTGGGCACTGATCCGCGGCCCGGTGCAAGGCTGGACCAGCATCGCCGTACTGCCGTGGCTGGTGTCCGGCGTGGTGCTGGGAGCCGCCTTCATCCGCGTTGAGCAGCGCCGCGCCCAGCCGATGCTGGACCTGCGCCTGTTCCGGATACCGGCGCTGGTGGGCGCGGTGATCGCGATGTTCGCCTACGCCGCCGCGGTGCAGGTGATGGCGTCGCTGCTGCCGTTGCTGCTGCAGAACGTGCGCGGCGACAGCGTGCTGCTGGCCGGCCTGCACATGCTGCCGTTCGCGCTGGCGATGCTGCTGCTGCCGTTCCTTGGCCGGCGTCTGGGCGCGCACTGGGATACGGGAAAGATCCTCGCGCTGGGGTTGGGCGTGGCCGTGCTCGGCAACCTGGGCATCGCGCTGTCGTTGTGGCAGCACAGCGGGCCGGGGCTGTTGGTGGCCATGGCGGTGCTGGGCAGTGGCGGCGGCCTGCTCAACGGTGAAACGCAGAAGGCGATCATGAGCGTGATTCCCCCGGACCGCGCCGGCATGGCCTCGGGCATCAGCACCACCGCGCGCTTCTCCGGCATCCTGATCGGGTTTGCGACGTTGGGGGCGGTGCTGTCCAGCCATGTGCGGGCCGCCGCCGAAGCCCGCTTGGCCGCGGCCGGCCACCCGGTCTCGCCGGCGTTGCTGGAACGGGTGGTGGTGGGCGAGTTGTCGACGTCGACGGATGCGCTGGGTGTGCTGGCACGCGCGGCCTATGCGCAGGGCGCCGGCTACGCGTTCGTCGCCGCCGCACTGATGGCCCTGCTGGCGATGCTGGTGACGCGGTGGTTGATGCGCCTGCCGCCCCGCTGAGTGTCGCCCACAGGACGGCAACCACTGCCCCTGCGATCAGGGTGCCACCGCGCGCAGCGCCCAGCAGGCGGCGACGAATTCAACGCGGTCGCCCTGCACGAACGGGGCAAAGGCCTGCTCCACCACCTGCAGCACCCGCGTACGCAGCGCCGCGTCGATCTGCGGATCGCGCAGCATCCCACCCACCGGCCCCAGCAACGACACGTACCGGTGCAGGTCGGCGGTGCGGATGCTGCAGACCTGGTCCACCGCCGTCACCTCGATATCGCGCCAGCCACCGTCGGCCAGGATGTCGAGCACATGCTGACGATCGGCGAAGGCGAACTGCCCCGGGCCGTCGGCCGTGCGCGGGGGCAGCGCCAGCAAGGGCGCGGCGGCGCGTTCGGCGGTGGTCAGGAACGGGTTCTCGGCGGCACTGCGCCAGGCCAGCGCATGCAACGTGCCGCCGCTGCGCGTGGCCTGAAGCAGGTTGGCGAAAGCCTGCACCGGGTCGTCGAAGAACATCACCCCGAAGCGCGAGACGATGCGATCCAGGCGGGCCGGCGCAAAGCGGTGCCGCTGCGCATCGCCCACCGCGAAGTCGATCTGCAGACCCGCCGCGGCGGCGCGTTCCACCGCACGGGCGATCATCGGCGCGGAGATGTCCACGCCACTGCAGTGGCCGCCTTCGCCGAGCCGGGCGGCGATGGCCAGGCACACCGCACCGGTGCCGCAGCCCACGTCCAGTACATGTGCGGGCTGGCCTGCCGGAACAGCCCCCGCAAGCTGTTCGGCCAGCGGCGCGAACATGCCGTCCAGCAGCGCTTGTGCCTCCACCCATACCTCGCCGGAGGGGCCGTTCCAGAGGGCGTGTTGAGGGGTATCGGTCATGACGGTCTCGATCTGGGCTTGCCAGCAGGGAAGGGAGCCCGCACTCTGGCACTTCAAGTGCACTTGAGGTCAAGCGATGCGCGAGCTGGATATCGCCGAGGTGGCCCGCCGCTCAGGCCTGGCCGCATCGGCACTGCGCTACTACGAAGCGAAGGGCCTGATCCGGCCGATGGGTCGGCATGGCCTGCGCCGCGTGTATGCCGATGCGGTGCTGGAGCAGTTGGCGTTGATCACGCTGGGGCGCGCAGCGGGACTGTCGCTGCAGGAGATCGGGACGATGCTGGCGGTCGGAGACGGCACCGGTATAGATCGCACGCGGCTGGCGGCCAAGGCCGATGCGCTGGACCTGCGTATCGCGCGCATGACCGTGATGCGTGACGGTTTGAGGCACGCGGCGGCGTGCCGTGCCCCCAGTCATCTGGAGTGCCCGCGCTTTCGCGCACTGATGCGGCTCAACCGGCCACCGTATCCACCAGCAGCTTCACGTTGAGCACCAGGATGATCGCGGCGATCACCCACGCCAGCGCGATCAGCCAGCGTGGCGCGACCAACGCGCCCATCTTCGCCTTGTCCGACACGAACCGCACCAGCGGAATCACCGCGAAGGGCAACTGCATCGACAGCAGCACCTGGCTGAGCACCAGCAGCCGCGCGGTGCCCTGTTCGCCATAGATCGCGGTGACGATCACCACCGGCACGATCGCGATGCCGCGGGTGATCAGGCGGCGTGCCCACGGGGCGATGCGCAGGCGCAGGAAGCCCTCCATCACGATCTGCCCGGCCAGCGTGGCGGTCACGGTGGAGTTGATGCCCGAGGCGAGCAGGGCGACCGCGAACAAGGTCGAGGCCAGTCCCACGCCGAGCATGGGCGCCAGCAGTTCGTAGGCCTGCTCGATCTCCTGCACATCGGTGCGACCGTGCGCGTGGAAGACCGCTGCGGCCAGGATCAGAATCGAAGCATTGATGAACAACGCCAGCATCAAGGCGATGGTGCTGTCGGTCACTGCCCAGCGCAGCGCGCTGCGACGGCCGGGGTCGGTGCGCGGGTAGGCGCGGGTCTGCACGATGGACGAATGCAGATACAGGTTGTGCGGCATCACCGTGGCGCCGATGATCCCGATGGCCAGGTACAGCGCATGCGGGTTGGTGACCACCTCGGCGCGGGGAATGAAGCCGCCGAGCACGGCCTGCAGCGGCGGCGCGGCGAAGGCGATCTGGATCGCGAAGCAGGCAAAGATCACCAGCAGCAGCGCGATCACGAACGCTTCCAGCGCACGGAACCCGCGGTTCATCAGCCACAGCACCAGCACCACGTCGATGGCGGTGATGATCGCCCCGGCCAGCAGCGGAATGCCGAACAGCAGCTTGAGTGCGATGGCCGTGCCGATCACCTCGGCCAGATCGCAGGCGATGATCGCGATTTCGCAGAGCAGCCACAGGCCCAGGGTGACTGGGCGCGAGTAGTGGTCGCGGCAGGCCTGGGCCAGGTCGCGCCCGGTGGCGATGCCGAGCCGGGCCGACAGCCCCTGCAGCACGATGGCCATCAGGTTGGACAGCAGGATCACCGACAGCAGCAGGTAGCCGAACTGGGCGCCGCCGGCGATGTCGGTGGCCCAGTTGCCCGGGTCCATGTAGCCCACCGACACCATGTAACCCGGGCCCAGGAACGCCAACAGCCGGAACCACCAGTGCCCGCCGTGGGGGACGGCGACGCTGGCGTTCATGTCGCCAAGGCTGGGGCTGTGGCCGTCTGAAGACGGCCAGGCAGACGCGGTGTCGGGGCGGCGTTGGATGTCCACGGCCGCAATATAGCAGAGGCTATGTTAGTAAGGCTTTGCAATTTCCGGTCATGCCATGGCGGCCGCCGGCCACGCTTCAACGCGGGGGAGGGGGCGGGACGCGCATGCCGTGGGTGTGTGGCAGGCAGGCTTTCATCGCATCGATGAAGGCCCGCAGCCGGCTCGGAATCTGCCGGGCAGACGGGTACACCAGGTGCACGGGCAGCGGCGGTGCTTCGCGCTCGGGCAGCAGGCGCAGCAACCGGCCCGCGCGCAGCTCATCGCTGACCAGCCACGCCGACACCACCGCCGCGCCCAACCCGGCCAGCGCCGCCTGGCGCACCACGAACAGGTTGTCGGTGAGCAGCCGCGGCTGGATGTCGACCTGCAGCGCCGGACCCCCATCGGCCGCCAGCAGGGTGACGCGCTCGCGGTAGTACGTGGTCAGCGCGATCCATGGCAGCGTGCCCGGCAACGCCGGGTCGCGCACATCGGCCGTGCCGACCAGGGCCGGCGCGGCCACCGCGATACGCGGCACTTCGGCCAGCGGCACCGCGACCAGGTGCGGGGCGTCCACCGCCCCCACCCGGATCGCGCAGTCGATGCCCTCGGCGATGAAGTCGGGATGGCGGTCTTCCAGCATCCACTCCAGGGTGACCTGCGGGTAGCGCGCCAGGAACTGCAGCATCGGCTCCAGCAGCTGGGCCTGCCCGAAGGCATGCGGCACCACCACGCGCAGGCGCCCGCGCGGCACGTCCACTTCGCCGCGCAGGTCGGCCTGGATCGCCTCCCAGTCAGCTACCAGCGACTGCGCATGCACAAAGCAGCGTTCGCCGTCGTCGGTGAGCGTCATGCGGTGAGTGGACCGTTTGAGCAGCTGCAGGCCGAACAGCCGCTCCAGCGCCTGCAGGCGGCGGCTCACGGTGGGCTGGGTGGTGCCCAGCTGCACGGCAGCCGCCGACAGGCTGCCACTTTCAACGATGCGCACGAAGGTGCGCAGCAGGTCGATCCGATCGGCACCGGCGGCGCTGGTTGGGATGGTCATGCGGGGTGCGTATAGGCGATATGTGCGCCAGCCTACTACACGGGCGGATCTTCAGGGCCGATGCTGGCGCCATCGTCTTCCCCGCTTGGAACTGCTCATGTCCAGTACGCATAGCCCTGCCGTGGCACCCGCCACGCACGCCGTTGCGCCACGCCTGATCCTGGCCATGGCGGCCGGGGCCGGCTTCTCGGTCGCCTCGATCTACTACAGCCAGCCGATGCTCGGGGTGATCGGCCCAGACCTCGGCGCCGCGCCCGCGGCCACCGGCATGGTGCCCACGCTGACCCAGCTCGGCTACGCGCTGGGGATCCTGCTGCTGGCCCCGCTGGGCGACCGCTTCGACCGGCGCCAGCTGATCCTGGCCAAGGCCGTGTTGCTGGCGCTGATGCTGGCCGGGGCCGCGCTCGCCGGCAGCCTGCCAACCCTGCTGCTGGCCAGCCTGCTGATCGGCGTGACCGCGACCATGGCCCAGGACGTGGTGCCCGCTGCGGCCAGCCTCGCACCGGCGGCCGAGCGCGGCAGCGTGGTCGGCAAGGTAATGACCGGGTTGCTGCTGGGCATCCTGCTCTCACGTGTGGCCAGCGGTCTGGTCGCGCAGTGGCTGGGGTGGCGCAGCATGTTCGCCCTGGCGGCGGTCTCGGTGGTGCTCATCGCCCTGGCACTGGCGCGCGCGTTGCCGCGGTTCGCGCCCACCACCACGTTGGGCTACCCGGCACTGCTGGGCTCGCTGGTGGCCTTGTGGCGCGGGCAACCGGCGCTGCGTCGGGCGGTGTTCGCGCAGGGGCTGCTGGCGGTGGGGTTCAGCGCGTTCTGGTCGACCCTGGCGCTGATGCTGCACAGCCGCTACCAGGTGGGCAGCGCCGTGGCCGGCGCATTCGGCATCGCCGGCGCCGCCGGTGCGCTGGCCGCGCCGCTGGCCGGGCGCTGGGCTGACCGTCTCGGCAGCCATGCGGTGGCACGTATTGCGATCCTGGTGGCGCTGGCGGGCTTTGCGATGCTGTTGCTGGAGGCATGGCTGCCACGTGCGGCGATCCTGCCGCTGCTGGCGGTCAGCGCGGTGGTGTTCGATTTCGGTTTCCAGTCGGCGCTGGTGTCGCACCAGACGCTGGTCTACGGCCTGGTGCCGGAGGCGCGCAGCCGGCTCAACGCGCTGCTGTTCACCGGGGTGTTCCTGGGCATGGCCAGCGGCGGTGCGCTCGGCAGCCTGGCACTCGCGCACTGGGGCTGGACCGGCGTGGCGTTGCTGGCCACCGGTGCGGCGGCACTGAGCCTGGTGGTGCGCCGCCGCTGAGTGACGCGGCGGTCAGCCGTCGCCATCGGCCTGGGCATCGTCCAGGCTGATGATGCCGCGCTTGAGTGCCTGGGTCACCGCGTGGGTACGGTCGCGTGCGCCCAGCTTCTCCATGATGTTCTTCATGTGCGCCTTCACCGTCTGCTCGGAGATGCGCATCTGCTCGCCGATCGCCTTGTTCGAGCGCCCGGCGGCCACGTGTCCCAGTACTTCGGTTTCGCGCGGGGACAGGCTGTCTTCGACCACGTGCGCGGCGATGCTGGCCGCCAGCGTGGCGGGAATGCCGGCACGGCGACCGCCATGCACGGTGCGGATGGTGTCGATCAGCTCGTGGCGCAGCATGTCCTTGAGCAGGTACCCGCTGGCGCCCGCCTGCAGGGCGCGCACTGCCCGCACGTCGCCACGGTAGGTGGTGAGCACGATGATGCGTGCGCGCGGGTCGTGGTGGCGGATCCGGGTGATGGCCTCCACGCCGTCCACGCGTGGCAGCTGCAGGTCCATCAGCACCACGTCCGGGCGCAGGGCCAGGTACTGGGCAACCGCTTCTTCGCCATCGGCTGCTTCGCCCACCAGCCGCATGTCGGCCTGCATGCCAAGCAGTGCCGCCAGGCCATCGCGCAGCAGGGGATGGTCATCAACAACGAGCACGCCGATGGGGGCGGGCGACAGGGTCATGCAGACTCTCCAGTGAAACGCGGCCAACGCCAGCGGCGCGGCGAACGGCGGTAGATGCGGTGGCGCGGCAGGAACAGCTCCACTTCGGTACCCAGCCCCGGGCGTGACCACAGGCGCAGGCGCGCGCCCAGGCGTTCGGCACGTTCGCGCATGCCCACCAGTCCCCAATGGCCTTCGGCCATCGATTCGGGCAGGCCGCGTCCATCGTCGCGTACATGCAGGCGCAACCCACGCAGGCCGTAGCCCAGTTCGATCTCGATGGCGCCGGCGTGTGCATGCTGCAGGGCGTTCAACAGCGCTTCGCGGCCGATCAGATACACCTCTTCGGCCGCTGCGCGGCGCAACGGCAGTGGCGTGCCTTCCACGTTGAGGCGCAGCGCCGGGCTGCTGGCATCGCTGGCGCGCTCGCCGTACACCTGCACCAGCGCCGCACCGAGGTCCTGGTAGCCGTCACTGTCGTCGCGCAGCGCGCTGACCCGGTCGCGGCCTTCGGCCAGTGCGGTTTCTGCCTGCTGCATGGCCGCTTCCAATGCGGCCCTGACCGGCGGCGGGGTGTGGCTGGCCTGGCTGACCGCATGCAGGCGCAGGATCAAGCCCTGGGTGCCCTGCAACAACGTGTCGTGCAGTTCACGTGCGATACGCTCGCGTTCGGCGTGACGCTCCTGCAGCCGCGCACGAACCAGCTGGGTCAGGCGGCGACTGCGCAGGCGCATGGCCAGCAGGATCAGGGCCAGCAGCAGCAGCACGCAGGCGGCGTTGAACCACAGCGTCTGGTACCACATCGGCGCGATGCGGAAACTGCGGGTCGCCGCTACCGGGCTCCACACCATGTCCTGGTTGGCCGCCACCACCTCGAACTGATAGCGACCCGGCGGCAGGTTGGTATAGAACGCACGGGTCAGTGTGCCGGCATCCTGCCAATGCGCGTCCAGCCCGATCAGCCGGTAACGGTAGCGGGTGCGTTCGGGTCGGCTCAACGCCAGTGCCAGGTAGTCGATCTGCAGCTGGGCGGTGCCCGCGGGCAATACCATGCCGTCGCGCAGTGGCTGCTGCGTCTGCCCATGGGAGACGTCGCCGATACGCGGCTGCAGTGCGGGGCCGGCGCGTTGTGCCACGCCGGTGTCGATCCACGCCAGGCCCTGGTTGGTGGACAACCAGAGCAGGCCATCGGCCGCCAGCATCGCGCTGGGCATCGGGGTGGTCTGCACGGCGATGCCGGGCATGCCGTCGCCACGGTCGAACAGCCGCGGTTCCACCGGCCTGCCGTGCAGCACCGACTGCTCCAGGGTCGATGCGTCGATCCGCAGCAGGCCGCGGCTGCCGTTGAACCAGTAGTAGGCGGTGTGGTCGCGGACGATGCCGGTGATGCCTTCCAGCAGGCCGGGGGTGTCGGTCTGTGCCGCATGGAAGCGGTCGTCGTCGCCGAGCAGGGCCAGCCCGTTCTCGCCGGCTACCCAGATCCGCGTGCCGATCATGGCGGTGGCGGTGATCGGCCCCACCTGCAGGCCATCGGCACGGGTGTAATGCCGCCACGCGTGCTGGCGGCGTACGCGCAGCTCGCCGTCGGGATAGCCCATCAACACGGCACCGGCCGGGCCGGCCGCCAGGGTGGTGCAGGCGTGCCCGGGCAGCGCCGGGTCGCTGTCCCAACGGCCGCGAAGATAGTGCATCACGCGCTGGTCGCCGAAGCAGAACCAGGCTTCGTCGCGACCCAGTGGCAGCACTGCGCGCAGTTCGCGTGGCGCGGGCAGCCCGGGCGGGTGCAGTTCGTGCGACTGGCCATCGCGCATCAGCCGCAGCGCCTCCCAATCGACTACCCACAGGGGTTGGTCGCTGGCGAGCGCGGCGCGGTGCAGGTCGGCCGACGGCACCTGCAGCAGCGTGCGGCGCAATGCCATCGGGCGCAGGTCGGCGCCGTAGGCGAACACCTGTCCGTCGGGTGCGTGGTACAGCGTGCGCAGTGGATCGGCCGGGCCCGGCAGTGTCAGGCTGCGGACCTGATGGGCGCGGAACCGGTTGAGGCCCAGGTTGGTGCCGACCCACAAGGTGCCTTCACGATCAGCCAGCACCGGCACCGCCGTGGTCGACGCCAGCCCCTGGGCAGCATCGAAGTACTCGACCGGGGCGGCGGCCGACGCGGTGACATCCAGGCGGAAGATGCCGCCGCTGTCCACCAGGCTGCCCCACAGGCTGCCATCGGCGGCGAACCGGATGCGTTTGGCCAGCAACGCGGGCCGACGCAGCGCCTCGCGTTCGGCGGCGGGCAGCAGGCCGCGGGCATCGGCCACCGGCATGAGCCCGCGCTGGCGATCGGCCAGCCACACCTGGCCGTTGTCGCGCAGGGCCAGCGATGAGAACGGCGCAACCGGCAGCGCCAGCGGTTCGAAGCGCGCGCCGTTCGCCGGCAGTCGCCACAACCGCTGCGCAGCAATCACCCACAGCGTCCCGGCCCGATCGCGCAGCAGCCACTGGGCCGGTACATCGCCGATGCCCATTGCGGCGGTGGGTACCTGCCAGCGTTCACCGTCGAACCAGCGCAGCCCACCATCGGCGGCGGCCCACAACCGGCCGCTGCCATCGCGCTCGATCCGCGGCACCAGCCCGGGCGGCAGGCCCTGTGCCTGCGCGTAGTGGGTGAGACCGTGGCGGTCGAGCCGGCTGATCCCCGCGTTGTAGTAGGCAATCCAGAGCGTGCCGTCTGGATCCAGCGCCAGCGTGGTCATGTTCGAGGACGGGAACGTGCTCCCGTTGGGCGGCGCCGGGCGTTCGAACTGGCGCCCATCGAACCGGTACAACCCGGTGCCGGTGGCCAGCAGCAGGCTGCCGTCGGCGGGCTGGACGATATCCCAGACATCCCCGGGCGCGCCCTGGCCCACCACCCAGGCGGTGTGTTCGTACGCCGACAGCGGTGCCGCCAGCGCCGGCCATGCAGCCAGCAGGAGGCACAGCAGCAGCCAGCCGCCGGCCACGCGGCGGCGCGTGCGGGCGGGGACGGGGGCGGAAACGGCAACGGGCATGCCACATTCTCTCAGGGATGGGGGCAGCAGCTGCTTACTCTTTCGGGGCAGGCGCCGCGCCCGGCAGTGCGGTACCCCTGCCGGGCCCGTTCTGGACCGCCCCCATGCAACGACTGTTCGTGATGTTCCCCGACCGTGCGCCCGGCGTCGGTCTGGTGCTGCTGCGGCTCGGCCTGTGCGCGGCCGTGCTTACGCTGCCGATGGCGCCGACAGGCTGGCTGCAGCTGGCGTCGCTGGCGGCGGCGTGCCTGCTGCTGGTGGGCGTGTGGACCCCGCTGGCAGCGGTTGCGCTGCTGCTGATGATGGGCCTACACGCGGCATCGCACTGGGCCTGGCTGCCGCTGCCGGTCGCGTTGCTGCTGCTGGGCCCCGGCGCCTATTCGCTGGATGCACGTCGTTTCGGTCGACGCGTGCTGCGGCAGTCGCCCGGCGGCGGCAACGGGCGTGATCACCCGAAAGAGTAATCGCCGCTCCCTCCGATGGAGGGTAGGGCCATACGCATGTCGCGGCGACCATGGCACACCCCGTCGTGGAGCCCGCTGATGGCCGCTTCGTCCCCCCCGACGCCGCCCACGCCTGTCGCCTTGCCGCCCACCCAGGTGGCGGCGCTGCGGCGTGCCTTGGCCTACATCGATGCCAACCTGCAGCAACCGGTGCTGGTCGAACAGATGGCCGCCGCGGCCTGCGTCAGCCGTTTCCACCTGGCACGCCTGTTTCGTGCCGGTACCGGGATGAGCCCGACCGCGTACCTGCGCCAGCGCCGCATCGAACACGCCCAGCATCTGCTGCACGCCGGCGGGCTGAAGGTCAGCCAGATCGCCAGCAGCCTGTGCTTCTTCGACCAGAGCCATTTCGTGCGCAGCTTCCGCGCCGTGACCGGCTGCACCCCCCGTCATTTCGCCCGGCGCAGCCTGCGCCCGGGTGCCTGAATCCCCTCGATCCCAAGGAATGCCCATGAACAAGGCCACCGCCGTCGCCGGCACCTCGCTGCTGTCGCCCACCGATCACGCCCTGGTGCTGATCGACTTCCAGTCGCAGATGGCATTTGCTACCCACACCATCGACATCTCCGCGTTGCGCAACAATGCCGCGCTGATCGCCAAGGGCGCGGCCGGCTTCAACGTGCCGGTGGTGCTCACCACGGTTGCCGAGAAGTCGTTCTCCGGTCCGATGTTCCCCGAGCTGCCCGCGATCTTCCCGGGCCAGACCGTGTTCGACCGTACCTCGATGAACACCTGGGAAGACCAGCCGGTGATCGACGAGATCAACCGCATCGGCAAGCGTCGCCTGGTGCTCGCCGGCCTGTGGACCAGCGTGTGCATCGTCGGCCCGGCGTTGTCGGCGATCGACCAGGGCTTCGAGGTCTACGTGGTGACCGATGCGTGCGGCGACGTCAGCGTGGAAGCACACGAGCGCGCCGTGACCCGCATGGTGCAGGCCGGTGCAGTGCCGATCACGGCGGTGCAGTACCTGCTGGAACTGCAGCGCGACTGGGCACGCAGCGCAACCTACGACCTCACCACCGGCATCGCCCGTGACCATGCCGGCGGCTACGGCATCGGCATCCAGTACGCCAAGATGATGTTCGGCGCGCAGGAAGGCGGCCACTGAGCATGGCCGGCGCCACCGGCCTGGACCTGGCGCTGTTGCTGCTGCGCATGGCGGCGGGCGGGTTCCTGCTGCCGCATGCGCTGGGCAAGCTGTTCGGCTGGTTCGGTGGGCCCGGCCTGGCCGGGTTCGCCGACGAGCTGCGCGGCTTCGGCCTGCCGGCGCCGCGGCCGATGCCGCTGCTGCTGGCGGCGGTGCAGGTGCTGTGCGGGCTGGCGGTGCTACTGGGCTGGCAGACCCGGCCCGGCGCGGTGATCGCGGCGGTGTTCCTGCTGTCCACCGCGCTGCTGGCGCTGCCCCATGGCTGGTTCTGGATGCGCGGCGGTGCCGAGTATTCCCTGTTCTGGACGCTGACGCTGCTGGCCATCGCCCTGGCCGGTCCTGGCGCGTTTGCACTGCAGCCGTCACTGGCCGGGGCAGGGTGGCCATGACCGCCTATCCGCACCATCCCGGTCGCCGCGACCTGCTGCTGGGCGTCGGCGCAGGCCTGGCACTCGCCGCAGGCGCCGGCACCTTTGCCTCATCCCCGGAGAAACGCATGTCTTCGCTGCTCATCCGCAATGCCCGCATCACCACCCTTGACCCACGCTGCCCGCAGGCCGACGCGCTCGCGGTGGTGGACGGGCGCATCGCCGCCGTCGGCACCGAAGCGCAGGTGCGTGCCGGGCTGGACGTGGGCACCGTCATCGATGCTGGCGGCCGTCGCGTAGTACCGGGCTTGAACGACAGCCATACCCATCTGATCCGCGGTGGCCTCAACTACAACCTGGAACTGCGCTGGGACGGGCTGCGCTCGCTCAGCGATGCGATGGCCATGCTGAAGGCGCAGGTGGACAACACGCCGGCCCCGCAATGGGTGCGTGTGGTGGGCGGGTTCACCGCCGAGCAGTTCGTGGAAAAGCGGTTGCCCACCCTGGCCGAGCTCAACGCCATCGCGCCGGACACGCCGGTCTTCCTGCTGCACCTGTACGACCGGGCGCTGCTCAACGGCGCCGCGCTGCGGGCCTGTGGCTATGACCGCAACACGCCGGACCCGCCGGGCGGTCAGATCGCGCGCGACAGCCTGGGCACTCCCACCGGCCTGCTGCTGGCCAAGCCCAACGCGCTGATCCTGTACGCCACGCTGGCCAAGGGACCGCGCCTGCCGATGGAGTACCAGGCCAATTCCACCCGGCATTTCATGCACGAACTGAACCGGTTGGGCATCACCTCGGTGATCGACGCCGGGGGTGGCTTCCAGAACTATCCGGAGGACTACCAGGTCATCGAGCAGCTGCACCGCGACGGCGAGCTCACCGTGCGCATCGCCTACAACCTGTTCACCCAGAACAAGGGCAAGGAAAAGCAGGACTTCCAGCACTGGAGCGAGATCGTCGCCCCGCGCCAGGGCGATGACCTGCTGCGTCACAACGGTGCCGGCGAGATGCTGGTGTTCTCCGCAGCCGACTTCGAACTGTTCAACGAGCCGCGCCCGGAACTGCCGCCCGGCATGGAGCCGGAGCTGGAAGAGGTGGTGCGGCTGCTGGTCGAGAAGCGGTGGCCGTTCCGCATCCATGCCACCTACGACGAAAGCATCGACCGCATCCTGGATGTGTACGAGCAGGTCAACCGCGAGATTCCGTTCGACGGCCTGCACTGGTTCATCGACCACGCCGAGACCATCACCCCGCGCAACATCGACCGCATCCGCGCGCTCGGTGGCGGGCTGGCCATCCAGCACCGCATGGCCTACCAGGGCGAGGCGTTCGTGCAGCGTTATGGCAGCGAAGCGGCACGCCACACCCCGCCGGTGCGGCGCATGCTGCAGGCCGGCGTGCCGGTGGGCGCAGGTACCGACGCCACCCGCGTGGCGAGCTACAACCCGTGGGTGGCGCTGTCGTGGCTGGTCACCGGGCGCACCGTGGGCGGGTTGGCGCTGTATGGCGAGGAGAATCTGCTGGAGCGCGAGGAAGCGCTGCGGCTGTGGACGCAGGGCAGCGCGTGGTTCTCGGGCGACGAAGCCCACAAGGGCACGCTGGGAGTCGGACAGCTGGCCGACTTCTGCGTGTTGTCCTCGGACTTCTTCGCGGTGGACGATGCCGCCATTGCCGATATCACCAGCCTGCTGACCGTGGTGGGCGGGCGGGTGGTGTACGGCGACGGCGACTTCGCGCCGCTGGCCCCGGTGCTGCCGCCGGCCATGCCCGATTGGTCGCCGGTCAACCGCTTTGGCGGCTACCACGTAGGCGGCGCGGCGACCGGGCTGACCGCGCACGCGCATGCCCACGCGGCAGGCGGCTGCCGCACCCATGGCGCGCACGGCCATGCCGCCGCACACGCCGTGCCCACCGATGCGCCGAATGCGTTCTGGGGTGCATTGGGATGTTCGTGCTTCGCCTTCTGACCCTGGGCCTGGCCGCTGCGTCGCCGGCGCTGGCCTGCGAGGCGGACGGCCGCGGCCAGTGCATGGCGCTGGACGGCGGTGGTGAGCTGCAGATGGATGCCTCGCTGCGTCTGCGCAGCATGTATTACGACCCGACCCGCTTCGGCGTGCAGGGCGGGCAGGAGGACGGTTACGGGCTGCTGCGGGCGCTGGCGTCGATCCGCGCCCAACGCGACGGCTGGCAGGCCGTGGCGCAACTGGGCGTGCATGCCGAGCAGGGACGCCGCGGGGGTGCCGGTGGCACCGACCGGGGTGCGCTGGATGTGCAGCAGGGCTACGTGCACTGGCAGGGCGAACACGTTGGCTGGCAGCTGGGCCGCCAGGAGGCCGGCTACGGCAGCTCGCGGCTGCTGTCGGTGCGCGACGGGCCGAACATCCGGCTGGCGTTCGACGGCGTGCGCGGCCGCTGGCGCGCGCCGCGCTGGCAGCTGGACCTGATGGCGCTGCGCCCGGTCGACAACCGGCCCGGTGCATTCGATGACCGCAGCGACCACGGCCAGTACCTGCTGGGCGGGTATGCAACGCTGCAGGGACGCAGCGCGGGCAACGGTCTGGACCTGTACCTGCTGGGCTATGGTCGCGACGATGCCCGCTTTGCCGGTGCCCAGGGCGACGAGCGGCGCACGACCCTTGGGGCACGCTGGTTCGCCCGGCAGCCACGCTGGGATGCCAACGTCGAACTGGTGGGGCAACGCGGCACCCTGTCCGGGGCGCAGGGTGACCTGTCCATCCGCGCGTGGACGCTGGCCAGCGATACCGGCGTGCGCTGGTCGCAACGGACCTGGCAACCGCGCCTGGGCGTGAAAGTGGACATCGCCAGTGGCGACCGCACGCCCGGTGATGGCCGCCTGCAGACGTTCAATGCGCTGTATCCCAAGGCGGCGTACTTCAGCGAGGCCAGCCTGTTGGCACCGGCCAACCTGATGGACGTGCAGCCGACCCTGACCCTGACCCCGCATCCGGCGATCACCACCGAATTCGGCTGGCAGCTGGCGTGGAAGCATCGCCGCGCCGATGCGATCTACACCACCCCCGCGCCACTGGCCGCGCTGCCGGGCAGTGCCGGCACACCGCGCCGGATTGGGCAGCAGTTCAAGTGGGAAACCACGTGGCGGGCAAGCCCGCAGTGGCAATGGCAGGCGCAGTTGGCCTGGTTCGAGGCCGGTCCCGGCCTGCGCGCGGCCGGTGGCCGCGACACTTTGTTTGCATCGATGGTAGGAGCGTGGCAATGGTAAGCAACAACGAGGGCGCCGCACCCGGCGCATGGTCGCCGCTGAAGATCGGCCTGTTCCGCGCGATGTGGCTGGCCATCCTGGGCAGCAACGTGGGCACCTGGATCAATGACGTGGCTGCCGCCTGGGTGATGGCCGAGCGCACCGGGTCGCCGTTGATGGTGGCGCTGGTGCAGTCGGCGACCACGGTGCCGGTGGTGCTGCTGGCGCTGGTGGCCGGCACCCTGGCCGACATCGTCGACCGACGCCGCTACCTGCTGTTCACCCAGGGCTGGATGCTGCTGGTGGCGGCCACGCTGGCCACGTTGACGGGGCTGTCGATGCTGACCCCCGGGTTGCTGGTGGCGCTGACCTTCGCGATGGGCTGCGGCGCGGCGATGGCGATGCCGGCGCAGGCGGCGATCGTGTCCGAGCTGGTGCCACGGCCGATGCTGGCTTCGGCGGTGGCGTTGAATTCGATCGGGATCAACATTGCGCGCTCGCTGGGCCCGGCCATTGGCGGGTTGATCGTGGCGCAGTTGGGGCCAAGCTGGGCGTTTGGTCTGAATGCGCTGAGCTTTGCCGCAATGCTGATCGTATTGACCCGCTGGACGCCGGACGCAGCGGCCTCCACGCTGCCGCCGGAAGGCTTCGGTGCGGGACTGCGCGCGGGCCTGCGTTATGCACTGCGCGCCGGCCGCCTGCAGGCGGTGCTGGTGAAGTCGGCCGGGTTCTTCTTCTTCGCCAGTGCGGTGACCGCGCTGCTGCCGCTGGTGGTGCGTGGGGAGATGCACGGCGGCGCGGGCCTCTACGGGATCCTGCTGGGCTGTATCGGCATCGGTGCGGTGACCGGCGCGCTGGTGCTGCCGACGCTGCGTGCGCGCATGGACCGCGACCTGTTGGTACTGCTGGCCACGCTGGCCTGCGCGCTGAGCCTGTTCGGGCTGGCCTGGCTGCGGCACATGGCGCTGTTGCCGGTGGCGATGCTGATCAATGGCTTTGCCTGGATCACGGTGCTGTCCTCGCTGCAGATCGCCGCGCAGACCGCGGTGCCGCCGTGGGTGCGGGCGCGTGCGTTGTCGCTGTACATCATGGTGTTCTCGTTGGGCATGGCGGCCGGCGGCCTGAGCTGGGGCAGCATTGCCCAGCGCACGTCGATCCCGCTGGCGTTGACGATCGCCTCGGTTGGCGCGGTAATCGCCGGGCTGCTGGTGTGGCGGGTGCGCATCGCGGGCAGCGAGGAGCTGGACCTGCGTCCCGCCGGCTACTGGCCAGCGCCCGAGCTGGCGGTGCCGGTGTCGCATGATCGCGGTCCGGTGCTGGTCACGGTGGAGTACCGCATCGCCGATGCCGACCGCGCGGCGTTCCACGTGTTGATGGGGGAGCTGGGTCGCACCCGGCGCCGCGACGGCGCGGTGCTGTGGGGCGTGGCCGAGGACGTGGCTACGCCGGGCATTCACCTGGAGTATTTCGTGACCAGCTCCTGGGTGGAACATCTGCGCCAGCATGAGCGCGTGACCGCTGAAGACCGCGATCACCAGCAGAAGGTGCGGGCGCTGCACCGCGGCGAGCACGCGCCGATCGTCAGGCATTTTGTGGGTGGTCATGGCGCGCTGCCGCCGTTGAAGCACTCGCACGAACTGGGCTGACGGGCGGATACAAAAAAAGGTTCTTCCCACCTCTGAGGGGAGAGCCTTGTTGCAAGGGCCGTCACAGAGTGCGCACGACGGTACGCGGGTGCTCGGGTGTGCGGGCGCCGCGGCTGGCGTCTCCGATCGGGCCGGTCGCGAGCGTGAGGGCCCCGTAGCACCCGGTAGGCCCCTGGTGCAAATGTCCCCCGGCCGCGTGGCGGCCTCCTCCTTTATTTTGCCCAGGAGCCTACCGGCCGCTACGGGGCTCAGCTTGCGGTAAGCAGGGGAAGCCAGGCTTTTCTGGCGCTGTCGGTGGGTCGGGCGCTGGGTCCCCATGCCCTTGGAGGCGAAATAAAGGAGGAGGTGGCGGCCGCAGGCCGACGCCGGGGGACATTCGCCGGAAAGGGCATGGGGACCCAGCGCTCGACCCGCCGCCGGCTGCGCCTGGAAAGCGTCGTGGCACGTTTCTGCTTGGGAGGATGACCCGTCCTGCCATAGGTTGACACCTGTGGCGGATGAATCGGCCGCCGTCAGGCGGCCAAGGACGCCCGATGCACTGCATCGGGCGTCTGCATTTTAAGGGACAGGTGCGGCCGCTCGGCGTTATAGATCGCCACCGACTCGGCCACCATCTGCCGTGCCTGCGCCAGGTCCCGAGGGCGATGCAGCAGGAATTCGCCTTTCAAGATCCCATTTACCCGTTCTGCCAACGCATTCTGGTAGCAGTCGTAGCCGTCGGTCATCGAGCAGGTTACGCCGTGCGCGGCGTGGATCTTCTGGTAGTAATCCGAGCAGTATTGGATACCTCGATCGGAGTGGTGGACCAGTTGTTGACGCGTTTTTCGTCCTTTCAGCGCCATCTGCAACGCCTGGGCAACCTGCTCGGTCTGCAGCGTGTCGTGCACACTCCAGCCAACGATCTTGCGTGACCAAGCATCCGTAATCAGGCTCAGATAGACGAATTTCCCTTGCGTTGGCAGGTAGGTGATGTCGGCGACCCACACCTGCTCGCAGCCGGTGGGTACCACGCGCCCCTCGCCAGCTTTGAGCAGGTTGGGGTGCCGCCGGAAGCGGTGATGGCTGTTGGTTGTCTTGTGATATGCGCGCCGCATGGGCACCAGGAGCCGGGCATCACGAAGGACACCAAACAGGCGGTCCCGCCCCATCGCTATCCCCGATGCCTGCAGTGCCGGCCTGATCAGACCGTGGAGCTTGCGGGTGCCGATGCGTGGCTGACGGGCCCGATAGCCACCCACCAAGGCGATCGCCCGCGCGCCCTCGACCAGCTGCTGTTGTTGGCGATGGCCGGCTTTGTAGTACGCCTGCCGACTAATGCCGAAATGTCGGCAAGCCCTTGCCACGCTTAGGCCTTGGAGGCGCCCTTGCGTGAGGACTTGCCGGAAGGCTTTTTTACGATGCGTACCCCGTAGTCCTCTTTGAGGACATCGACGATGGCTTCGAAAAGCTGCGCTTTCTCGTTGGCTTCCCGCAGTTGCACCTGCAAGGCCTTGATCTGTTGTTCCGGCGTCAGCGGCTTGCCCGCCCCGCTTTTGGGTGAAGTGGTCATGGGGGCAGATGATGCACCACCCGACCAGTCCTGCCGACCATGTCGGCGAAGCCACTTCAGCACGGTACTGCTGCCTTGGATGCCGTATCGATCCTGGGCCTGACGATAGGTCAGCTCCCCACGCTCGATCTGGTCGACCACCGCCAATTTGAAGGCCAGCGAGTAATCCCGCTGGCTGCGCCTGAGTGTTGAATCCATTGAACATTCCTCTTCCTGTGGGAAAAGGTGTCAACTCAATTCAGGACGGGTCAGGAAAACAAAAAAAGGCGCCGGGCAGAACCCGGCGCCCCGCGTGGCGATCGCGGCGTTGGGTCAGGCCTTGGCGAAGGCCAGCAGGTCCTGGTTGAACTGATCGGCGTGGGTCACGGTCAGGCCATGCGGCGCGCCCGGGTACACCTTCAACGTGGCATTGGCCACGATCTTCGCCGACAGCCGGCCCGACGCATCGATCGGCACGATCTGGTCGTCATCGCCATGCACCACCAACGTCGGCACGTCGATCTTCTTCAGATCCTGCGTGTAGTCCACCTCGGAGAACTCGCGGATGCAGTCGTACTGCCCCTTGTGACCGCCCTGCATGCCCTGCAGCCAGAATGCGTCGCGCATGCCCTGGCTGACCTTGTGACCGTCACGGTTGGCACCGAAGAACGGCGTGGTCAGGTCCTGGTAGAACTGCGAGCGGTCGGCCGCCACCCCGGCGCGGATGCCGTCGAACACGCTCATCGGCAGGCCGCCCGGATTGGTGGCGCTCACCACCATCTGCGGCGGCACGGCACCCACCAGCACGGCCTTCGCCACGCGCTTGCTGCCGTGGCGGCCGATGTAATGGGCGATCTCGCCGCCGCCGGTGGAGTGGCCCACCAGGATGGCGTCCTTCAGGTCCAGCGCTTCGATCAGCGAGGCCAGGTCGTCGGCGTAGGTGTCCATGGTGTTGCCGTCCCAGGTCTGCGTGGAACGACCATGGCTGCGGCGGTCATGCGCGATCACGCGGTAACCGTGCTGGCCCATGAACAGCATCTGCGGGTCCCAGGCGTCGCTGCTGAGCGGCCAGCCATGGGCGAACACGACCGGCTGGCCGTGGCCCCAGTCCTTGTAGAAGATGCGGGTGCCGTCTTTGACGGTGTGGTAGCTGCTCATCTGGGTATCTCCGGTGGGGTGGGGGTAGGGGTGGGAAACAGCAGGCCCCGAGGCAAACGCCTGGCCTGGCAACGCAGGCAGCATCAACGCTGCCGACACGGCCATGCCGGTGGCCAGGAACTGCCGCCGGGTGGGATCGCCAGGGCGATCGGGAAGAAATGACGACATCGGATCGGTCCAGTGGGGGCCGCGGCGAAAGGCCGGGCGGCGCCAGTAAAGCGCTGGCGCACCCCCTCGCGATTGCACCGGTGTGCCCGATCATCGGGGCCATGCCACCGCCTTAACCGGTAACCGCGTATCGTCATCGCTCTTTGAGTTGGAGTGGATGCATGCGTTGGATCGTGTTGTTGGCCGCATTGGCCATGCCGGTGGTGTCGTGGTTCTCGCAATCCGGCGCATTCGGCCCGACCAATGGCGCGATTTCCGACCGCTATCCGACCCTGTTGGTCGCTGCGGGCTACGCGTTCGCGATCTGGGGCGTGATCTTCCTGTGGGACGTGGTCTTCGGGCTGTGGCAGCTGCGCCGGCGCCGCCCGGACCTGCCCGGCGTGCGTGGCTGGGCGGCGGCGGGCTTCGCGCTGACGGCCGCGTGGATGCCGGTGTTTTCCAACCAGTGGTTCCTGCCCGCGCTGGCGATCATCTGGGCTGCGCTGGTGTGCCTGTTGATGGCCGCCGTGCGCGCCGCCCCCACCGACGCCACCGGCGGCCAGCGCGCCTGGGCGGCATATCCGCTGGCGCTGCATGCCGGCTGGCTGACGATGGCCGCCTTCCTCAACACGGCCCAGGTGATCGTGGCCTACCAGTGGCTGCCCACCGCCGACATGTTCGGCTGGAGCGTGGTGCTGCTGGCCCTTGCCACGGTGCTGGCCTGGGCGATGAACCAGCGCCTGCGCGGGCATTTCGCGTACCCGGCGGCCGTGGTCTGGGCGCTGGTCGGTGTGTACGTGAAGCAGTCGGGCTGGCGCCTGCCCGGTGCCGATACCGTGTCGGTGCTGGCGCTGGCGGTTGCCGCGCTGCTGGTGCTGCAGACGTTGCTGCTGCGCACGCGGGCGTGGCGCCATCCGACCGTGCCGGTCGTGGCCGCGCACCGCCACCGACGTTGAGGTCACGCGTCTCCGGGCACCGTGTGTGCCCGTGCAAGGCCGGGCGCTGCCCGGCAATCCCCCATTGAACTGGCAACAGGAGACTTCCATGCGCGCTGCATTGCATGACACCTTTGGCGATCCCACCATCGTGCTGCACGGGGGTGACGTACCCACCCCGCAGCCGGGCGCGGGCGAGGTGCGTATCCGCACCGTGCTGGCCCCCATCCACAACCATGACCTGTGGACCGTACGCGGCAAGTACGGCTACAAGCCCACGCTGCCGGCGGTTGGTGGCAGTGAAGCAACCGGCGTGATCGACGCGCTGGGCGAGGGCGTTGAAGGCCTGGCGGTGGGTCAGCGGGTGAGCGCCGCGTCGGTGCATGGCACCTGGGCCGAGCACTTCATCGCACCGGCGAAGATGGTCATTCCGATGCCGGATGCGATCGACGATGAAACCGCGGCGCAGCTGATCGCGATGCCGCTGAGCGCGCTGATGCTGCTGGAGTTCCTGCAGGTCCACGAGGGTCAGTGGATCCTGCAGAACGCCGCCAATGGCGCGGTCGGCAAGGCGCTGGCGATGCTGTCCAAGGCGCGCGGCGTGCACTGCGTGAACCTGGTGCGGCGCGATGCCGGCGTGGCGGAAATGGAGGCGCTGGGCATCGACAACACGATTTCCACCGCCCAGTCGGATTGGATGGCGCAGGTGCAGACGCGGCTGGCCGGCGGCTCGATCGCTGCGGCGGTCGACTCGGTGGGCGGGCGTGCCAGCAGCGAGCTGATGACGTTGCTGGGGGATGGCGGCACGCTGGTGTCGTTCGGCTCGATGACCGGCGAACCGATGCAGCTCAACTCGGGCGACGTGATCTTCAAGCAGGCCACGGTGAAGGGGTTCTGGGGCAGCAAGGTGAGCCAGGCGATGGCCCCGGACGACAAGCGCCGGCTGGTGGGTGAGCTGCTGCAGCTGGCTGCACGCGGTGGGCTGAGCCTGCCGGTGGATGGTGTGTTCGGACTGGACGAGGTGGCGGCTGCTGCCGCTGCGAGTCTGGAACCGGGCCGCAACGGCAAGGTGCTGCTGCGCCCGTGAGGGCCGGCTGGGTAGAGCCGACCGTTGGTCGGCTGTTCCGGGTCGGGCACCGCGACAGCCGACCAACGGTCGGCTCTACCGGGCTGCGCGTAACGCTTCTATTACTACGCGCATCGCGCTGGAGGATTGGCGGCGGCTGGGGTAGTAGGCGTAATAACCGTCGAACACGTCGCACCAGTCGTCCATGACGCGGCGCAGGCGACCCGCCTGGACGTGTTCCAGCACCATGTCTTCGGGCAGGTAGGCCAGGCCGGCGCCGGCCAGGGTCGCGCGCAACATGGCGCTGCTGCCGTTGAACGTCCATTGCCCGTCCACGCGCACGTTGGCCTCCTGGCCGTCTTTCTGCAGGTCCCACACCATCAGTCCGCCGTGGGTAGGCAGGCGCAGCCCGATGCAGTTGTGCGCGGCCAGATCCGCCGGTGCTTGGGGCGCGACGTGATGGACGAAATAGGCCGGGCTGGCCACGATCGCCATGCGCTGCGGGCCGCTGATCGGCACGGCGATCATGTCGTTGGCCACGCGTCCGCCTAGGCGGATGCCGATGTCGTACCGCTGCGCCACGATGTCGGCCAGGCCGTAGTCGACGGTAAGCTCCACGCGCAGGTCGGGGTAGGCCGGCAGTATCGCGCTCAGGCGTGGCCAGACAATGCTGTTGGCCGCGTGTTCGGCGGTGGTGATGCGGATGGTGCCGGCAGGATGGTCGCGGTAGTCGCTGATGGCCACCAGCTCGGCCTCGATCTCCTGCATGCGCGGGGCCACGGTGTCGTACAGGCGTTCGCCGGCCTCGGTCATCGACACGCTGCGGGTGGTGCGGGTGAGCAGGCGCACCCCGAGACGCTCTTCCAGGCCTCGCACGGTGTGGCTCAGCGCGGACTGCGAGACGCCGAGCTGCGCGGCGGCGCGGGTGAAGCTGCGCTCGCGGGCCACGGCGACGAAGACCTGCAGGTCGTTGAAATTCTCGCGGGCCATCGGCGGCGTCCGGCACGCATGTGATTCATGCCTGGCCATGATGAGTCCGGGTCACTGGTGAGCACAAGGCGCCAAGCGCTGATGATTGATGAGTGATGTTCATCTCTGCATGCGCGCTGCGGCAGGCAGTGGCGAGGTTGGCAGGGACTACAGTGGGACGGTCCGTTTTCCACGTCGAGGAGTTCCGCATGAACCTGTTGAGCAGCACGCTGCTGTCGATGGTGGCCGCCACCGCACCGGCCGACCCGGCCCCGATCCAGATCGCCCGCGCCGGCAGCACCCCATCGGCGGCAGGCCCAGCCGACTATTTCACCGGCACGGTGCGCATCGATGCGCCGTTCCAGCGCGCCGCACCGGCCCGGGTGGGCGGTGCCACTGTGACCTTCGAGCCCGGCGCGCGCACGGCTTGGCACACCCATCCGCTCGGCCAGACCCTGATCGTGACCGCCGGGGTGGGCAGCGTGCAGGAGTGGGGCAAGCCGGTGCAGGAGATGCGCCCCGGCGACATTGTCTGGATCGCGCCGGGGGTGAAGCACTGGCACGGCGCCAAGGCGACGGTGGCCATGACCCATATCGCCATCGCCGAAGCGGTCGATGGCTCACCGGTGACCTGGCTGGAGCAGGTCAGCGAGGCCCAGTACAACGGCGGGTGACATCGCGCGCCACGGGCGTTAATGTAACTATACCAGTTACATGAAATAAGGTGCGCCCGATGGATGCCTACGCCGACCCCGATGCCGTGGCCCGCTACGCAGAACGCCCACCCCGGCTGGTGCCGGGGTTCGCCGATCTGCAGCGGATGTGCACGCAGCTGCTGGCCGAATCCGCGCCGACCGATGCCCGCGTGCTGGTGTTGGGCGCCGGCGGCGGCCTGGAGCTGCGCACCTTCGCGCAGGCGCAGCCGCACTGGCGTTTCGACGGTGTGGATCCGTCGGACGCGATGTTGGCGCTGGCAACCCGCACTCTGGGCGCACACGCCCACCGTGCCCAGCTGCATCACGGGTACATCGACATAGCGCCTGACGGGCCGTTCGACGCGGCGGCCTGCCTGCTCACCCTGCATTTCGTGCCGCTGCACGAACGCGTGCCGACCCTGGCGGCGCTGCATCGGCGGTTGCGCGCGGGCGCGCCGCTGGTGGTGGCGCACATGAGCTTCGACCAGCACGACGGCGCGCGTGCGCTCTGGCTGCAACGCTACGCCGACTTTGCGATGTCCTCCGGGATCACGCCGGAGCAGGCCGAGCACGGTCGCGCCGCCGTCGCCGAGCACGTGCATATCCTGTCGCCGGCGCAGGACGAGGCGCTGCTGCGCGAGGCCGGTTTCAGCCGCGTCGAGAGCTTCTACCAGGGCCTGGGATTCCGCGGCTGGCTCGCGCTGGCGTAAGCGCCACGGCATGGTCACGCCGCGGTGGCTACGCTGGGTGCTGGTACGTATCAGGAGAACAGCATGGCCCAGGTTTTCATCATCGGCGCCGCCGGCAAGGTCGGCCGCCACCTGGTCGAACAACTGGCCACGCGCGGCCACCGCGCGGTGGCGCTGCATCGTCGCCCGGAGCAGGCGGACGCGTTGGCCGCACTGGGCGGCACACCGATGCAGGGCGATCTGACCCACACCGATGCGCAGGCGCTGGCGGCACAGATGGCCGGCAGCGAGGTGGTGGTGTTCAGTGCCGGGGCGGGCGGGGCAGGCATCGAACTGACCAACGCCATCGACGGTGCCGGGCTGGAGCTGGCCGTGCAGGCCGCCCGGCACGCCGGCATCAAACGCTTCCTGCTGGTCTCGGCATTTCCCGAGGCCGGGCGAGGCAAGGCGATGGGCGATGGCTTCGAGAACTACATGGCGGTCAAGAAGCGCGCCGATGTGTACCTGGCCGCCAGCGACCTGGATTGGGTGATCCTGCGCCCCGGTACGCTCACCGATGCGGCCGGCCGTGGATGCGTGCAGGCCGGGCTGGCCATTGCCTACGGCGAGGTGCCGCGTGCGGATGTCGCCGCGACGCTGGTGGCGTTGGTCGAACGCCCGCAGCTTACGCACCGCATCATCGAACTCACCGAAGGCGACCAACCGATCGACGCGGCGCTGCAGCAGCTGCCCGCTTGATGTGGCACAGGCGGCCCGGGCGGCAATGGTAAAATCGGCGTCCCGATCCACTGCACAGACGAGTACGCCATGACCGACGCCCGCTTCCATCCCATCGGCACCCCTGGCCAGCCCTGGGGCGCGGCGGAAAAGGCGCAGTGGCGTGCCCTGCAGCAGCCGCAGCGTCGCTATGCCAACGACGTGGTGCCGGCGGTGGACGCCTTGCGCGCGGACTTCGACGTGGAGCAGTACGGCACGCTGGACTACGCCCCGGACGCGTACCCGTTGTTTGCCGTACGCAGCCGCAACTGGAACCCGGCGCTTCCCAGCGTGCTGGTGACCGGCGGCGTGCACGGCTACGAAACCAGTGGCGTGCAGGGCGCGCTGCAGTTCCTGGCCACGCGTGCCAAGGACTATGCCGGTCGCGCGAACGTGCTGGTGGCGCCGTGTGTGAGCCCCTGGGGCTACGAGCGCGTGCAGCGCTGGAACGCCGATGCGATCGACCCGAACCGCTCGTTCGTGGCCAACAGCCCGGCGCAGGAATCGGCGGCGCTGATGGCGCTGGTGGAACCGCTGCGCGCCGGCATGGTGATGCACATTGACCTGCATGAAACCACCGACAGCGACGAAACCGAGTTCCGTCCCGCGCTTGCCGCGCGCGATGGCAAGCCGTTCGAACCGGGCCTGATTCCCGATGGCTTCTACCTGGTGGACGACAGCGAGAATCCGCAGCCCGCGTTCCAGACGGCGGTGAACGCAGCGGTGGAGCAGGTGACCCACATCGCCCCGGCCGATGACAAGGGCGAGATCATCGGCTCGCCGGTGGTGGCCCCGGGCGTGATCGAGTACCCGCTGAAGAAGCTGGGCTTGTGCGCCAGCATCACCGGCGCGACCTACACCACCACCACCGAGGTCTACCCGGACAGCCCCCGCGCCACCCCGCAGCAGTGCAACGATGCGCAGGTAGCCGCGATCTGCGCCGCCATCGACTACGCACTAGCCCACTAGGTAGTGCCGGCCGCTGGCCGGCTCCAGGCGATCCCAACCAGCGCAACGCAGCGCCGGGCTCTGCCCGGCTGCCTTGTAGTGCCGGCCGCTGGCCGGCTCCAGGCGATCCCAACCAGCGCAACGTAGCGCCGGGCTCTGCCCGGCTGCCTTTCAGCGCGAAGTGCAGCGGGGCAGAGCCCCGCTCTACGCGGGATGCGTTGAAGAATGGCCACGTAGCGCCGGGCTCTGCCCGGCTGTCTTTCAGCGCAAAGCGCAGCGGGGCAGAGCCCCGCTCTACGGGGTGCGGTGCAGGAATTCGTCGAGCAGCCACAGCGCGGCCGGGCCCAGTGTCTCGCCCTTGCGCCACACCGCGTCGCACGCCACCAGCTTCGGCCAGCCGGGCAGGGCCAGTTCCACCAGCTGCCCGCGCCCGTATCGCGCTACCAGGGTGCGCGGCAGTTCGGCCCAACCGAAGCCGTCTTCGGCCATCTCCAGCACCATCAGGTAATCCGACGCCGACCAGCTGCGCCCACGCGCCGGGCCGCTGCGCTGATCGTCACCGCTCAGGCAGATCCGGCGATGGCCCGCCAGGTGGGATTCGTCCGCGGCATCGATCTGCGCCAACGGGTGCTGCCGCGCCACGAACACCGCCATTTCCGCGCGCAACGGCAGCGCACGCACCGTCAGGTCGGACGGGTACTGCGCCTGCTGCGGCACCAGTCCCAGATGCGCGCGCCCCCGCTGCACCACATCGAGCACGTCGCTGCCTTCGGCATCCAGCCATTCCAGTTCAATGTCCGGAAAACGCTGTTCGAAGCGCTGCAACAGAGGGTGGTCGGGGTTGAGTTGGTAGATGTCGGAAAACACCACGGTCAACCGCGGCTCCACCGCGTCGCCCAGGCGGATGCTCAGCTGTTCCAGGCGTTCAGCGGCGGCAAGAATCTCCTGCACGTGGCCGAGCACCTTGCGCCCGTCGTCGGTGAGCACCGGGTAGCGGCCGCGGCGATCGAACAGGGTGAGGCCCAGATCGGCCTCCAGCGTGGCAACCGCCGTGCTGATGGTCGATTGGGTCTTCTTCAGTCGGCGAGCCGCGGCGGAGAAGGAGCCGAGCGCGGCCGCTTCAACGAAGGCGTGCAAGGATTCCGGGCCGTAGCGCATGGATGTATCGCCTTTGTCGATGGATTCCATCTTTGGTGTGATGGAAACGTCGATGATAATGAAGGCATCGGCGGAGTGCGAGTGTCGCGAGTGCCCGTACCGACCAACGGTCGGTACCTACGCCCCGCCGGATCACCCTCAAGGAGTTTCCCATGCACACACACGTGCATTCCCAACCCCGTGCCCGTGGCGGCCTGATCGCCTGGGCCTGCCTGACTGTGGCGATCGTCGCCGAAGTGGTCGGCACCTCGTTCATGGCCGATGCCGCCCGTCATGGCGGCTATCTGGGCTATGTCGTGATGGCCGTGGCCCTGGCCATTTCGTACTACTTCCTGGCGCTGTCGGTGCGCGCCATCGCGGTCGGGGTCGCCTACGCGGTGTGGGAAGGCCTCGGCCTGACCCTGCTCACGCTGGTCGGCATTTTCGTGTTCAAGGACAGCCTGTCCGTGCAGCAGATGATCGGCCTGGTGATGGCGGCGGTCGGCATCGTCTGCGTCACGCTCGGCGAGGAGCACACGGCATGAGTCTCACCGCCTTCCTGTTCGTGGTCTGCTCGGCCCTGATCGACATCGCGGCCAACATGATGGTCGCCAAATCCGATGGGTTCCGTAAGCCGGCCTGGGGGGTTGCCGCGATCGTGCTGGTCTGGCTCGCCTTCGCGCTTCTCGGCCAAGCGGTCAAGACCCTGGATCTGGCCACCGCCTATGCGATGTGGGGCGCGATCGGAGTGATCGGCACTGCCGTCTGCGGGCGGGTGCTGTTCGGCAACCGCCTGCGTCCCATCGGCTGGGTCGGCATCGCGCTGGTCACCGGTGCGGTGGTGGTGCTGTCCAGCCACTGACCCCGGTCAGCGGAACAGGTGATTCAATACCGCCCCGGAGGCCGCATCGGCGAAGCCGTCGAAGCGGCCTTCGTCCCTGAGCAGCTGCGAGGCGCGCATCATCCCACCCCAGGCGGTACGCGCCATCGCGCCGCCCACGCTGACCCGGCGCACGCCCATGGCGGCGATGTCCTGCAGGGTGAACGGCACGGCGCTGCCCACCAGCAGGTTCACCGGTTTGGGGGCCACGGCGGCAACCACCGCCTCGATCTGCGCGCGGGTGCTGATGCCCGGCGCGTACAGGCAGTCGGCGCCGGCTGCGGCGTAGGCGCGCAGCCGGGCAATGGCATCGTCCAGGTCCGGGCGGCCGACAAAGAAGTTCTCGGCCCGGCCAATCAGCAGCACGTCCTCGCCACTGCGGTCGATGGCGGCCCGTGCGGCGCGCACCCGCGCCACTGCCTCGTCGAGCGGTCGCAGTGGCGCGTCGGCGTCGCCACGGGCGTCTTCAATGGACAGGCCGGCCACGCCGGTGGCGATGGCCTGTTCCACGGCGTGCTCCACCGCGGTGGGATCCGCGCCGAAGCCATCGCCGAAATCGGCATTCACCGGCAGCGGCGTGGCAGCGGCCAGGTCACGCAGGTGGGCCAGCGTCTCATCCAGTGAGAGCTGGCCGTCCGGCTTGCCCTGGCTCCAGGCCACGCCGGAACTGGTGCTGGCCAGCGCGGCAAACCCCAGCCCATGCAGGTAGCGCGCACTGCCCACGTCCCACGGGTTGGGCAACACGAAACAGCCGTCCGCATGCAGGGCGCGGAAGGCGGCGCGGCGTGGGCGGGGATCGAAGGGCAGGGTGGTCATGGCGCGGACCCGGTAGGCAGTACCACGATGGTACCGCCCACGTTGCGCCGGTCGTGCTGCAGGCGCGACTCAGGCCCGCACCCAGCGTGCCGCCACGCCAATGCCGGCCAGTGCAACGGCCACCAGGCAGAAGGCGAACACCAGGCTGCTGGCCTGTGCCACGAGCCCGATGAACGCCGGGCCGGCCAGCACGCCGGCGTAGCCCAGCGTGGTGATCGCCGGAATTGCCAGGCTCTCCGGCATCGCCTTCTGGTTGCCGGCCATCGAGAACAACGCCGGCACGATGTTTGCGCAGCCCAGCCCGATCAGCGCGTAGCCCAGCAAGGCCAGGGGCAGCACCGTGGCGAAGGTGACCAGCGCGAAACCACCGGCCGCCACCAGGCTGCCGAGCAGGATGGCGCGGTGCCGCCCCAACGCGGCCACCACGCCGTCGCCGACCAGGCGGGTCACCGTCATGGCGATGGCAAACGTCATGAAACCCAGCCCGGCGTGCGACGGCGGCACCTGTTGAACCTCGTGCAGGAATACCGCGCTCCAGTCCAGCATGGCGCCCTCGGCCAGGAAGGCCACGAAACACAGCACGCCGATGCCCAGCACCACCCCATGTGGCACCGCAAATACCGGCGCGCCGGTGGGCGCCTTGTCGCGCCGCCAGTACGGCAGCGAGAGGGCCAGCAGCGCGGCCATCACCGCGACAGCCAGCAGGCACACCAGCCACGGCGGGAGGTGCAGCGCGAGCAGCCCGGTCATCGCCGCGGCGCCAACGGCGCCACCGATGCTGTAGAAGGCGTGGAAGCCGGACATCATCGGCCGCCCGCTGTCACGCTCGACCATGACCGCCTGGATGTTCATCGTGCAGTCGCATGCGCCCACCCCGGCGCCGAACACGAACAGCGCCAGGCCCAGCGTCCACGGCGATGGCGCGATGGCCAGCAGGGGCAGGCTGGCGATCACCATCAACAGCGTGCCGATCATCACCGCTCGGCACCCGTGGCGGGCGGCGAAGATGCCGGCCAGCGGCATCGCCAGCAGGGAACCGGCACCCAGGCACAGCAGCACCAGGCCCAGCGAGCCCTCATCCAGCCCGGTGCGGGTCTTGGCGAAGGGCACCAGCGGCGCCCAGGCGGCGGTGGCGAAGCCGGGCAGGAAGAAGGCGGCGCGGGTGGCGTGTTGTTCGACGCGGGTACCGGCCAGGGATGCGTGGGTCAGCGTGGACATATCGGGCTCACTCCGCATCGGCGTGGTGAATGTCGACGCCGCGGCGCGCGAACGCCTCGGCCTGCGCCGGCGGGGCATCGGCCTCCAGCACCAGCACGTCGATCCGTTCGACCGTGCCGATCCGGTGCGATGCCTGCGCGCCCAGCTTTTCGTTGCTGGCCACGACCACGCAGCGGCTGCTGGCGGCGAGCATCGCCCGCTTCAGCGCGGCTTCCTCGCCATCCACGGCCCACAGCCCGGCCTCGGCATCCACCGCGCAGGTGCCGATGAAGCAGACGTCCACGCGCAACGCGGCGATGGCTTCCAGCGCCTGCGCGCCAACTGCCGCGCCGATCCTCGGATCCAGGCGGCCACCGATCAGCGTGACCTCGAACCCGCTGCGCGCCATCAGCAGCAGCGCGATGTCCGGAGCATTGGTGATCACCCGCAGGCCCTGGGTGTCGGGCAGGCAGGCGGCGATGGCACTGTTGGTGGAGCCGGCATCCAGCAGCACCTGCTCACCCGGGCGCACATGCAGGGCCGCTGCGCGTGCGAGCGCCTGCTTCTGATCGCGCTGCAGGGCATGACGGTCGGCCAGTGGCGGAAATTCCGGGGCCGCCGGCAGCGCGCCGCCATACACCTTGCGGCACAAGCCCTGGCTGGCCAGATCGCGCAGGTCGCGGCGGATCGAGTCTTCGGAGACGCCCATCTGCAGCGCAAGCTGGGCCGAGAACACGCGCCCCTGTTCGCGCAGCAGGTGCAGGATGGTCTGTTGGCGTTCGCCGGGAAGGGCTTCGGGATGCATGGCGGGATGCTCTGGCGTTCGGAAAAAATCGGAGCAACCATGCATGAACACGCAGAGGATCACCCCAATAAGAGGGGTGAATATACACTACCGTGCACATAGGGTGCAGAAGCATGCACATCTGGCGGCGTGATTGTGCACGGTGTTGGCGGTGGCTTCAGTCCGCCCGCAGCAGCTCCGGCTGGATCACCCCGGCCACCCAGTCCATGAACGCGGTGACCCGATGGGGCAGGTGGCGGCGTTGCGCGTACAGCAGCGTCACCGGCATCGGTTCGGCGGCCAGCTGGGGCAGCACTTCCACCAGGGTGCCGGCGGCCAGTGCCTGGCGCACCCCCAGCCGCGGCACCTGGATGATGCCCAGCCCGGCCAGGGCGGCCGCGTTGTACCCCTCGCCACTGTTGACGGTGATCGCGCCGCGCATCGGCAGGCTGCGATAGCCGCCCTCGTCATCGGGGTACTCGAAGCCCGGCGAACGCTGGCCGAGCGTGCCCACGTAGTGGATCAAGGCATGCGCGTGCAGGTCGGCCAGCGTACGCGGCGTGCCGCGCGTGGCCAGGTAGGCCGGGCTGGCGCAGTTGACGATCTGCATGGCGCCCAGTGGGCGTGCCACCAGCGTGTTGTCGTCCAGGCTGCCCACCCGCAGCACGCAGTCGAAGCCTTCGCGCACCAGATCCACGCGGCGATCGGTGCCGCTCAGCTCCATCTCCAGCCCCGGGTGCCGCGCAAGAAAGCCGGGCAGGTGCGGGATCACCAGCTGCCGGGCCAGGCCGCTGGACATGTCCACCCGCAGCCGGCCCTTGAGCTGGCTGGTGTCGCGGCGGAACATGCCCTGCAGCTCTTCCATGTCATCCAGCAGGTCGCGGGCGCGCTGCTGGAACTGCAGGCCGTCGGCACTCAGTCGCACCCGGCGGGTGGTCCGGTGCAGCAGCTGCACGCCCACCTCCGCCTCCAACCGCTGCACGGCCAGCGAGACGCTGGCCTTGGGCAGGCCCAGGCTGTCGGCAGCGCCGGTGAACGAGCCCAGTTCGGCGACGCGCAGGAAGCTGCGTAGTTGGTCCAGGCGATCCATGGATTGTTCGTCATTGGTGAACAGTCAAATCAGGATCGCGCGGTTTATGCGCTCTCGCAAGATCAATAGTCTGTACCCACACCCTACCGCTGGAGAAACGACATGAGCAGCTCCCCCCGTATCGTTCTGGTCACTGGCGGCAGCCGCGGGCTGGGCCGCAACGCCGCGCTCGCGCTGGCCGCCGATGGCGCCGATATCGTGATCACCTACCGCAGCCAGGCCGACGCCGCCCGGCAGGTGGTCGCCCAGATCGAAGCGCTCGGCCGCCGTGCCACGGCCTTGCCGCTGGATGTCGCCGACAGCGGCAGCTTCGCCGCGTTCGCCGACCAGCTGCGTGACACCCTGCAGGGGTGGGGCGCCACGCAGTTGCAGGGCCTGCTCAACAACGCCGGCGAAGGCTTGTACGCGAGCATCGCCGAGACCACGCACGAACAGTTCGACCACGCCGTGGCTGTACATCTGAAGGGGCCGTACTTCCTCACCCAGGCGCTGCTGCCGCTGATCGCCGATGGCGGGCGCATCCTCAACGTGTCCAGCGGGCTGGCGCGCTTCTCGCTGCCGGGCAGTTCGGCCTACGCGATGATGAAGGGCGGCATCGAAGTGTTCACCCGGTACCTGGCCAAGGAGCTGGGCGCGCGCGGGATCAGCGCCAACACGCTGGCACCGGGCGCGATCGCCACCGATTTCGGCGGCGGCCGCGTGCGCGACGACGAGCACGTCAACGGCATGGTGGCCTCGATCACCGCACTGGGGCGCGCCGGCCAGCCCGACGACATCGGACCGGTGGCGGCGGCACTGTTGTCGCCGTCGACGGCCTGGATCAATGCGCAGCGGGTGGAGGCGTCGGGCGGCATGTTCGTCTGAGTGACGGGGCGTGCGCGAACGTGCGCACGCCTTTTGCAGGGTCAACGGCTGCAAACGGGTCGCATTCGCAGTTCGCGGCTATCATGGCGTTCCTGATGCCTGCGTGCCGAGCCAGATTTGAACGCCACTCCACCGATGACCCCCATGGGTCGAGTCTTCGCCACCGTTGCCTTCATTGAAGCGCTCACCTGGGCCGGCCTGCTGGTCGGCATGTACTTCAAGTACCACGCCGCCGATCCCACCCCGATCGGCGTACGCGTGTTCGGGCCGCTGCACGGGTTCGCCTTCATGGCCTACGTGGTGGTGACGGTGCTGGCCGCGGTGCGGCTGCGCTGGCCGTGGTGGGCGGCAGGGCTGGCGCTGCTGGCTGCGGTTCCGCCGCTGGTGACGTTGCCGTTGGAGTGGTGGTTCAAGCGGCGGGGGTTGCTGGGCCGTCGGGTGGGGTGATTTGCGGGCGCTGGCTCCGTTTTTGGGTCATGCGCGCAATGTGCGTGCCACGGCTATCGGCGGTCGTTTGGGAACCGACCCTACCGGAGAGATGCTTGAACCCGGTGGCTGGTAGGGTCGAACCTTGGTCGACTGCCCGTGGTGCTTCACCATTCGGTGGCGACATGACGTTCGAACGCAGACCGGTTTTGTTGTGCGGTTCGGTTGCGTGATTGCAGGCGCGGCTTCGTTCCGGGGTCATGCGTGCAACGCGCGTGGCACGGTTATCGGCGGTCGTTTGGGAACCGACCCTACCGGAGAGATGCTTGAACCCGGTGGCTGGTAGGGTCGAACCTTGGTCGACTGCCCGTGGTGCTTCACCATTCGGTGGCGACATGACGTTCGAACGCAGACCGGTTTTTGTTGTGCGGTTCGGTTGCGTGATTGCAGGCGCGGCTTCGTTCCGGGGTCATGCGTGCAACGCGAGTGGCACGGTTATCGGCGGTCGTTTGGGAACCGACCCTACCGGAGAGATGCTTGAACCCGGTGGCTGGTAGGGTCGAACCTTGGTCGACTGCACGTAACGGCTCACCGTTCGGTGGCGACATGACCATCGAACGCAGGCTGGTTTTTCGGCATGCGGTTCGGTTGCATGATTGCAGGCGCGGCATCGTTTCCGGGTCATGCGTGCAACGCGCGCGGCGCGGTTATCGGCGGTCGTTTGGGAACCGACCCTACCGGAGAGATGCTTGAACCCGGTGGCTGGTAGGGTCGAACCTTGGTCGACTGCACGTAACGGCTCACCGTTCGGTGGAGACATGACCATCGAACGCAGGCTGGTTTTTCGGCATGACCAGGGGTTACGTTGCCATGGCGGCCGCGAGGGCGTCGCCGATCTGCTTCGGCGACTGGTAACCGGCCAGCCGCGCTACTTCGTGTCCGTCACGGACCAGCAGCAGGGTGGGTGTCTGGCGCAGGCCCAAACTGCGGAAGAACACTTCGCCGATGGTTTCCAGGTGGACCTTGAGCAGCACGATGCCGGCGGCGCGCGGTGAATCGGCGATGCTGGTCAGCGACATGTCCAGCATGCGGCAGCCAGGGCAGTTGTCCTTGTGGAAATCCACCAGCACGGTGGGATGGTCGCGAAGGGCGGTGTGGTAGGCGTCAGGCGTGGCGGCGTGCAGGATCTGCATGGGTAGCGGTCTCGATGCGGGCCAACACGGTGTCGGTCCACTGGTGGATGGCGTGGGTATCGGCCTGCCCGTGCGGCATCTGCTCGATTTCCAGCACCGGGTGCGGCGAGCCGAAGAAGCGTGCCAGGCGATGCGCGGCGCCGCAGTAGTACTCCGGGCCCCATTGCGTTTCGCCGGTGCCGAACACGGCCACGCCAAGGCCGGGCGGCAGCCCGGCGGTGTCGCGCAGCGTGGCCACGAAGGCTTTCATCTCCGCCGGGGTCCGGCCGGCGTTGTCGGTCCAGCAGCCCAGCAGCAGCGCATCGCGTGGCTGTGCCAGCGCGGCAGCGGTATCGCCGTCCACGTCCAGCAGCTGCAGCGGGTGGCCCAGGGCCTGGCAGCGTGCCGCGACCAGCCGCGCCACCTCGCGCGTGTTGCCGCTCAGCGATGCATAGGCAAGCAGGATGCGCATGGGCGGTTCACAGGTCGTCGAAGCCGTTGTCCGAATTGGTCTTCTTGTAACTGGCGTTGCGCATCTCGAAGAAGTCGGTCTTGGTCTCGGTGAAATTGTCGGCGTAGGCCTTGATCCACGGCATCACGTTGACGTTGGTGTCGCTGTACAGCTTCTCGATGCCGAGCATGCCGGCCATCTTGTTGGCGCGGTACTTCACGTAACGGATCATCTCGTCCACGTCGATGCCATCGATACCGTCCAGCACCTCGCCGGTCCAGCGCGTTTCCAGCGCGATGGCATGCTCGAATGCATCGTGCACGTAAGCGGTGAGCTGGTCGCCCTGAAGCTGCTGGTTCTCGCCGATGATGGCGCGGATCAGTTCGCTGATGAACTTGGTGTGGGCCAGTTCGTCGCGGTTGATGAAGCTGATGATCTTGCCGGTGCCGGTCATGCGGTTCTGGCGGACCAGGTTGTAGAAAAACGCGAAGCCGGAATAGAAGTTGATGCCTTCCAGGATCGAGGACTGGATCAGCGACCGGATCAGGGTCTCGGCGGTCTTCTCGCGCATGAAGTCGTCGTAGGACTGCATGATCGGCTGGTTGCGCGCCAGAATGGTGGGATGCGTGCGGGCGATTTCGAACACGCGGTTCTGGTCGGCCAGCCCGGCGATGGAGGCCAGTACGTAGCTGTAGCTCTCGTTGTGGATCACCTCCTGCTGGCCGATGATCGCGGCGTTGGCGTGCGCGGCCGGGTCGGTGATGTACTCGGCCACGTTGTAGATGAAGCGGGTCTGCGGGGAATCGAGCGTGGCCAGCAGGCCGATGATCGAATCGTAGGCGTTCTTTTCGCGCGCATTGAGCTCGCCGTAGCCGCGCGCGTCGCCCTTCATGTCCACTTCGTCGGGGATCCAGAAGTTGGTCGACAGCTCCTTGTAGGCCCGGTAGAAGGACGGGTAGGGGATGTCATTCCAGTTCAGGATGCCGCTGGTGCGGCCGTTGATGATGCCGGTGGAGCGGTTGGGGTGGCGCGGTTCGAGGATCTTGATGCGTTCCAGCGGTGTTGCCATGCGGGTGTCCTGGTTGTCGGTTACGTGCGTTTGCCTGGTTGCCGGCCAGCGGCCGGCACTACCGCTGACGACCTGCGGTCGTCAACTACCGCACCATTCGCATTCGTCGATGTCGATGTCGTTGGAGCGCACGTAGTAGGTGGTTTTCAGGCCTTCGCGCCACGCGCTCATGTGCAGGGCGAGCAGGGTGCTGGCGCGGATGGTGCTGGGCACGTACAGGTTGAAGCTGATCGACTGGTCCACGTGGCGCTGGCGGCGCGCGTTCTGGCGGATGCTGGCGAACTGGTCCAGCCGGTAGGCGCCTTTTTCGTAGTACGGGTAAGTGTCCAGCGACAGCCCGGGCGCGGCCACGGGGCGGCGGAAGTCCTTCTTTTCCTCGTAGTAGAACGCCCCGTACACCGGGTCGATGGAGGCGCTGGAGCCGGCGATCTGCGCGGTGCTCATGTTCGGCGCTACCGCCAGCAGCCAGCCGTTGCGCAGCCCGTGCACGCTGACCTGCGCGGCCAGTTCCTGCCAGGCCGGGCTGTCGTAGTGGCGCGCGCGGAAGTACTCGCCGGTCTGCCAGTCGCTGCCCACGAAGGTGCTGTAGCGGCCCTTTTCCTCGGCCAGGCGCATGCTGGCCTGGATGGCCAGGTAGTTGATGCGCTCGTACAGGCTGTCGGCATAGTCTTCGGCCTGGGTGTCGTTCCAGTCGATCTGTTTCAGCGCCAGCAGGTGGTGCCAGCCGAAGGTGCCCAGCCCGATCGCGCGGTACTTGCGGTTGGTGATGGTGGCCTGCGGCACCGGCAGCTGGTTGAGGTCGATCACGTTGTCGAGCATTCGCACCTGGATCGGCACCAGCCGCTCCAGAACATCGCTGGACAGCAGGTCCGGCGCCGCAGTGACCGCACGCCCCAGGTTGATCGAGGACAGGTTGCACACCACGAAATCGCCGGCCTGGCGGGTGGTGACGATCTGGTCGCCACTGATCATCTCCTGCATCAGCCGGGTGGGGCTCATGTTCTGCAGGATCTCGGTGCACAGGTTGCTGGAGTACACCTTGCCGGCGTGCTTGTTCGGGTTCATCCGGTTCACTTCGTCCCGGTAGAACATGAAGGGATTGCCGGTCTCCAGCTGGCTGACCATGATCCGCTTGAACAGGTCGATGGCCTTGATCGTGCGGCGGCTGATGCGTTCGTCGGCCACCACCTCGGCGTAGCGGTCGCGGAAGCTGCCCTGGCCGCGTTGTTCGTCATGGAATTCCTGCAGGTACCAGCCCTTGATCCGCTTCACTTCGTACGGATCGAACAGGTACCAGTCACCGCGCCGCTCCACCGCCTCCATGAACAGGTCGGGCAGGCACACCGAGGTGAACACATCGTGCGCGCGCAGGCGCTGGTCGCCATTGTTCAGGCGCAGGTCCAGGAAGCTCTCGATGTCGCGGTGCCATACATCCAGGTATACCGCGATGGCGCCCTTGCGCTGGCCAAGCTGGTCCACGCTGACGGCGGTGTTGTTGAGCTGCTTGATCCACGGCACCACGCCGCCGGACGAATTGGCCACGCCGCGGATCGCCGCCCCGGCCGAGCGCACGTAGCCCAGGTATGCGCCCACACCGCCCCCGTGCTTGGACACGCGGGCCACGTCGGTGTTGGAGTCGTAGATGCCCTGCAGGCTGTCGTCCACGGTGTCGATGAAGCAGGACGACAGCTGCCCGCCGGTCTTGCCGGCATTGGCCAGGGTGGGCGTGGCCACGGTCATGTACAGGTTGGACAGGGCCCAGTAGGCCTCGCGCACCAGCCGCATGCGCCGCGCGCGGGTGCGGTCGCCACTGAGGTGTTCGTTCTGCATCAGGTACAGCGCGATGGTGAGCCAGCGCTCCTGCGGCAGTTCGTACACCGCCCGCGACGGGTCGGTGGCCAGGTAGCGGGTGGCCAGCAGGTACAGGCCGTTGTAGGCGAACAGCAGGTCGCGCTCGGGGTCGATCATCGCCCCGGCCTCCTCCAGTTCTTCCTTGGAATACGCCTTCAGGATGTCGATCGAGTAGACGTTGCGATCGGCCAGGCTTTCCTGCAGCCCCACGTACGAGCCGTACTTGAGGCTGGCGTCGTAGAAGCGGTTCTTGCTGGCGCGCTTGTACAGGCGGCGCAGGTACAGCCGCGCGGCGAAGTGCTCCCAGTCCGGCGCCACCAGGTCGATACGCGATTCGGCTTCGCGGATCAGCAGGTCCACCAGTTCGTCGGCGCTCAGCTGTTCGCGCCGATGCACCAGCGCCAACACGGCGCGTTGGTAATCGGCCAGGTCCAGCTGCGGAAACTCGGCGTGCACGGCCTGGATCGAGCGCAGCAGGCGGGCCTGCTCGAACGGCATGCGCCGGTTGCCGCCTTCCTTGCTGATCCACAGGCCATCGCCACTGCTGGCAACGGTGGATTCCAGTGCGGCGGCGGCGTGGGTAAGGGTGCTGTCTTCGGTGATCATTGTCAGTCCATGCGGTACGCAGGAGTCGCGTCGCGATGCGGGCATCGCGACGAACGGGCGGGCGTCATGGAGGCAGGGGGATCATCCCCGGAAGGGTCCGGGTAATACGCTCGCTTCCAGGCGCTGTTCGGGCGGTCATGCCGGGCGGCCGGGGTGGCCTGCAGGGGCATGACGGGGAACCGGGCCTGGCGGAAGCGGGGAGCCGATGAACACAACATAGTGTGGGTCTGCCTCATCGTCAACATCATATGTTGGGTTGAGGCGGTCACCAGCGTGACCAAACGCCGCAGCCGATCGCTCCCCGGTAGAGCCGACCGTTGGTCGGCTGCAGTTCGCCTGATCGTTGATAGACACACGGCGGCAACACGCCGCACACCGACGGCAGCCGACCAACGGTCGGCTCTACCAGTATCCCAGCACCTTCCACCACGCACCGCCGACCACGGCAAACACCACCAGCTCGAACACGCACATCACGAACCCGACGCGCCACCACGTCCCCAGGCTGACGTAGCCGCTGCCGAAGATGATCGGCGAGGTGCCGGTGGCGTAATGGGTGAGCGTCATCATGATGGCCGAGCCGGCGGTCATCATCAGCATGAAGGGCACCACGTACTCGGCCGGAATCAGCAGGGCGCCCACGCCGAGGAAGGCCAGCAGCATCGCGCTGATGTGCGCGGTGGTGCTGGCGAACAGGTAGTGCGAGAACACGAACGCCAGCACCAGCACCGCGGCGATGGCTTCCCAGCCCATGCCGCTGGCCACGATGGCGCCCTTCATGCCCTCGGAGAACCAGCCGATCACGCCGAGTTTGTTGAGCTGCTCGGCCATCATCACCAGTGCGCCAAACCACACCAGCGTGTCCCACGCACTCTTTTCCGAGAGCACATCGTCCCAGTCGATGGTGCCGGTGATGATCAGCACGAACAGGCCCAGGAAGGCGACCACGGTGGGATCCAGCGTCCACGCCGGCCCGAACAGCATGGCCGGCACGTTCGCCCACAGCACCAGCAGCAGGCCGAAGGTGCCCATCATCACCTTCTCCTTCGGCGCCAGTGGGCCCATCCGTGCCAGTTCGGCGCGCGCGTAGTCCACCGCGTTCGGCGTGGCCTTCAGTTGCGGTGGCGACAACAGGTAGATCACCAGCGGCATCAGCAGCAGGCAGACCAGCCCCGGCACCAGCATGCACAGCGCCCAGGTGGTCCAGGTCAGGTGGAACTGCTGGCCGGTCGCCTTGGCCACGTAGTCCACCACCAGCGGGTTGGGCGCGGTGGCGGTGAGGAACATCGCCGAGGTGATCGGGTTGGCGTGGTAGTTCACCAGGGCCAGGTAGGTGCCCACCTTGCCTTCGGTGCCCTTGGCCGGGTCCGAATCGAACGCGTTGGCGATCGAGCGCATCACCGGGTGCACGATGCCGCCGCCGCGGGCGGTGTTGCTGGGCGTGAAAGGCGCCAGCACCAGCTCGCACACCGCCAGGCCATAGCCAACGCCCAGCGTGCGTTTGCCGAGCAGGGCGATGAACATCAGCCCGATGCGGCTGCCCAACCCGGTCTTCTTCAGGCCGCGCGAGATCAGGATCGCCACCACGATCAGCCAGATCAGCGGGCTGGCAAAACTGCTGAGGGCGTCGGTGATGGCGCCCTTGGACGAGGTCGAGGTGACCTGCGACAGCGACACGATGACGATCGCCATCATCGCCATCACCCCGATCGGCATCACCTTGAGGATGATCGCCACGATGGTGGTCAGGAAGATCGCCACCAGCCCCCAGGCCTTGGGCGTGAGCCCGGCCGGGCAGGGCAGCAGCAACAGGGTGACCAGCACCGCCGTGGCGATCAAAGCCGGCACCAGCCGGAACGGTACCGCCCCGTTGAAGTAGCGGAACAGGTCCTGCAGTCGCTTGAGCATCGCGGGGTCCTTGCGGCGGGTGCGGGATTACTTGAAGGGCAGCGAGCGCAGCTGCTGCAGGCGCTGCAGCGCCAGTTCGGCGTGCACCTTGGCGTTGTCGGGGTTGGTCAGTTCGGTGGCCATCGGCGATGCAGCCGCCTCACGCGCGGCACGGGCGCGGGCGTCGTCCAGGTTCTCGCTGCGCAGGCCCAGGTCGGCCAGCACGATCACCTTGCCCGGCTGCACTTCCACATGCCCGCCCGATACATACACATGCAGCGGCGGCTCCGCCCCGACCGGAAATACCGACACCATGCCCTCGCGCAAGGTCGCCAGCAGCGGCGCATGCTGCGCCAACACGCCGAAACGCCCTTCGCTGCCCGGCAGGCTGATCTCGCGCACGTCGCCGCTCCAGATCTCGCCGGTCAGGCTGATGATCTGCACCGGCAGGCCGTGCGCGATGTCGGCGACGATGCCGGGAAGGGCTGCTGCGGGAGGAAGTGACGCCATTGCAAAGGCCGCGGTGGGAGTGGACCCAGCTTAGTCGGGTCGGTGTGTGCACGGGTTGATCGACATCAATGACCCGCGTGCAGTTGAGCCGTGCGCCATGTCCATCGCGCGCGGATGAATGCCACGCCACCGCGACCGGGAATCTGCGAATGCGACCTGTTATCATTTGACGGGATAGCCACGGCGATCCTCGCAATCGTCGAAGCCGATCGATCCGACGCGCCGCCTTGCAGCGTTGCGCGCCCTATTCCCTGATTGGCAGTGGTGTTCCATGCATGAGCGTTCGGTAGTACCCGGCTTGCCGGCCCTGGTGTTCGCGGCCTTGACCGGCACCATGGCGATGATGGCCTTCGTGGCGGTGGTGGGGCCGGTGGTGCGCCTGCTGGGCCTGGCCGAGTGGCATGCCGGCCTGTCGGTCACCGCTGCCGGGGTGCTGTGGATGCTGTCCGCGCGCCGCTGGGGCAGCCTCAGCGACCGCATCGGGCGCAAGCGCGTGCTGCTGATCGCACTGGCGGCCTACGTGCTGATCTACGTGGCGATGGCAATCTTCGTCGATGCTGCGTTGGCGCGCCCGCCGGCGCTGTGGGTGTCGGTGCTGGTGCTGGTCGGCACGCGGGCGTTGGTGGGGCTGTTCTATGCCGCCGTGCCGCCCACCGCTGCCGCGCTGGTAGCCGACGGTGCCGCGCCGGGGCAACGCGCCTCGGCCATGGCCAAGCTCGGCACCGCCAACGCCCTGGGCATGGTGGTCGGGCCGGCCGCCGCCGGGTGGATCGCCTTCCACCAGTTGTCGCTCACCCTCTACATCGCGGCGTTCCTGCCGTTGCTGTCGCTGGCCGCCATTGCCTGGCGCCTGCCACCGGACGCGCCGCTGCGCACGGCCACCCCGGGGCCGCGCGCGCGGCTGGGCTGGACCGATGCACGGCTGCGCCTGCCGATCCTGGCGGTGTTTGCCGCCATGGTGTCGGTGACCATCGCGCAGGTCACCGTTGGCTTCTTCGCGATCGACCGCCTGCACCTGTCGCCCGCCGACGGCGCGCGTGCGGCCGGCCTGGCGCTCACCGCGGTGGGTGTCGGGCTGATTCTGGCGCAGGTACTGGTGATGAAACTGGTCGGCGTGCCGCCGCGGCGCTGGATCGCCCTGGGCGCCCTGGTGTCGGGCATTGGGTTCGCCTCGGTGGCGCTGGTGGACGCACGCTGGGAACTGCTGCTGGCCTACGCGGTGGCGGCGTTCGGGATGGGCTTCGTGTTTCCGTCGTTCCAGGCGCTGGCGGCCGATTCGGTGCAGGCGCATGAGCAGGGCGCTGCCGCAGGCACCGTGGCCTCGGTGCAGGGCCTGGGCATGGTGATCGGGCCGATGCTCGGCACACTGCTGTACCAGTGGCGGCCCAGCGCGCCCTATCTGTTGGTGGGCGCGCTACTGCTGGTGTTGTCGGTGGCCGCGGCACGCCACCGCGCCGGAGTGCCGGCATGAACGACAGCACGCAGGCACGCACGGTGCGCGACGACGACAATGCCGTGGTGGGCGATGCCGCCGTCACCACGCCGTTTCTGCTGCGTGCGCCGTTGCGCTCGCTGCACACGCAGGGGTGCCGAGCGCGGCTGCCGGCCGGTGGCACCGCCACCCTGGCCGCGCGCGTAGCTGCCTTTTTCGCTACGCCGCGCGCCGGCCTGCCGCTGCTGGTTGGCGCGCTGCCGTTCGATCCTGACGGTGACGACGCGCTGCACCAGCCGCAGGCACTCTCGACCGCGGCGCTGCCATCCGCGCCGCCGGCAGCGACCTTCAACGGTCGTATCGCCGCAGAACCCAGTGCCGCGCAGTACGCAGACGCGGTGGGCGCGGCGTTGCATGACCTGCAGCAGCCGGCACCGGCGCTGCACAAGGTGGTGCTGGCCCGCAGCCTGCTGCTGGACGGCGCGCAGGACGTCGATCCGCACGCCCTGGCCGCGCGCCTGGGCCACGACCCCAGCGTGGCCACCTATCTGGTGACGCTGCCCGGCGGAACGCAGGAACCCCCGGCGTGGCTGGTGGGCGCAACCCCCGAACTGCTGGTGTCGCGTCGCGGCGCGCGGGTGCTGTCGCATCCACTGGCCGGTTCGGCCCGGCGCCATCCCGACCCGGCCGAAGATGCACGGGTGGCGCAGGCACTGCTGGCCTCGGCCAAGGACCACGACGAACACCGCCATGTAGTGGAGGCCATCGTGGCGGCACTGGCGCCGTGGTGCAGCCACATCGAGGCCGAGCCGCGGCCCTCGCTGCATGCCACCGCCACCATGTGGCACCTGGGCACGCGGATCGAGGCCACGCTGGCCGACGCGCGCACGCCGGTTGCCGCGCTGGTGGCCGCGCTGCATCCCACCCCGGCCGTGTGCGGTACGCCGCGCGCGCTTGCGCTGCGCACCATTCGCCAGCTGGAACCGGTGCCGCGCGGCTTCTATGCCGGCGCGGTTGGCTGGACCGATGCCGACGGCGATGGCGACTGGTACGTGGCGATCCGCTGCGCCCGTGTGCAGGGCCCGCAGGTGCGTGTGTACGCCGGCGCAGGCATTGTTGCCGGCTCACTGCCCGCGCTGGAAGTGGCCGAAACAGACGCCAAATTCGGCGCCGTGTTGAACGCTCTGGGCGTCGATGCGCTGCCTTCCATACGCGTTAACGGAGTTGGTTCCTGATGAACGAAAGTGCTTCCCCCGCGCTGGTGCCGTTGCGCCAGAGCTGGCCGCCGGCCCTGGTGGCGCGCTATCGCGCCGCCGGCCACTGGCGTGGCGAAACCCTGCCGGGCGTGCTGCGCGAGCGGGCCACCCTGTTTGCCGATGACATTGCCGTGGTCGGCCGCGAGGTGCGGCTGAGCTACGCGGCGCTCTGGCAGGAGGCTGGCCGGATCGGTGCGGGCTTGCTGGCGCGCGGTCTGGTGCCGGGCGACCGGGTGGTGGTGCAGCTGGGCAATACGCCAGCATTCGTGACGGTGGTCTGCGGGCTGTTCCGGGCCGGATTGATTCCGGTGTACGCATTGCCGGCGCACCGATTCACCGAGGTGCGCCATGTGCTGGACAAGGCGCAGGCACGCGGGTACATCGCGGCGGACAGGCAGGACGGCTTCGATTACCGCGTGCTGGCGCGCGAACTGCAGGCGTTGCTGCCAGCGCTGCAGCACGTGCTGATCGTCGGCGACGCGGCCGAGTTCGGCGCGGTGGACAGCCTGCAGGGCGACGCAGCGCTGTTGCCGCCCGACCCGGACCCGCAGTCGGTGGCATTCCTGCAGTTGTCGGGCGGCAGCACCGGCTTGTCCAAGCTGATACCGCGCACCCATGACGACTACATCTATTCGTTCCGCGCCAGCAACGACATCTGCGGCATCACGCGCGACAGCGTGTACATGGTCGCGCTGCCCGCGGCGCACAACTTCCCGATGAGCTCGCCCGGTTTCCTGGGTGCGTTGTATGCCGGCGCGCGCGTGGTGATGAGCCCGGGCCCCGGGCCTGACGCGGCCTTCCCGCTGATCGCGCGCGAGCGCGTGACCTGCGTGGGGCTGGTGCCGCCGCTGGCCTTGCTGTGGGCGCAGGCCGCGGCCACCACTGCGCACGACCTGGGCAGCCTGCAGGTGCTGCAGGTGGGAGGCGCCAAGCTGGTGCCGGAAGCGGCGCACCGGGTGATCGACAGCCTGGGCTGCCGTCTGCAGCAGGTGTTCGGCATGGCCGAAGGCCTGGTCAACTACACCCGCCTGCACGATCCGCTGGACGTGGTGGTGGGCACCCAGGGTCGGCCGATCTCGCCCGACGACGAGGTGCTGGTGGTGGACGACCACGGCCACCCGGTCGCGGAAGGCGGCATCGGCCACCTGCTCACGCGGGGCCCGTACACCATTCGCGCGTACCACAACGACCCGGCCGCCAACGCGCGTTCGTTCACCGAGGATGGCTACTACCGCACCGGCGACATGGTGCAGCAGTTGCCCGGTGGCTACCTGGTGGTGCAGGGCAGGGCCGGCGACCATATCAACCGGGCCGGCGAGAAGATCTCCGCCGAGGAGATCGAAGACCATCTGCTGGCCCATGCCGAGGTGTTCGATGCCGCGGTGGTCTCGATGCCCGATGCCTTCCTGGGGGAACGCAGCTGTGCGTTCGTCATTGCGCACGGCACCCCGCCCACCGCCGCCAGCCTCAAGGCCTGGGTACGCGGGCGTGGCCTGGCCGCGTTCAAGGTGCCCGACCAGGTGGTGTTCGTGGAGGCCTTCGGCACCACGGCGGTGGGCAAGATCAGCCGCCGTGAACTGCGCGCGCAGCTGCGCGAACGTTACCTTGAACAGACAGGAGAACCGCGCTGATGGCGCTGCCCAAGATTGCCCCGTATCCGTTGCCGCTGGCCGGTGAACTGCCGCCGCCGCGCGGCCCCTGGGTGCCGCGCACCGAGCGCATGGCGCTGCTGGTGCATGACATGCAGCAGTATTTCCTGGCCGCGTTTGCCGCCGACGCCGCGCCGCTTGCGCCGGCGGTGGCCAATATCGCCCGCCTGCTGGCGCACTGCCGTGCGCGCGACATCCCGGTGTTCTACACCGCCCAGCGTGGCAACCAGGACCGCCGTGACCGCGGCCTGCAGGCCGACCTGTGGGGTCCGGGCATGAGCGCCACCGCCGAGCACGAAACCATCCTTGCCGCACTGGCACCGGCCCCCGGCGATCATGTGCTGGTCAAGCACCGCTACAGCGCGTTCCAGCGCAGCAACCTGGACACGATGCTGCGCGCCCGTGGCCGCGATCAGCTGCTGGTGACCGGCGTGTATGCGCACATCGGCTGCGCGGCGACCGCGACCGAGGCCTTCCAGCGCGACATCGAGGCGTTCATCGCCGCCGATGCAGTGGCCGACTTCTCGCGCGCCGACCATGACCTGGCCCTGCACCTGATCGCGCGCACCTGTGGCGTGCCCCTGACCACCGACCAGCTGTTGAAGGCCCTGGCATGAACACCCCCGCACACGACCTCCCGCTTGACCTGGCGCGCATGCGTGCCGACGTGGCTGGCATGCTGGGCGAAGCGCCCGAGACCATCGGCGACGACGACAACCTGATCGACCTGGGCCTGGACTCGATGCGGGTGCTGGGCCTGGTACTGGCCTGGGGCAATACCGGGATCGCACTGGAGTTCAGCCACCTGGCCGAGCACGCCACGCTGGCCGGCTGGTGGGGCGTGGTGCAGCGGCTGCAGGGCAGCGCTGCGCGCGCATGAAGGCAGGGCAGGGCGCGGACGCAACCGGAGCGCAGGCACAGCCGCGCCCCCAAGGCTTGAGCGAAGCGCAGACCGGGCTGTGGTATGCGCAGCGACTGGCGGCGGCACCGGCGGCGTTCAACACCGCGCATGCGCTGTGGATCGACGGCGCACTGGACGTGCCGCGCTTTGCGGCCGCCGCCAACGCCGCCGCGCATGAAGCCGAGGCGCTGGCGCTGCGTATTGCCGACGGTGCCGACGGTGTACCGCAGCAATGGCACGTGCCCGCGCATGTGCCACTGCTGGAGGTGGTGGACCTGTCCGCGCTGCCGGACCCGGTGGCCGCTGCACGCAGCGCCATGGACCAGGACCGCCTGCGCGCGGTGGATCCGGCGCGCGACCGGCTCGCGCAGCAGCGTCTGTTCGTGCTGGGTGGCGCGCGGCATCTCTGGTACCTGCGCGTGCATCACCTGGCCACCGACGGCTACGGCATGGCGCTGTTCACCGAGCGGGTCTGCGCGTTGTATGCGGACGCGGATGCCGAGGCGGCAGCGCTTGCCCCGTTGGCCCCGGTGCTGGCCGATGATCGGGACTACCGCCACGGCGAACGCCGCGCCGCCGATGCGGCCTACTGGCAGCAGTACATGGCCGGCGCCCCGGCGGCGGAAGGCCTCGCGGGCGCCAGTGCCCCGGCGGCCGCCGATGCCCTGCGCCACGTCTGCGACCTGCCTGCGGCGCTGCGTAGCCGGCTGCTGGCGGTGGCCACGCAGATCGCCCAGCCCTGGCCGGACCTGCTGACCACGCTGGGCGCCGCGTACTGCCGTCGCTTCAGTGCACTCGATGAAGTGGTGCTGGGCATCCCGTTCATGGGCCGGCTCGGCAATGCGTCCGCGCGTGTTCCGGCGATGGTGATGAACGTGTTGCCCCTGCGCGTGGCCGCCCGCGACGCCAGTCTGGCCGAGACCGTGCAGGCCACCGCGCGCGACCTGCTGCGTGCCCGCCGCCACGGCCGCTACCGCGGCGAACAGCTGCGCCGCGACCTGGGCCTGGTTGGCAGCCAGCACCGTCTGCACGGTCCGATGATCAACGTGCAGCCGTTCTACCGGGCGCTGCCGCTGGCGGGCGTGCAGGTGCGGCTGGACGTGCTGGGCACCGGCCCGGTGGACGACATCACCTTCGGTTTCCGTGGCGATGGCACGCACCACCTCGACCTGGAGATCGAAGCGAATCCTGCCGTGTACGCGCCCGCACAGGTGCAGGCGCATGCCGCGCGGCTGCTGCACTTCATCGACGCCGCACTGGACGCGCATGACCGTGGCTTGCGCATGGACGACATCGCGCTGGCCACGCCGGCCGAAGCGCAGCGCTACCTGTTCGAGGTCAATGCCACGGCCATGCCGCTGCCCGACGTGTCACTGGTGGCGCTGCTGTTGGACGGCATGCATGCCAACCCCGACGCCACCGCGCTGGAGTTCGACGGGCAGCGCCTCACCCATGCCCAGCTGGAGCAGCGCAGCCGGGCAGTGGCGCTGCAGTTGCAGGCGATGGGCGTGGGCCGCGAATCCCGCGTGGTGGTGGCATTGCCGCGCTCGCTGGAACTGGTGGTGGGGCTGGTGGCCATCCTGCGCGCCGGTGCGGCCTACCTGCCGGTGGACCTGACCCATCCGGACCAGCGACTCGCCCGCATCCTGGCCTCGGCCCAGCCCAGCTGCGTGCTGGCCGACGACACGGCGGCGGCGCGGTTTGCCGGCTATCGCGTGCTGGCACCGGCGCAGTGGAGCGCAGACGATGCCCGCGAACTGCCCGACACCGTGCAGCCGCAGGACGCCGCCTACGTCATCTACACCTCCGGCTCCACCGGCGAGCCCAAGGGCGTGCTCGTGGAGCATCGCGCCATCGTCAACCGGTTGCAGTGGATGCGCAGCCATTACGGCATCGACGCCGATGCGCGGATCCTGCAGAAGACGCCGGCCACCTTCGATGTCTCGGTCTGGGAATTCTTCCTGCCGCTGCTGTGCGGGGCCACGCTGGTGATCGCGGCGCCCGACCTGCACCGTGACCCGGTGGCGCTGGCCGACCTCATCCGCCGCGCCCGGATCAGCATCGTGCATTTCGTTCCGTCGATGCTGGATGCGTTCCTGGCCGTGCCAGCGGCGCGCGGCCTGCCGCTACGCCAGGTATTCACCAGCGGCGAAGCACTGGAACCGGCATTGCGCGATCGCTTCCATGCCACCGTCGATGCCGAACTGCACAATCTTTATGGTCCCACCGAAGCGGCCGTCGATGTGAGTTGGTGGCCGGCGGACCGCGACGACCGCAGCAGGCCGGTGCCGATCGGCTATCCGGTCTGGAACACCCGCCTGTACGTGCTGGACGCGCGCATGCGGGCGGTGCCGCCGGGCGTGCCCGGTGACCTGTACCTGGGCGGCGTGCAGCTGGCCCGGGGCTACCTGGGCCGCGACGACCTGACCGCCGAGCGCTTCCTCGCCGACCCGCACCTGCCCGGTGAGCGGATCTATCGCAGCGGTGACGTGGCGCGCTGGCGCGTCGACGGTGCCGTGGAGTATCTCGGGCGCAGCGACCACCAGGTGAAGCTGCGCGGACTGCGCATCGAGCTCGGCGAGATTGATGCCGCACTGCGCCTGCAGCCCGGCGTGGAACGCGCTGAAACGCTGCTGCGCGAAGACCGGCCCGGCGAGCGGCGGTTGGTTTCCTATGTCTCTGGCGTGGCGCTGGACCCGGTGGCGCTGCGCGCCGGCCTGGCCGCGCGCGTGCCGGACTACATGGTGCCCGCCGCGCTGGTGGTGGTGGCGCAGTGGCCGGTGACGGCAAACGGCAAGCTGGACCGCGCCGCGTTGCCCGTGCCAACGCTGGCCGCGGTGCCGGGCCGCGCGCCCAGCACGGACAGCGAGCGCCAGCTGGCCGCGTTGTTTGCGCAGGCGTTGGGCTTGGATGACGCGCCCGCCGCCGATGCGGACTTCTTCAGCCTGGGCGGTGATTCGCTGTCGGCGGTGCACCTGCTGCTGGCGATCCAGCAACACTGGCAGCGTGATCCGGGCCTGGGCGCGGTGTTCGCCCACCCCACCGTGGCGGCACTGGCCCGCGTGCTGGACGCGCCGGAACACGGCACCGACCACGGCCTGTCGCCGCTGATCGGGCTGGCGCGCGGTGAGCCGGGCAGGGCACCGCTGTTCGTGGTCCATCCCGCTGGCGGCATCGCCTGGAACTACCGCGACCTGGCCCGTGCGCTGCAGCCGGCACGCGACGTTCATGGTCTGCAGTCGCCCGCACTGGATGCCGCGCAGCCGCTGCCCGACAGCATCGATGCCCTGGCCGCGGACTATGTGGCGCGCGTGCTGGCACTGCAGCCGAACGGGCCGGTGCACCTGCTGGGCTGGTCGGTGGGCGGCATCATCGCCCAGGCCATGGCCGTGCGCCTGCAGGCGCTGTGTCGCAGCGTCGGCGAGCTGGTGCTGCTGGATGCCTATCCCAGCGAATGCTGGCGGGCCGAACCCGAGCCGGACCCGATCGCGGCGCTGCGTGCGCTGCTGGCCATCGCCGGGCATGACCCCGACGCCCACCCCGAACTGGACAGCCGCGCGCGCATCATGGCGTTCCTGCGCCGTGGCGACAGCGCGCTGGGCAACCTGCCCGAACCGGTGCTGGACGGCGTGGTCCGCGCGGTCACCGGCACCAACCGGTTGATCCGCGCGCACCACCACGCACCGTACCGCGGCGTGCTCAGCCACGTGCGTGCCGGTCGCGACCACGCCGCGCGCCCGTATCTGCAGGCATCCCTCTGGGCGCCGTACGCGGCAACGATCGAGGCAATCGAGCTCCCGTTCGTGCATGCCGAGCTGACCGGCCGTGATGCTGTCGCACAGATCGCCCCTTGGCTGTCGGCGCGGCTGCAGCGCAGTGACGCCCTCGATATCCGTACCTCCCCACAGGAACAGCCTTCATGAAACTCACTGGATTTGACGGCACGCTGGCCGTGGTCACTGGCGCTGCCGGCGGCATCGGCGCGGCGCTGGTGCAGCACCTGCTGGACAGCGGATGCGTGGTGGTCGCCACCGACCTGGCTGCGCCCGCGCTGCCGGCGCACCCGAACCTGCATGCCAGGGCGCTGGACGTCAGCGATGCCGGTGCAGTGGATGCGCTGGTCGGCTGGGCCGAGACCACGCTGGGGCCGGTGGGCTTCGGCATCAACGTGGCCGGCGTGCTGCAGGTGGGTACGGTCGACCAGATCGACGACGCGCAATGGCGCCGGGTATTCGCGGTCAACGCCGACGGCGTGTTCCACCTGTCGCGCGCCCTGGCGCGGGTGATGACCCCGCGCGGCAAGGGGGCCATCGTTACCGTCAGTTCCAATGCTGCCGGTGTTCCGCGGCATGGCATGGCCGCCTATGCCGCATCGAAAGCGGCCGCCACCATGTTCACGCGGTGCCTCGGGCTGGAACTGGCTCCCCACGGCATCCGCTGCAACATCGTCGCCCCGGGCTCGACCCTGACCCCGATGCAGACCGGCATGTGGGAGGACGCCGACGGCGCGCAGCGGGTGATCGAGGGCAACCCGGCAACCTACAAGGCCGGCATTCCGCTGCGCAAGCTGGCCCGCCCCGACGACATCGCCCAGGCGGTGATGTTCCTGTTGTCCGACCAGGCCGGCCATATCGCGATGAGCGATCTGTATGTGGACGGTGGTGCCACGTTGCGTGGTTGAAGGCGCCGGGTTATGCCCGGCTGTTGGTCACGCGCGGCTCCGGATGATCTGCAGCCGACCAACGGTCGGCTCTACCGGGCCCGGGTCGAGCGATATGCCGGGGTGGCCCGATATGTCCGATATGCCCGGTGTCGTGCGACGTCCCGACGGTCGCACGACACCGCGGTGGCACGACACCACGTAGAGCCGGGCTCTGCCCGGCTGCTCTTCGCGCACGGCTTCGGATGATCTGCAGCCGACCAACGGTCGGCTCTACCCGTCAGCTCTTCAACCACCGGCTGCACGCCGCGCCGGCATCGGCGCCCGGTGCGGCCTTGGCGCAGGATTCGCCCATGCGCGCCTGCAGGCGGACCAGCGTTTGCGCGCCGTGGTGCGCACGCCCCCACGCCTGCAGCGTGGTCGCCAGGCGCTCGAAGCGCTGCCGGGTGCGCTGGTGGTAGCCCGCCGGTTGCGCGTCCAGTTCGGCAATCACCTGAGCCGTGGCCTGCTCGATGGCCTGGCCATCGTCCGGCGTCAGCCGCACCAGGCCTTCCACGTACAACACGCCCCATTGCACCCGCGTGGCCGGTCCCTGCGCACCTTCGTAGGCCTTGCGCAGCCAGTCCACCGCAGCCGTCTTGTCGCCGCGCGCCTCGGCCAGTTCGGCCAGCTCGGGCATGTAGTAGTACGGCGTCTGGCTGCGGTCCAGTTCTGCCCGCAACAGCGTCTCGGCCGCGGCATCATCGCCGGCCTCGCGCAGCACATACACCGCGCTGCTGATGGTGGCCTGGCGTTCGTGCGGCGTCTTTGCCGCGGCATCGGCCGCAGCCACGCGCTCATGCGACTTCTCCCGCAGCGCCGGCGGCACCGGGGTGTCCGGATGCTGCTGCTTGAACAACGTCAATTCGGTGATCACGCTGGACAGGCGCGCATCGGCGGCGTTGTCCTGGCTGGCATCGGCGCGCTCCAGCGCCGCCAGCAACTGGGTGCCCAGCTGCTGCGCCTCCACCGGCGTGGCGGCGGCCCGCGCCACCAGCGCGGGGCCCTGGTAGCCCAGCAGATCGCGGTTGGCACGCACCTCTGCCGGCGCGGCCAGGACCGTGGTCAGCAGGGTGCGGGTGGCCTCACGTTCCGCAGCGTCGGGTGCAGGTGCGTCCTTGCCGGTACTGCCGGCGCCCAGCGCGAGCAACCCGAAACGACGCTGCAGGGCCGGGTCCGGCGCGGACGCGGCCAGCTGCCGCAACAGCGCCACCGGATCGCGCTGGCCCGCCAGGCGGCTGGCGTCCACCTCCCAGCCGTAATCGCCCAGTACCCGCCAGTCGTCCTCGGACACGCGCTGCGGCGACACCACCGCCACCCGCAGCACGTCGGCCACGGCGGTGCGCCGGTTCACCGCCAGGCGCAGCGCCCGGGTCAGCTCGGCGCTGTCGTTGCCGCCGGCCAGCCGGGTGATTTCGTGGCGCTGCGGGTCCAGCACGATGAGCGTCGGATAGCCGCGCACGCCGAACTGCTCGCCCAGTGCCTGCGCACCTTCCGAGTCGCCATCCAGGTACACCGGCACGTACTGCCGGGTGAGCGCGATGAACGCCGGGTCACGGAACAGGGTGGCCTTGAGCTTGTTGCACGGCGGGCACCACACCGCGCCCCAGTACAGCAGCACCGGCTTGCCGCTCTGCTGCGCATCGGCGAAGGCGTCTTCGACATCGCCGTGCCGCCACGCGATCTCCTCGGCAACCGGCGCGGCCTGCGCACTGGCCACCGGGCTGGCGGACGGAGCCTGCTGGCAGGCGGCAAGCGCGGTGCACAGGGCAAGCAGGGTGAAGGGCAGGGCAGCACGCATGGTCAGCATCCACGGCAGGGAGAGGTGCCGCAGCAGCGGCCATGGCGCATTCTAGGAAGGGACGGTGCCCGCATCGCATCGGCCCTGATGCCGATTACTCATCTGTCCAGTCGCGCGGGTGATGACGGCCGCCGCGCGGGGCCGGGCGGGCCTCAGCCGATGCCCAGGCGGTCGTACAAACGCACCAGGTCCACCAGCGTGCGCGCCTGCATCTTGCGCATCACGTTGGCGCGGCGCACCTTCACCGTGATTTCGCTGACCCCCAGCTCGGCGGCGATCTGCTTGTTGAGCCGGCCGCGCACCACGCCGCCGACCACGTCGCGCTCGCCATCGTTGAGCGAGGCCCAACGTTGCCGCAGCACGTCCACGGCGGCGTCATCGCGGCGCCGCTCGCGGTCGCGCTCGATGCCCAGGTGAATCGCGTCCAACAGCTCCTGGTCACGGAACGGCTTGGTCAGGAACTCGATGGCGCCTTCCTTCATGGCCGCCACGCCCATGGCGATGTCGCCGTGGCCGGTGATGAACACCACCGGCAGGTACAGGCCGTGGCTGGCCATCTGCCGGTGGAACTCCAGCCCACTCTGGCCCGGCATGCGCACGTCCAGCACCAGGCAGGCCGGCGCGTCCGCGCGCGGATGCTGCAGGAACGCCGCCACCGAGTCGAAGGCACGCACCTGCATGCCCATCGAGGCCAACAGATCTTCGAGTGCGGCCCGTACCGAATGATCGTCGTCCACCACGTACACGATGGGCCCGGGCGCACCTTCAGGCGGCGTCGACCTAACCATGCGGACCGCCGCCATCGATGGGCATTTCGAACACGAAGCAGGCGCCCCCGTCGGCCACCGGCTCGGCGCGGATCTGGCCATCGTGGGCCTCCAGGATGCTGCGGCTCAGGCTCAAACCCAGGCCGAGCCCACCGGATTTGGTGGTCCAGAAGGCGTCGAACACCCGCTCCGGCGCGTCCAGCGGCAGCCCGCTGCCGTGGTCGCGCACGCTCATGGCCACCCGCGTCGGGCTTGCGCGCCAGCTGCGCAGCACCAGCCGCCGGCTGCCTGCGGGCACCTCGGCCATCGCATCGACCGCGTTGAGAATCAGGTTGCCGATCACCTGCTGCACCTGCACGCGGTCGCCGAACACCGGTGGCAGTGCGTCGTCCAGCTGGGTACTGAGCGTGACCGCATGCTGTTCCAGTTCGCTGTGCGAGAGCGCCAGCATTTCCAGCAGCGCCTGGTTGAGGTCGAATCCCTGGCGTTCCGGCACCGCGCCACGGGTCAACCCGCGCACGCGGGCAATCACGTCGCTGGCGCGGTGCGCATCGGCCAGGATCCGCGCCAGTGTCTGCCGCGCCTTGTCCACGTTGGGCGGGTCCTGGGCCAGCCAGCGCTGGCTGGCTTCGGCGCTGCTGGCGATCGCCGCCAGCGGCTGGTTCACTTCATGCGCGATGGAGGTGGTGAGCTCGCCCACGGTGGAGGCGCGGGCCACCCGCAGCAGGCGGGCCTGCGCGTCCTGCACGGCGGCCTTGGCGGCTTCCATCTTCAGCGCAAGCCAAGTCGTGATGCCGATCACCAGCATGCCAATCGCCGAATTCACCAGGCCGATGCGGTAGGTGCCGAAGCGGGTCAGGAAGAAACTGAGCCCGGTCAGGCCGATGCACAGGGCGGCCAACCGCACCAGCCCCCGACCCGACAGCACGCGCGAGGCGGCCAGGATCACCGCCGCGTAGAAGCAGGCGGCCGCCACCGCATAGTCGGTGAGCGTGTCGGCGGCGAAGATCGCGGCCATCACCACGCCCAGCACGAGCAGGGCAACGGTACGGCGCGACGAGGAAGACAGCATCGGGACGGCTCCGTGGAAAACGTGGACAAACGCCGCGTGGTTCGACGCGGCCGAGCATAGCATCGGCGCCGTGGCCGGCCGGTGTCAGTCCTCCAGCGTGGCATTCCAGAACGCCTGCAGCACCCCCGGCAGGGCCATCAGCGTGGCCAGCACCGCATCCAGTTCGGCGGCGTCCACGGCTGTCGCGTACAGCACCGCTTCGATCTCCACGTCGCGGTCGCCGAACGGGCGCGGATCGACCGCGCGCACCGGGTAGTGCGCCTGTTCCAGCAGCACCAGCAGCCGGTCCAGGACGTCGGCCTGGTGCTCGCGTTGGCAGACCACCGTGACCGCGTACGTGGCCTCGCTGAAGGACGCCTCCACCGGCTGGCGCTGGATGCGGTTGACCACCGGCCGCAGCAGCGTATTGGCGGCCAGCACGAACAGCGCGGCCAGCAGCGCTTCGGGCAGCAGCTTGACGCCGGCGCAGGCGCCGACCGCCGCCGAGCCCCACAGCGTCGCCGCGGTGTTCAGCCCGGACACCTGCGCACCGTCCTTCATGATCGCGCCGGCGCCCAGGAAGCCCACCCCGGAGATGACGTACGCCACCACATGCAGCGGCGAGGGCGGACCGCCGTACAGGTCGTGGAAGCGCACGGCCAGGTCCACGAACACCGCCGCGCCCACCGCCACCAGTGTGTTGGTCCGCAGGCCGGCGGTGCGCTGGCGCAGCTGACGCTCCAGGCCGATCGCCGCGCCGAGCACGAAGGCCGTGCCCAGGCTGATCAGGGTGCTGATCGTGGCCCCGGCGTTGAACGCCGGCAGGTGCGGGTTGAAGTCCATCACTGCCACCCGTAACGGCGGATGTAGACCTTCTTGAGCAGCGTGGTCAGCACCGCATAGCCGAACAGGATCGCCACCAGGAACGGCCAGTAGCCGGGCGGCAGCGCCTGCAGCTTGAAGTAACCGGCCAACGGGCTCATCGGCAGCAGCACGCCGATGGCCATGATCAACCCGGTCATCAGCAGCAGCGGCGGGGCAGCGATGCTCTGCACGAACGGCACCTTGGGCGTGCGGATCATGTGCACGATCAGGGTCTGGGTGAGCAGGCCCACCACGAACCAGCCGGACTGGAACAGGCTCTGGTCGGCCGCCGTGCGCGCATCGAACACGTACCACATCAGCGCAAAGCAGCTCAGGTCGAAGATCGAACTGATCGGGCCGAAGAACACCATGAAGCGCCCGATGTCGGCCGGGTTCCACTTCAACGGCTTGCGCACCAGTTCCTCGTCGACGTTGTCGAACGGAATGGCGATCTGCGAGATGTCATACAGCAGGTTCTGCACCAGCAGCTGCAGCGGCAGCATCGGCAGGAACGGCAGGAACGCCGAGGCCACCAGCACCGAGAACACGTTGCCGAAGTTGGAGCTGGCGGTCATGCGGATGTACTTGAGCATGTTGCTGAAGGTGCGCCGGCCCTGCACCACGCCTTCCTCGAGCACCATCAGGTTCTTCTCGAGCAGGATGATGTCGGCCGCTTCCTTGGCGATATCCACCGCGCTGTCCACGCTGATGCCGATGTCGGCCGCCCGCAGTGCCGGGGCATCGTTGATGCCGTCACCCAGGAACCCCACCACCTTGCCCTGTGCACGCAGGGCACGTACCAGGCGTTCCTTGTGCAGGGGCGTGAGCCGGGCAAACACGCGATGCCGGCCCAGCGCGTCGGCCACCGCGGCTTCGTCCATGCGGTCGATCTGCGGACCGGTCACGATGCCGTCGGCGTGCAGCCCCACCTGGGCACACACCCGCGCGGTGACCAGTTCGTTGTCGCCGGTGAACACCTTCACCTCCACGCCCAGCCCGGCCAGCGCCTGCAGCGCCTGCGCGGTCGATTCCTTCGGCGGATCGAGGAACGCCACGTAGCCGAGCAGGGTGAGGTCCTGCTCATCGGCCTGCGAGTACACTTCGCGCGTGGCGGGGACTTCCTTCATGGCCACCGCGACCACGCGCAGGCCCTGTTCGTTGAGCTCCTCGGTGGTTTGGCGCACCCGTGCCAGCCGCTGTGTATCCAGCGGCAGGTCTTGGCCGTTTTCGCGCACGCGGCTGCACACGGCCAGCATCTCTTCCACCGCGCCCTTGCACACCAGCTCATGGTGGTCGTCGCGCTCGGACACCACCACCGACATGCGGCGGCGTTCGAAGTCGAACGGAATCTCGTCCACCTTGCGGTAGTCCTGGGCCAGGCGAAGCTCGGTCTGCAGTTCCACGTGCTCCAGCACGGCGCGGTCGAGCAGGTTGGTCAGCCCGGTCTGGAAATGGCTGTTGAGGTAGGCAAATGCCAGCACATCCTGCGAGTCGTTGCCGTACACATCGGTGTGCCGCTCCAGCGCGATGCGGTCCTGGGTGAGCGTGCCGGTCTTGTCGGTGCACAGCACGTCCATCGCGCCGAAGTTCTGGATTGCATCCAGGCGCTTGACGATCACTTTGCGCCGCGACAGCAGCACCGCGCCCTTGGCCAGGGTGGAGGTGACGATCATCGGCAGCATTTCCGGGGTAAGCCCGACCGCCACCGACAACGCGAACAGGAAGGCTTCGGTCCAGTCGCCCTTGGTCACGCCGTTGACCAGCAGCACGAACGGCACCATCACCAGGGCGAACCGGATCAACAGCCAGCTGACACTGTTGACCCCGGCCTGGAACGCGGTGGGCGCGCGTTCGGTGGCGGTGCTGCGCTGGGCAATGGTGCCGAAGCAGGTGCGGTTGCCGGTGGCCAGCACCACGGCCGTGGCCGAGCCGGACACCACGTTGGTGCCCATGAACAGCAGGTTGGGCTGCTCGAGCAGGTTGGGCTGGGCCGGGTCGGGGGCGGCGAACTTCTCCACCGGCAGCGATTCGCCGGTCATCGCCGCCTGCGCCACGAACAGGTCCTTGGCGTTCAGCACGCGGCAGTCGGCGGGGATCATGTCGCCGGCCGACAGCACGATGTGGTCGCCAGGTACCAGGGCCCGAATCGGCAGCGAGCGCTGCTGCGCGTACCGCGGCGTGCAGGGTTCAGCGCCGGTGTCCTGCAAGGGTGCAGCATCGCCGTCTGGACGGCGCAGCACGCGGGCGTTGTTGCCCACCAGCGCCTTGAGCCGTTCCGCCGCACGGTTCGAACGCCCTTCCTGGATGAACCGGATCAGCGTGGACAACACCACCATGGTGCCGATCACCACCGTGGCCTTGACGTCTTCGGTCAGCCAGGACACCACCGCCAACAGGGTGAGCAGCAGGTTGAACGGATTGCGGTAGCACTGCCACAGGTGACGCCACCACGGCAGCGGCTTTTCGTGATCGATCTCATTGGGGCCTACGCGGGCCAACCGGGCATCGGCCTCATCGCTGGCCAGGCCATCGGGGTGCGACGCTACCGCCGCCAACGCGGCCGCCACCGGCACCTGTGCCAGCCGCCGCAACGCATCGCTGAAATCGGTCGGTACCGCGCCGGCCGCACCGCGCCCCATGCCGGCGTCGGGCAGGACGCGGCGACGGAACAGGCTGGCGGCACGGCGGCTGCGCAGGAAGGCATCGAACCATGCATTGAGCAGGGTCATGGGGAACTCCTTGAAAGTCATGCGACACCGGGCAGCACGGCACGGGTCGGGATGCAGGGCTGCGCGCGGCCCGTCAGGACGTGGCCGCGCGGGGATCAGGCGTGCTGGACGCTGGCGATGGGGAACGACCAGCGCGGGCGCGCCGGGTGCGGGCTGCCGCGCGAACACAGCGGCAGCAGCGCGGTGCGCAGGGCGGCGGGCAGGTGGCGCAGCACGTGCAGGCGTTCGGAGATCGGCAGCAGGCTCAGGGCGTCGGCGATGACGCGCTCGGAGCCCAGGGCCAGGGCGCGCGCGAACAGCGGGGCGCCGTGCTGCAGCAGCTGGCTGCGCAGGCCGGCCACGTCGCGATCAAGGATCAGGCGACGCAGGGTGATGTAGAGAATCTTGTAGTGCATCGGAAGGCCTCCGGGCAGGCAGCGCCCGCCGGCCACCCGGCACTCAGAGGTGCGGACGCCGCCGGCCGGACGCCGGGGTGGAACAGGGCAGGGGCGAAAGCAGGGGCGCGCGGCACCCGGCAGGATCGGGGTCGGGATCCATGGGAATGTCCGGTAGTGGAAGGGGTGTTGGCGGCGTGACGCAGTGCGCCTGGCCGGTGCGCGTATTGTCCGCGCCGGTTGCGCGCCCGCCTAGATGCCCGTGGGTTAGCGACGATATACCTTGGTATATCCAGTCCGGCACAGTGTGCGCCGTGCCGGTGGCGCGATCAGGCCTTGGGGGTGCGGGCGCGGCGCGGCTTGGGGATACGGCCCACGTCACGCGCAGGCGTGGCTGTGCGCGGTTGCAGCTGTTCCAGCCAGGCCAGGTTGTCCAGGTACATCAGGAAGTGCTGCAGGTAGCCCGGCGACAGCTCGCTCATCAAGGTGAGCGAGCGGTGCACCAGCACCGCCGAGTTCAACGGGCCGCCATCGCCGGGGCCCTGCGCCAGCGAGATGCGCTTCTGGCTTTCATTGCGCACCGTGGCCCACAGATCACGGAATTCGCTGATGGCCGGCAGCGCGGGGAATGCCGGGGCCGGGGCGGTGTCGAGGGGGGCATCACGCGGCACCGGCGGTGCCTGCGTCTGTGCATGCGCGGCCAGCGTTGCCAGCAGGCCCGACAGCGGACTGGCGCGTTCGGCACCCGGGGCTGGCGCGCCCCGCCCTCGACGCGGCGCGCGCGCGGTCTGTTCGGCAATGCGCGCCGCATACGCTGCCACCATCATGACCAGCCGCGCATCCAGCAGCTTTCGCACCGCGCCCTGCTGTGCCTGCGCACGGGTCTGCAACGCCTCGATCACCGCAAAGCCCAGCGGGTCGTGGCGGTCCAGCTGCTGCTGGCGCCACGCATCGAGCTGCGCACTCACCGGCATCGGCGTCGATTTGGCCTTAGGGGGCATCGGCGGCCGTGGCTTTCGGCCGCGGAATGGGCGCCATTTCAACGCGGCGATTGCGTGCGCGCCCGGCCTCTTCGGCGTTGGAGTCCACCGGTTGCTCGGCACCAAAAGCGGCGGCAAACACCGCCGAGGCGGGCACGCCTTCGGCAATCAGGGCGCGGGTGACGGTGAGCGCGCGCTCGGCCGACAGCGCCCAGTTGTCGGCGAACTGGCGGTTGCCTTCACGCACCTGGCGATCATCGGTGAAGCCGCTGACCATCAGGATCTCTTCGCGCGAGGACAGGTACTCGGCCAACGGGCCGGCCAGGCTCTTGAGCAGCTCGCGGCCTTCCGGCTGCAACTGGTCGGAATTCAAGGCGAACAGCACGCTGCCGCGGATGCCGATGCGGCCATCCACGATCGTCACCCGCCCGGCCGCCAGCGGCACGGCCAGCGCCTGCTCCAAGGTCTTGCGGCGCTGGGCTTCGGCCTGGCGCTGCTTGACCTCGTGGTCCAGCCGGTTGGACAGTTCCAGCTGCAGCGCCACCACGCCGACCAGGATCAACACGAAGGCGCCCAGCAGCACCGACATCAGGTCACCGAAGGCAGCCCAGATCGGTGCGCCGGATTCGCCGTCGACCTCGATCTCGTCGCTCATGCGGTGGCGGCCCCGGCCGGGTCGGCGCTGCGGCGCGCGCCCAGCTGCTGCAGTTCTTCGATGATCTGCTTCTGCGACAGCACGCTCAGGTCGATGACCTCGCGCGCCTGGGCCACGTAATAGGCCAGCTGTTCATCGCTGCGCGCCAGCGACGCGTCCAGCGCGCCACTGATCTGCTCGAGGCGCTCGCCCAGCCCGCTGCTGGCGCTGCCGAACACCTGCATGGCACCGCCGAACGCGTCGGCCAGTGCGGCCACTTCCACCGCGCTGCCGGTGACCTGCGCGGCAACGTCGCCCAGCTTGCCGGTTTCGGTAGCGAGGTGGTCGGTGAAGCGCGTCCCCACCCGGTCGAGCAGGTCGGCCGAGGTGGTCACCAGTGCGTCAACGGCGGTGCGTTGTTCAGTGGAGGCATGGTTGACCGCATCCAGCAGCGTTTCCAGCGTGGCCAGCAGGCGGCTGCGTTCTTCCAGCATGGCGGTGTCGCGGACCATGCTGTCAGACAGCTTCTGGCGCAGCTGGGCCACCACGTCGGCGGCGGCCTTCGGCGCTTCGGAGGCGACCTGCACCAGCCGCGAGATCTCGGCGATGGTGTCGCTGGCGTGGGCCTGGGTCTGGGTGGTGATCTCCTGCGCGGTCCGCGACAGCGTCTCGCAGATGTCCTGCTGGCGGCGCGCGACCTGTTCGCCGGTCTGCGCCCATTGCTGGGCCAGCGAGGTGGACAGTGTGCCGAACGCATCGCTCCACGCGGCCAAGCGCTGCCCATCGCGCGCTTCCAAAGCGTCCTGCAAGGTGGCGTGTGCCTGCTGCATCGTGTCGGCGAGCGTGCGGGCGTGCGTATCGAAACTACCGGCGACGGCGGTCAGTGCCTGCTCGTTGCGCGCGGCGCTGCTGGCGTGGGTGGCGGCCTGCTGCGCCAAGGCATCGCGCCATGCGTCGGCGTGGTTGCGGGTGCTGGCATCCAGACGATCGGACAACGCCTCCAGCAGGGCACCGGCCCGTGCGTCGTGGGTCTGGGTGAAGCCCTGCAGCGTGCTGTCCAGCCCGCCGATCAGCGCGGCATGGGCCTGCTGCTGGCTCTGCTGGCTGCTGTTCCACCGCTCGGCGGTGGCGTCCAGGCGGCTGGCCAGGGCGTCGGCCAGGCTGCCGGCCTGCTGCTGGTGCTGGTCGGTGAAGCGCGCCAGTGCGTCGCGCAGTTCCACCACCAGTGTTTCATTGCTGCGCTGCTGTGCAGCCTGCGCGGTGGTCCAGTTGCCGGCACTGGTGTCCAGGCGCTGCGCGACCCCGTCCAGCAGGCGCAGGGCGTGCTGGTCATGGCTGTCGCTGAACTGCTGCAGGGTCTGGCGCAGGTCGGCGGTGAGCGCCTGATGGGTCTGCTGCTGCGCCTCCTGCGCGGTGGCCCAGTGGTCCACGTTGGCCGCCAGGCGCGACGACAGCGCATCCAGCAGGCCGAGCGCGCGTTGGTCGTGCTGCGCGGTGAGATGCTCCAGCGCTGCACGCAAATCCGTGGTGAGCGCCAGGTTGGTCTGCTGGTGGGCGGCGATCGCGCTGTTCCAGCTGTCCGCGCTGGCCGCGCGACTGGCCTCGAAGCCGGCGTTGAGACCGTCCAGCTGGCGCTGCACGGCCTGCCCCACATCGCGCTGCAGGGCGATCGTTTCGGTGGCGATGCCGCGCAGGGTGCTGTCCATGATCGGCTGCAGCGCCTCGCCCACGGCGCGAGCGCTGGCGGCGATGCTGTCTTTCAGCGCCAGCTCGACCGCACTCGCCAGCCGGGCGTGTTCGGCGTCGGCCTTGGCATGGAAGCTCTCCTGGCTGGACAGCAGCTGCTGGTTGGCCTGCAGGCTCTGCTGCTCGATGGCAGCGGTCATCGCCTGCAGGCGGTCGACCAGCGCCGGCATCAGCGCGGCCTGCGCCTGTGCAAGGCGGAACGCCTCGCTGCGCTGCCACGCCTGGGAATGCGGGTGCAGGTCGGTGGCCACGCGTGCATCAAGTACCTGCACGGTCTGCAGGCGCTCGCGGCGGCACAGCGCCGACAGCAGCCCGAGCATCGCCGAGGTCGCCACGCCGGCGATGGAGGTGCCAAAGGCCACGGCCAGGCCTTCCACCGGCGCCCCGAGCGAGCCGCGGATGGCCTGCAGGTCGGTGGCGCTCTCCAGCGCCAGCCCGGTGCCGCGCAGCGTGGCCATCATGCCCAGCAGGGTGCCAAGCATGCCCAGCAGCACCAGCAGCCCCACCAGGTAGGGCGTCAGCACCGGGGCGGGCAGGGCAACGCGCTCGCCGTCCACGCGCAGGCGCACCGCATTGCGCAGGCTCGCCGGCACGCGCTGCAACCAGGCGCCCAGATCCTGCTCGGCCGCCGACACATCGGCCAGGGCCTGGCCCAGCCCCGCGGTGGCCTGGCGGTAGCGGAACAGCTCGAGGCCACCGGCGGTGTAGCAGGCCGCGATCACGAGGGCGACTGCGAAACCTACCGGGTTCGACCCCAGGTACCCCACGCCGATCCAGCACGCGGCAAACAGACCTGCAAGGAAAACAACGAGATAAAGACTAGTTCTGAACATGACGTCCCAGTTATCGGGGGCGAAGCGCTGCAAGCAGGCCTTCGATGGGGTGAAAACGAACATCCAGTTCGGCCAGCAACACGCTCTGCATCGCGTGGTTGAACCGCTGCCGCCAGCCGTCGTCGGCCGGCACCGCGTCGGCGTCGGTAGGCTCGCCTTCGACCGGGGGTGGCAGCGCCGCGTTGCGCAGCCGCTCGAAGTGCTGGGCAAGCAGCGTCGGCACCGTGGCCAGCAAGGCCTGCTCGCGCGGGCTCAAGGTGTGCTCCATCACCGCATCCACCTCGGCCAGCCGCCCCAGTTCGGGGCCGGCCAGGCTGAGCATGTCGCGCAGGCGCCCACGCAGCCGCCCGGTGTTGGCCTGCATCGAGCGCTGCAGGGCAACGACGCGCTGGCGGATCGCCGCCACATCGTCGCTGGCGCCCGGCTTCGGCGGGTCAGGTTGCTGAACAATGGCCGCTTCCAGTACCGCACGTACCCGCGCGCATTCGGCCGCCTCGGCGGCATCGAACGCGACCGCCTCGGCAGGCGGGGGCGGCACCCGGCCGTCCAGCGCCCGCGACAGCGCCACCGCACGGTTCCAGTCGACCCACTGGCTCAGGCGGTCGGACAGGTCCGGGCTGGTCGGCGTTGCCTGGCCGTCGGCCAATCCGGCCAACAGACGGATGAACGCGGGGCCGGGCAGGGGCGGGCGGTGCTGCGTTTTCGCCATTGTTCCGGTTAAAACGCTGAATTTTACACCGGAAAGACAACGCGGCTGTCTGAACGAGGCCGCCGGGTTAGTCGGCGCCACCCTCCGCCTTGCCTGCGTCGGCGTCGTCCGGCGCAAGGTAGCGGAAGGTCCATTGCCGCGGCTGGCGCTGCCAGCGCTGGTGGCGCAGCCGCAGGGCGGCGATCGGCGCCGCCGTGGCGATCTCCAGGCGGTGGGGCTGGCGCATGCGTTCCCAGTGCAGCGGCGACTGCGCCGGGTCGCCCGGGTGGGCATCGGCCAGTGCCAGCGCGCCTTGCACATCGACCATCGCCGCCGGCATCTCACGGCCCTGCGCATCCAGCGGTACCGCGGTGGTCCAGTAGCCCCCGGTACCTTCGCGCCAGGGCAGCGGCTGCTGCACGGTCACCCGGGTGGGCGAGGTCCACTGCACCTGCGCGTTCGGGTTGCGCCGCGAGAGGGTGCCCGGGGCCAGTGTTTCCACCTCGGTGCCCAGGTAAGTGTCCACATCGACATCCAGGCGGATCCGGCGGATGGCGTCCACCTGGCTGCCGCGCGTGTTCAGCGGCAGGCGGAACGGGAACGCGATGTCCTTTTCGTCCGCATGGAAGTCGCCCACCAACACCCAGGGATCCTGCACCGGTTGCGCGGCGAGGTTCGACAGGCGTTTGCCCTTGGCATCGAAGAAGTGCACGGCACGCGGGGTGGCCGCGGCGATGGCGGGCGCGGCCGGGGCGTCGCGGGTGGGGACACTGGTGCCGACGCGACCGGCGATGCGGATCAAGGGGCGGCCGTCGCGGTAGTCGCGGTTCACCGCGAACATCAGGCTGGCTTCGGTCTGCTTCAGTGCCGCCATGTCCAACAGCCCGGGCACGCGCTCCTCCGGCGGCGCCGCCGGGTAGTCGTCGGCATTGGACGACAGCGCCGAGAACGGCGGTGCGTCGAGGTGCGCCTGGATCATCGTCGGGTACGTCTCCACGATGCTCTCGGTTTCCAGGCGCTGCAGCGGGTCCAGGTCCATCCGCGCCAGGTACATCCGCTGCTCGGTGGCAGGCAGGTCGTCTCGGGGTGCCAGCGTCAGGTGCATCCGCGCTTCGATCGGCATGCCGTCGGCACGCTGCAGCACCTGCCGGCCGTGGCCCTGCACGCCGGTACCGGCCAGCTCCACGCTGACCACTACTTCGGCCGGGGTCAGCGACTGCACCTGCATCTGCGAGGTCAGTTCGCCGAAGTCACGAGTCTGGGCGCGACGCGTGATGCGCTGGCCAACGTCCAGCTGGGCAGGCAGGGCCAATGGCTGCAGGCCGCCCAGCTGCTGCTCGGCGTTGATCAGGCGCGCGGCCTGCGGCTGCAGGGTCACGGTGTCGTGCCAAGCCTCCTGGTCGACGGCGCGCATGCCCGTGCTGGTGCCGTCAGCGGCCACGGTGAGCTCGAAGCCGCCGTCCAGCAGTGCCAGCATCGCGCGCTCGTCGCCCACCTCCGGATCCAGATCCAGCACCGTCTGTCTGTCGCCGGGGGCCTGCTGCTCGGACCACAGGATGCGCGTGCGCAGCCGAGTGCTGCCATCGCCTGCGGTGTCGATCGCCAGGCTGCTGAGGCTGCGCTGCCGGAAGGTGCCGCGGTCCTGACCGGCCAGGCGGATATCCAGGCCGACGTAGTACACGTTCTCGGCTGCCAGCAGCGGCGCGGCGCCGCACAGCAAGGCAGCGCCCAGCAGCAGGGTGGGGAGGGGTTTCATCGGGACATCCTTTTCGTGGTGCTACACCGGGTGACGGCGCGCGATCACGACGCGCGCGTCAACCGGTGCCAGGCAGCCGAACAGGATACCAGTGCAGGCTGCGGCAGGATCAGCGCCGCGCGGACCGGCCTGACACGTGCGCATGCCCAGGCACGTGCCAGCGCCACGGGAAATCCACCGCCTTGCTGATGCCGATACGTGGGCCCACTGCCGGTTCGGTGGGCGGCGCCATCCCGTCGGACACGATCCGCACGCCGCGGTCGTTGCGCACCAGGTCCGCGCCGTCCAGCGCCTTGGTGATGCCCATCGCCTGCGACAGCCGGCCCGGTCCACTGGCCAGATCGCGGTCGTGGCGGATGGCCGGACGCGCCTCGCGTATCAGCTCCAGGCCCTGCACCGGCTCCAGCGCCCGCAGCAAGACACCCCAGCCTTGACCTACTTCGCCGCAGACCGCGTTCGATCCCCAATGCATGCCGTAACTGAAGTACACATACAGGTGGCCGGCTTCACCGAACATGGTGGCGGTACGCGGCGTCTGGCCGCGGAACGAATGCGCCGCCGGATCTTCGCTGCCCGCATAGGCTTCCACCTCGACGATGCGGCCCGCACGGCCATCGTCGCGCACCAGCAGCTTGTTGAGCAGCGCCGGTGCCACCTCGGTGGGGTGGCGTTGGTAGAACGATCGCGGCAGTGTTGCCCAGTCGTGCATGCAGAGACCTCATCAAAGGGGCGCCCGTGGCGCACGCCGTCGCCTTGGATGGTGAGCCTTGATGCGTGGTGGCGACATCAACGCGCCGCTAGTGCGTCCAGTGCACCGCAGCGAGCATGGACGCCAGCGCCGCCTTGGCCTGCTGTGCGGTGAACGGTGGCGTGCGCGGCGGGTCGTACACCTCCGGGCGGGTGCCGGCGATGATCAGGTCGATGGCATAACAGGCGCCGCCCTGGACGACGCGATAGCTGTCGGCCGAAAGATAGTGACTCATCGCCGCGTCGCTGCTGCTGAAGTGGGTGGTACGTACGCCGCCAACATCCACCGTATCGGCCTTGCCTGCCGCGTCGGCCGGGGGCGTGGTGCACGCCTTCACGTCTGCGGCGCTGTCGCTGCGTCCGATCCGCATTTCCGCCGACGTCACTGCGTTGGAGTCATCCAGCACCAGCGCCACGAGCGGCCGGCCGGTGCTGCCCTCGGCGGGGTACAGCGTCCACGCATCCATCGCCAGGTAGCTGCGCTTGAAGTCCCGGTGCACGGTGGTGCCTGCCACCGGCCGGACCGCGATGCCGGGCGCAGATTCGGCGAAGGCATCCGCTGCCTGCGCGGGCGGTGCGGCGGGGGCCGCCGCCGGTGCGACCGTGTCCGGTGCCGTGGCCGGCACCGAGGCTGCTGGCGCCTGGCGTGCCGGATCGGTATCGGACGCGGTGCAGGCCGTGGCCAACGCCACCAGGGCAGCGCCGGCCAGAACGGTTCGAAGGGTGGGGTGCATTGGTGGTCCTGCTTCGCTCAACGTGGTTGCGAGCGTGCACCGCACCCCGTTAACGCCGTGCCATGGACCGGCGATGCAGCGCAGCGCCGCGTCGCGCGGTGCCTGGGCGTTGCCGCTGCATCCGACCGCGTCAGGCGCGGGCAGGGCCGGCGATGCGGTCGGCGAAGGTGTCGGTGGCCCGTACCAGTGCGTCAGCGGTGGCCGGTTCGGTTGCGCCATGGCCCGACAACACCATCTCCAGCTGCGCCTCCGGCCAGGCAGACGCGAGATCCCAGGCGCTGCGCGCGGGGCAGATGATGTCGTAGCGGCCCTGCACGATCACCGCCGGCAGGTGGCGGATGCGATCGACGCCCTGCAGCAGCTGGCTGTGCTCGAGGAACGCGTGATGGCGGAAGTAATGGGCTTCGATGCGCGCCTTGGCCAGCGTAGCCAGGGGATCGGCGTGCGAACGCGCCTCCACGTCATGCACCAGCGTGGCCGCATGATCTTCCCAGCCCAGCCATGCCTGCGCCGCGGCGATGGCCACGCCCTGGTCGGGACTGTCGAGGCGCTGCCAGTAAGCGGCGATCAGTTCGCCGCGTTCGGCCTCGGGAATGTGCGCTTCGTAGCGCGCCCACCGCTCGGGGAAAATCCAGCGGCCGCCGCCGTCGGCCTCGTTGAACCAGCGGTTCTCTTCGGCACGGCCCAGGTAGACGCCGCGCACGATCACGCCGGTGGCGCGCTCCGGGTGTGCCTGCGCGTAGGCCAGCGCCAGCGTGGAGCCCCACGAACCGCCGAAGACCAGCCAGCGCTCGATACCCAGGTGCTCGCGCACGGCCTCGATGTCGGCCACCAGGTGCGCGGTGGTGTTGTCACGCAACTCGCCGAACGGGGTAGAGCGACCGCTGCCGCGCTGGTCGATCAAAACGATGCGGTAGCGTGCGGGATCGAAGAAACGACGGTGCGTGGGTGACACGCCCGCGCCAGGCCCGCCGTGCAGGAATACCACGGGAATGCCGTCCGCTGCGCCACATTCCTCGACATGCAGCGTGTGCACGGCATCCACCGCCAGACGATGCTCGCGGTAAGGTTCGATGGTGGGATACAACGTGCGCATGGCGGCTGCTCGTGGACGGAGAACACAAGCATAGCCAGCTTGGTCTGAATCCGCAGTATTGCCGCGTGCAAGGCAGTGCTGTGCTGGCGGGCCGCCATTGCCGGTAACATGCCGGCCTACTGAACGCCGAGACACGCACGATGCTTCGCGCCAACTGCCTGTGTGGATGCACCACCCTCACCCTGAAGGGCGCGCCGGTTGCGCGCGCCATCTGCCACTGCAGTACCTGCCGGGATTTCTACGCCACGGCCATGCTCTCGGCCACGGCCTGGAACGCAGACGCGGTCGAGGTGGAACAGACCACGACAACGGTGTTCCAGCATCCGCACAAGCAGCTGTCAAAAACGTTCTGCAGCGGCTGTGGAGACGTGCTGTTCGGCACCAATCGGCTGGGCATGCGCGTGGTGCCCAATGCGCTGGTGGCCCGCGCCTTGGGCGGCATGCTGAGCGAGTCCTTCGCGCCCACCATGCACCTGTTCTACCGTGACCGCATTGTCGACGTCACCGACGCCCTGCCCAAGTTCCTGGACGGGTGGGACGGCCCTACCTACGACGCCGCATCGGCCTGACGCACGCCACCGGCCAACACAGACAGGACCGCGTGGCGGCCCTGTCTGCGTTACCTACTACGGCGCCTGGCGCCTCCCTCAGGGCACCACCAATGCCGCCGCGTCCAAGACCGGGAACGCTTCGGCGGCCTGTCCGGTGGAGGCCACGAGCCTGAACTCCAGCGCCGTGCTGCCGCTGGCGTCGGCCGCGCCAGCCTTGAGCAGGTTGAGCCGTTGCGGCAGCGGTACGGCGAACGTGGTGGGGTGCGTATGGTCCATCCCGGTCATCGGCGGACCGAAGAACGACACCGTGCCCACGTAGTAGGGGCTGTTCGCATCCACCGTCTCAACCCCTGCCGGCGCGTTCACCAGCACGTCGAACTCGCGCGTGTTGTGCAGGCCGCGCGGACGCTCCACGGTAACTTCGGCGATCAGCGCGGGTGGCACAGTGGCGCCCAGCTGACCCCGGACCGTGCCCGGTAGCGACACGGACACGGCGGCACCGCGGCGCTTGCCGCGCACCAGTGTGGCCGGTCCGGCAGCCTTCACCGCCAGCGCCGCACTCTGCAGCGCGCCAGCCCCTTCGCCCACGTAGTCATAGTCGAAGGCCTGGGTGTTGAAGAAGTCCGCGGCGCGCTTGGTCCCGGCGAACTCCCCGTCGGCCTGGACGAAGAACCGGAACGGCTCGGTCATGAACGCGTCACGGGCTTCCCCCGGCGGCGGCATGATCTGCAGCCCCTGATTCAACTGCTTGCGTGTCCATACGTCCCACAGCCGGTCCATGTTGGCGTGGTGCAGGTAGAAGATCGGGTCCAGCGGCGACAGGAAGTTGGTCATGTTGCCGTAGGGGCCCGGATCGATCGCACCGACGCCTCCGATGCAGTTGTGCACCTTGTTGTGCGGGAAGCCCTCCAGTACCGAGAACTGGGTGTTCTTGTCCGGTGAGTCCACGTGCGAAGCCGTACGCGAACTGGTGAAGCTGCGGCTGACGTCGCTGTTGTAGAACTCCACCGGCGACAAGCCGGCGTGGATGGTGTCGGGTGATACCGCAGCGGCGGTCTTGGCATCGAGGCGCGCATTCTGGCGCCACAGGTAGCGCGCCCCGCAGGTGATGGCATAGCCCGCGTTGCCGGAAATGCCGGTTTTCGCGTCGGCGTTGTAGCCGGTGACATCGTTCCACAAGGCACCGAAGTCCGCATAGCCGCGCGCGGCCAGTTGCTGGCGTTGTTGGGTGTCCAGGCTGTCCCAGTACTCTTCCAACGCAGGCTGGATGAAACTCGTGAACCGTGCGAGGTTGCCAGTGAACGGCGCGTACGCCGGGTCGGTGGGTGAGAGCACGCCGTCGAACATGGTGGCCGGAATCTCCGGCTGCGATGTCCAGTCCCAGTACGGCATGGCGAACTGCGGATCGCCACTGAGCATCCGGATGGTCTGCTCGAAGTAGCCCACATAGCCGCGATGCCAGACGTAGAACCACCAGTTGCCGTGCGGGCAGTCCATCAGGTGCACGAAGGCGTTGCGGAACCAGTTGTGCGGGTGATCCGCCGGCAGCGCCAACATCTTCTGGATGCCGCGCGCGTAGCTGGCCAGCATGCGCTGGCCCTGCGGCGTGTTGACGTTGTAGCGATGGAAGGTGGCCGCGGCGGCCGCGTCGGTGCCGGTAGCGCCCCCGGCGAATGCAGTACTCGCTGCCCACGAGGCGACCGAGGCACTGGCGGCGGTGGCAAGGAAATCACGGCGTGTGTAGCGCATGGTGGTACTCCCTGGTGATCGATGGAACCGCATGGGTTACGAATCACTGCGCGGACATGCCACTACACAAAGCCATGCCCGACGGGGCCTCCAGGCCCCGTGCCAACACGCGTCTACGGTCGAAATCCCCGCCCCCGGCGCGGGGTGGCGGGGCAGTAGTAGCACGCCGCGCGCACCGGGCGCTGGGAAATGGCCGCCCGGTGCAGGGATCAATCTTCGGTTATGAGAAGCGCCGCACATATCCATGGGGAACGGCGGCGCTTCGGCGCGACTCGCTCAGCCCGTGTCGCGCTGCACCCGTGACCGGTACGCCCCGACGTTGTTGCCGGCGATGCTGGTGGTCTGGGTGCCGGTGATTGTGTCGATCTTGCGGTCCGAGCCGGTCACCGGCTTGGCCTCGATGGTGGTTTCACGCTCGAACGCATGCGACTTGTCGGTATTCCGGTAGTACCGGTACAACGCCCAGTACAACGCCGACGCACCGGCGGGGCCGGCGGCCAGCAACCACAGTCCACTGTCATCGCTCATGAGGACGCTACCAGGAAGAGAAGCACGAGGGCTTCGATAATAGTGCCGGTGGTCAGCGCCGCCAGCAGCATTTTCCACTGCTGCACCGGCACGCTGCCCATGGTTTCGCCGGTGCGGCCATTGACCGCGATGTAATGCAGCATGCCGCCGTTCTTTCCGGGCTGGTGGTACGAATACAGCCACACCGGCAGGTACATCGATACCCAGCGCGTGCCATGCACGTCCAGGCGCTCCTGCTCCCAGCGGACGCCGCGGGTGTAACGGCGCACGGAGTCTTCGACCTCGGCGCGGGCGATCGACAACAGCTGGTCTTCAAGCCGTGGGCGCAGCTTCTCGACGTCGAGGTTGCGCTTTTCCGAGGTAAAGCCGGTCAGGAACGAGGCGTTCCACTTCAGCGCATTCTTGGTGTCGAACGGCAGGATGGTATTGATGATGTTGTTGGTGTTGGCCCGAGCATCCAGGTTGCCACGCTCGGCCGAGGATTCGAGCGTCAGGTCATCCACGGTGAAGTCGACATGCCGCTCCACCTGGTAGACGTCGGCATCATAGTAGGTCTGCTTCTTGTCGCCGGTGCCGCGGGTGTACTCGCGCGTCTTGATTTCACCCCTGCCGGCGACGCTCGCGCTGACATTGCTGTCCACGATCATGTAGGGCAGGTACACGCCGACGACGTTCTCGGGCGTGAACTGGTCCTTGAACGCCTTCAACGCAAACAGCCGGCGCTTGTCCACGAACTGGCGGATACGCGCGACCGCATCGTCCTTGGTAATGCGGAACGGCAGCACCGCATCGGGCACGGCGCCGTTGGCCACCTGCTCATTGACCCCGAATACGTGACGGCACCAGTGGCAGCGGGCCGTCATCGTGCTTTCGGTATTGATCGTGACCTCGGCACCGCAGCCGGTGCATTTGAAACTCATCAGGCTGGCGGTGTCGGCCTGGATGTCCTGTGCGCCGGAGGCGACGACGGTGCCGCGCAACTGGTCCAGGCCGTCACCCAGCCCGAAGGCCTCCTCGGCGCGGGTGCCGTGCCATTCGTTGCGGCAGAACTGGCAGACCAGGACGTCGGTGCCGAGCTTGAGCCGGACGTCGGTGCTGCCGCATTTGGGGCAGCGGTTGAGGCCGTCCTTCAGCTCGGCGGCGCGGGTGTCCAGGGCCACCGGATCCGGTGCCTCGATCTCGTCGCGGATGGGCTGGGGCAGGGTGGCTGGATCGACCGGAAAGCTACCGGGCAGGGGCGGGACGTCCTGCGGCGAACCGGGGCCGGTCACCGGCTGCGCGGGCAGCGGTGGCGGTCCCGACGGCAGGGGCGGGGGAGTGCGGGAGTCGGACATGGTGGTTGGGCGCCTTGCCTGTTACAGGCCCAGCGCCTTGGCCTTCAGGGCGTCATAGTCGTCCTGGGTGATCAGCCCCAGATCGAGCATTTCCTTGGCCTTCTTCAGCTTGGCCACCGGGTCATCGGCGGCCGGCGCTGCCGGGGCGACCGGTTGCTGCAGGCTGCCGGCACCGAACATGCCCGAGGCCATGCCCACGCCCACCAGGCCGGCCGCGCCGCCGTTCTCACCGGCCGACTGGATGCCCTGGGCAACGCTGGCCTGCAGGTTGGAATTGCCCCGCGCACCGGCCAGCGCGTCAGCGCGCTGCACGGTCTTGAGCAGTTCGCGGGTGTTGGCGTCGTACTCGATGGAGACAATGGCGGTCTTGACGATGGCCAGGCCGCGGTCGGACTTCCACTGGTAGGCCTGCTCGACGGCGTCGGACAGGCTCTTGGCGAAGCCCAGCGAGTCCTGCTGCAGCTTGGTGATGCGGTTGCCCTTGCCCGGATCGTTGGTATACAGGCTGAAGGCCGGCGCCAGGGAGCCCACCACTTCGTTGAACAGCTGGCTGGCCGCGGCGTTGTCCAGGTCGGTGAAGTCGAACACCTGGCCCGGCTGCAGGTAGCTGGCCGGCACGAAGTTCTTCACGAACAGGATGGGATCGACGATCTTCAGCGTGTACGAGCCGCGCGTGACCGCGCCCACCTGCGTGCCCAGGAAACCGTCGTCCCAGTAGATCTCGGACTGGGTGCCGAAGCGGTTGTCGGGCAGCTCCTTGAGCGAGACGAAGTACGCCGCCTGCTGCGCGCCGGGCTGGCCGCCGAACTTGAAGCGCTCCCAGCTCTGCTTGATCAGCGGGGTAACCACGCCATCGCCGGCGAAGATCGACTGCGAATTCAGGTCATCGGAGCGCCATTCGTAGCCACCCGGCTCGGCAACGAAGCCGGTGATGGCCCCGTCCTGGAACAGCAGCAGGCCGTAGCCTTCGGGGACGACGATCTTCGACCCGTTGCTGATGATGTTGGACGAGGCGCTGGTGTTGGACCCGCGCCCGGCATTGGTGCCGCGCGGGACCGCCGCGAACAGCGCCGCCGTGGACGGCAGGCCGGCGGGCACGGTGAAGAAATCCTTCCACTGGTCCGCCAGAACGCCGCCAACTGCACCCTTCACCGCCTGTACCAGACCCATGGCCAACTCCGTGTCGTTCGTGGACGGGCAGGGTGCCCGCCGTACCTGCAGGACTATATCAGGCACCGGGAAGAGGGCCACAGGAGCGGGCAAGGGCAGGCCAGGGGGGAGGCTTCGGCATCGGCCGGCGCCGATCGGTTCGGGCGCGACAGGCGCACCCGGCATGCACGGCATTGCGAAGCCGACGCCGCTGATGCCACGATGGCCGGCCATCAGCAGGGCAGGGGCGGCGCACGGCGCGGCGCATCTGCGGCACGGAGGCAGCACCGAATGAGTGGCGTGGACATCATCAAGCAGTTCGTCGAAGGCCGGCTCGCACCGCGCGCATTCGAGCAGTGCCTCCACACCGACGCGGCGCTGCAGACGCTGCTTGAGGGTGAACGGGACCTGCCGGCCTACGTGGCAGAGCCCGATCTGTACCTGTACCTGATCAGCCAGGACTACCAGAGCCTGGCGTGCATCTACAACGTCCAGACCCTGCTGTCCGAACGGCTCGACAGCCAGGGCATTGCGCATGCCGTGGACGACACCCACGAGCGCCGCTTCACGCTGGCCCTCAATGCCCAGCCGAAATGGCTGTCACTGCCCCCGGCGTACATCGCCCGCTTCATGGCCGATCACGATGGGCTGGATCCGAAGGCCCTGCAGACGGCGTTGAAAGCGGCGATCACGCGTGACTTCCGCTACCTGAAAGCGCCGCCCAAGTGGCTGCAGGGGCCGGAATGGCCGCTGGCCGACGACGTGCCGATGGTGTTCGTCGGGCAACTGGACATCCGCGGGCTGGGCCACGATATCGGCCAGGCCTATCTGTTCTTCGACGCGCAGCAGCAGCGGTTCCATACCGTCAGCCAGCGCTGCTGAGCGCAGCTACCAGTTCCAGCGCATGCCCACCTTGCCGTTCCACGCGGTTTCATCGCCATCGAAGCTCCAGCTGTAGTCGACGTCGGCGTACAGGTACCCGGTCTGGGTCAGTTGCCATGTCCCGCCGATGCCGATCTCTGCCCAGGAGCCGCCCATGTCGACGGCGAACGGCACGGTGCCGCTGTTGCTGGCGAAGGTGGCCCGGGGCGTGCCGCGGAATTCGTGCCACACGTTGCCACGCAGCCACCCCGTACTGCTCCGCGCTTCGCCTTGTTCCGTGACGCGCAGGTCGTTGCGGCTCAAGCGTGCTCCGACGCGGCCCACCAGCCAATCGCCGTCGCTGAAGCGCACCTGCGCCGTGGCGTCATGCAGGCTGTCCACGTCGACCTGCTGCCAGATCACCTGTGCCTGCGGTTCCAGCCGCCAACGCCCGTCCTCACTGCGGGCGCCATCGCCCTCGTTGAGGATGAACGGCCATCCGCCTTCCAACGACAGCGCCAGACCGTCGGCGTCGAGGAAGCTGTCGGGCATGCGCGGCGACTGCAGGCGCATGTCATACCAGGTGTACTGCGCCACCGCATCCAGGTAGGCACCCTTGGCGGAGAACGCCGTCCAGTAGGCGCCCACCGACCCGGCCTTGAAGCGATCGGTGCCGGCATGGAACCGGTAGTCCAGGAAGTTGTGCCGCACCTCGCCCTTGCCCTTGCCGTAGGCGAGGTAGAAACCGCCGTGACGCCGGCTGAGATCGTCGGCGTCGATGCGGCGGTGGAGATCGGCGCCGATCTGCAGCGCATCGAAACGGTAGTCGAAGTCCGGGCCGCGATCGCCATAGATGCCACGGCGGCCGCCATCGTGCTCGCCATCGTGGCCTACGTAGCGCATCCAGGCGCCATTGAAGCCGCTGCGCGCGGAATCCAGGTCGTCGCGCTGGCGTAGCAGCTGCTCGTCGCCGACGCGCTCGTGCAGGGTGTCGAGCAGGCTGCGACCGTAGGCCTGCGCCATCGCGGGCAGGGCGACCACCAGCGACACCTCCTGGCGGTAGGCCGGGGTGGGCGGTGGCGCTGGCATCGGTGGATCCGGTGGCGGGGGATCAGGCGGGGGCGGTGCCGGCGGCGGTGCAGGGCAGCGCGGCGTGGGCGCACCGGGCGCGGCGCAGTCGATCACCGAGCGCAGGTACCAGCTGTTCTCCACGTCAGCGCCGGAAGCGCTGGCGGCACCGCCGCGATACAGGAAGTACTCGTAGGGTCCGGCCACGACGGGTGCGGCCAGCCTGAAGTTGTCTGCCGTGCTGGTGGCGTTGAGGGTCTGTACCACGCGGATGCCGTCGGACACGGTGAGGTCACCGAGGCCGCCACTGCGGTGGATGTCCAGCAGGCCGGGGCCGCTGCTGCTGCCATCCACCACCACCAGCTGGTCCGACGGAGACGCATCGTCGGCAAGCCAGGTGTTAATCGCCAGCGTGCCGTCGCCGCCATAGCGCGACACCGTGAGCGTCTTGTAGCTCGCCGCCAGCGCAGGGTCGCCGCCCGGTGGCGAGAACACGATCCGGCTCGCACCGTTGACCAGCGTGGTGAGGGTCGAGGTGCCGGTCAGGTTCCAGAGGGTGTCCTGCAGGACCACGGTGGACACGCTGCCGGGCAGGGTGACGGCCGCACCGGTCAGTGTGCTGCCGGTGGCGGTGATAGCCGCGACCGTCGGCGTTTCTGCGGCGGGCAATGGCGCTGCCAGAGCCTGTGGCAGCGGTACCGGCGGGTCGTCGGGGGGCAGGTCGGGCGGCACCACGGGTACAACCGCGTCGAGGCCGTCGAAATCGGCGATGGCGCCGACCTTCAACCACAGATCGCGGCCTTGTACCGTGCTGCCGAGCAGGTCGACCTGCGCTGCGCCGATTGCGCCCACGCCGGGGCCGTCTGCACTGACCAGCGACGATCGGCTGATCAGTGCAGACGCCGCCGCCGGATCGCCCCGCACCAGCAACGCCGCCGCGCCGACGCCGGTTGTGGCCAGCACGGAATCGTCGACCTCCACGCGGCCACCGTTCCAGGCCACGGCGGCATGCGCCAGCGCGCCGCCGGTACTCACCCGGCTGCCACCGCCCAGCAGCAGCCGCCCGTTGTCGGCCCAGGCGATCAGGCCGTGCGCCTGCACGCCGCTGGTGGTGATGGCGCTGGCCTGCGCCGTCAGCAGGCTGTCGGCATAGGCCGCCAGCCCATAGCCATGCAGGCCACTGGTGGTGACGGTGAGGCCGGTGCCACGGATTTCACCGGCCCCGGCGGCACGCGCACCGATGGAATCGAAGCCGCGTGTGGCAACAGTGACGTTGGCAACCGTTGCCACCGCACCAACGCCCTGTATGTTGAATCCCTCGCTGGTGTCGCCCAGGGTGGTGATGCTGTTGCGCGCGCCATTGGCCTGGCCGGTTGCCGGATCGACATTCATCCAGACCCGGCCACCGGCCGTGCCGACGTACACGCCGTGACCGGCGATGCCCGAGGCGACGAACGCGGTGGGATCGGTGATGGCGGTGCCGCTGGTGTCCAACGGTCGGCCGAAGGTGGGCAGGGCCAGATCGGTGCCGAGCAGCACGCCGGTGTAGATCGTGTCGCCGCTGGATATCAGGGTGCCGGCGGTGCCGCCGCCGGCATTGAGTGTCATTGCCGGGCGCCCGGCGTTGATGATGATCAGGCCGGCACTGTCGATGGTGCCGCCCGTGGCGTTCAAGCCGATGCCGCCCGACCCGCCGCCGCCGATGTACAGGTTGCGCGCGGTGATCCGGGTGGCTGCGCCATCGGCACGGACGCCACCTCCACTTCCCGACGTGGTGAGCGCACTGTCGCGGATGCTCACCTGCGCGCCCGCCTGGCCGTATACGCCGTTCGAATTAAGGGCGGTGGTGCGCACGTCCAGTTGCGTGAGCGTGGCCTGCGGCCCGGCGACACCGGCTACGCCCTGCACCAGCACGCCATTGGCGTTGATGCCGTGCGTGACGATCTGGGTGTTGGCCGCCTGCAGCCGCGAAGTGGCCGCCGCCGACTGCGCCACCAGCACGCCGGTACTGTTGTTGCCAAACGTCTCGATCCGCGTTGCCGTGGCCAGGGGCGTGCCGTCGGCCGCCACGTCCAGCCACAGCGTGCCGCCACTGGCGGACACCTGCGCACCGTTCGCGCCGGTGGTGCCAGTGGCGACGTAGGCAGCGGGATCGGTGGTCACGTTGCCACCGGCATCCACCGGCAGACCATAACTGGCCGACGCAGGGTCGGTGCCGAGCTGGACGCCGGTCAGGATGGCGTTGCCTTGGCTGATCAGGCTGCCGCCGCTGGCCACCTGCAGGCCGACCGCCGCATTGCCCCCTGCGATGCCGGACGTGAATACCTGGCTGCCGCGGAGCCTCAGCGTGCCCGTGTCCAGCGCATGCGCCCCGATTGCGCCATTGAGCAGGGTGGAGATGCGCAGGCCGTCCGCGGTGAGCGTGCTGCCGGCGCCCTCGGCGCGCAATGCATGGCCGGTCTGTCCGGCGGCGATGACCACGCCGGGCGTGCCGCCCAGCACCACCGTGCTGCCGCCACTGGCCATCACGCCATGCGCGTTCTGGCCGGCCACGCGCACATCCAGCCCATCGATCTGCAGCTGTGACGCGGCTGTGGCCGACACCCCGTGCGCGGCGATACCGGTCGCGTTGATGGTCAAGCCACTCACCGTGCCCTGCGCATCCGCAAAGGCCAACCCGACCGCACCGGTACCGCTGGTGTCGATGGACAGCTGCGAGGCCTGCAGCTGCGCGCCGCTGGCAAAGCGCCCGCCGCTGTTGTAATTGCCGCGGGTAATGACATTCACCCCGTGCACGGTGAAGCGGGCCCCGCTGGTGCCATTCAACCCGTGGCTGCCGCTGGCCGCGCCCGCGCCGGTACCGAGGATGTAGATCGAGGTAGTGCCGGCGGTGGGGTTTCCTGCGCCGTCCACGTTCAACCGGACCGTGCCATCGCTGGCGCTGATGCCGTGCGCCGCCGTGGCGGCCTTGCCGACGTAGGCGCTGGGATCGGTGACCAGCGCGCCACCCGCGTCGACCGGCAGCCCGTAGGTGGCGGGATTGCCGGATTGCGTGCCAAGCACGATGCCGGTGGCAATGACATCGCCCGTGCCGATGAAACTGCCGCCGGCCACTTGGATACCCTCGCTGTTGGCCAGCGACGTATACAGGCGCGTACCGTTGGAGGTCAGCGTGGTGCCCGCTTCAACGCGCGCCGCCGGGCCGCCGGGCCCGAGCCGGCTGACCGTTGAACCGGCCGCCAGGAAGTTGATCGCGCCGCCATTGGTCGAGCAGACCGTGGCGGTGTTGGCGGCACTGGTGATCAGGGCCACCGCACCGCTGGCGTTGATCACGCCGCCGTTGGCTGCATAGAACGCCGGTGCGCCCGCCACCGTGGGGGCATAGGTGCCACCGGCGACGGCCACGGTGCCGCCGTCTGCGCGCACCTGCTGGGGCGGCACGGTGGCCGGCACCGTGATGCAGGTGGCCGCGTCCACGCTCTGCGCCAGGGCCGTCACCGGGGCGGTCGCCAGCACGCCGAGCAGGATCAATCCTGACGGTGACGTGCCGTGGAGGTGGCGGGTTTTCACGCGGGGAAAGTGCGCCGCCCGTTGCGTGGGCGTCTGTTCTTTCCTGCCCATGGTCTTTCCCCGCTCAACTGGACCGACCGTGGCATTTACCCACCGGCAACGCGGGCGCGCCACCGTACTAGTTGGGCAACGGCACCAGTATTTCTACCAGTTGCCTGGGCGACGGCGCAGGTGGCGGAAGTCCAGGCACCGCACGGTGCGGGCCTTCACGCCGCCGCATAAACATCCCCTGCGATGGATAATGCGCACTTTCTACTTTTGCGACGTTGAGCACGTAATTCCAAAGAGTTACGTCCATACTCCGATCCAACTGCAGGAGCGGATGCAACGTCCGCCTACTGGCCCGGATTCGATTATCAGGCACGCTGCAGATGTGGGAAATGTGATTGAAACGGGGTGTGATTTTCAGGCTCATACGATCGTCCACATGCAAGGGGGCAGGGGATGCGTACGCGAACCGTTGGGTTGCTTCTCATCGGCATGGTTGCCTTGCTGGGTGCTGCAGGCACGGCCGTGGCGGAGTTGCCGAAAAACATGATCTTCTTCATGTCGGGCACTGCCTGCCCGGCGGGCAGCAGCCGGCTGGTCAATGCAAATGGCCGCATGCTGCTGGTGGCGAACGATCCCGGTGCGATCGGCTCGACCTCGGGCAAGGCCCTCGCAGACCGCGAAGATCGCAAACACAAACACAAGGCGAAGGTGTCGGCCACGCTGAACGAGCACTCGATCTCGGCCGCCAGCAGTTGCTGCAACAGTCAATCGACAGGCAAGGGCGCGCATTCGGCGGATGTGGAAACCGATGAATCCGCCTCGGCGCTTCCCTTCGTCCAGCTGCTGGCCTGCAAGGTCGACTGACCGGCAACGTCATCGTCCGCTTCACCATCCACGTGTTGCCCGGGTGCGTCATGCCCGGCATGCGCGTGGCTCCGGCTGCATTCGGCTCGCTCTCACTTCACAGGTGCGACATGGCTATCACGCGTCGGTTCCATCGGCCTCTCCTGGCCCCGTTTTCCATCGCGCTTCTCCTGTCCGCGCTGGCTCCGCAGATCGCCGCGGCGGCTGACGCCATGCCATTCTTCACCGAGGCGTACTTCGCCGGCGCCTGTCCGGAAGGCTGGACATCGGTCGACGGGGCCAAGGGCCGCTTCGTGGTGCCCGCGCCGCTGGGGGCCGGCGTTGGCGGCTTCGCAGGCGATGCGCTGGACGGCAAGAACGCGCCCAAGCACCTGCACGAGCGCATCAGCGGCAAGGTGTCGCTGCCATCGAAGAATTTCGTGCTGATCGGCGGCTGCTGCAACGGCAACCTGGGCGACTCCGGTGAGTACCCGGTCAGCGGGGCATCGGAGGCGGCCAGCGGCGATCTGCCCTACGCGCAGTACGGGCTCTGCATCAAAACCTCGAACCCGGACGGGTCAACGGTGCCCTCGGGCGTGATGACCTTCATGGCGCAGACCCTGTGCCCGGCAACATGGGAAGCGGAGAACTCGGTGGCCGGGCGTTACATCGTGGCCCTTCCCGACAACGGCACGCCGTACTACCAGTTCGGCGGCAAGCCGCTGGAGCCCAGCGAAGTCCGCAACCACGTGCACGGCGTGCAGGGAAAAATCGCGTTCAGCGGTCACGACATTACAGGCGCCAGCGGATGCTGCGCCAGCGGCTATGCGTCCAAGGGCGACTTCAGCATCGTGGACGGCAAGACCGTTCCCGTGGCCACACAGCCGTCCGACAGCGCCGTCCAGGCGCCGTACTACACGGCGCTGATGTGCAAAAAGCAGTGATGCCCATCCACCAGGCGCAGGGAGAGCAGCATGACCAGGGGATACCAAGGCACAGGCGGTGAAGAGGCGCTGCCCGACCCGGCGCTTCGTGCCGCAGGCTGCGCACTCTGGCGCCGCATGCGCGGCCGCGTCTGTCATGGCATGGTCTGCGCCGTCACCGCGATCTGCCTGGCTGCCACCGCCAGCGCCGAGGTGCGCCCCGGTGAAGTGGATCCGATCGACAACCCGAAGAAGCTGACGCTGTTCCCGGTGGCTACGCTGGGGCTGCTGGCCAGCCAGAACTCCTCGTTCTACAGCGATCTGTTCGACTACGCCGCCGCCGACGCGCAGCTCACACAATGGACGGTGTCGGCGCAGAAGCTCCAATCCGGGGATTCCTGCCAGCAGTCGCAGCGCCGACGTCTTGGCCATGGCCGCGTGTCGACGCCGGATTTCGAGCAGGCGGTGTGCATGACCAACTTCGGCATCACCGTGTACACCAGCCCGCTGAACATCAACAACGGGAGCCGTGCAACGCTGGCCTTCCCCAACCCGTCCACCAGCACGGTCGGCCGCAACTTTGATCTTGCCGTCGGGGAATTGCTGCGCCGGCCCAGCCAGGACGAACAGCCGCACCAGGCCATCGTCGCGGCCTACGCCAACCTGCAGCATCGGCTGCAGATCGACGTGATCATCTGGGTGCCCAACGAAGGTATGGGCACGTCGAAGGAGGGCGCGGCGGGGGAGCTGAAGGTCGCCGCCTCCTATATCGGCCCGGCCGATGAAGCGCCTACGGGCGACGTCGCCGTCACCCTCGGCGACTTCATGGGCGATGGCACGCTGCAGATCATCAGTGCCGCCGATGCCGCGGCCGGCACCGGCGCCGGGCGCATCCGCCTGGCGGCCTATCGCTATGCCAGTGACGGCACCACGCACACGCTGAAGCGCGTGGGCACGTCCTACGCGCTTGACGTTGCCAATGGCCGGTCGACGTCACTGGCGCTGGCCTCGGCCGATTTCGTGGGCCGTGGCCACGAGCAGTTCATCATGAGCTACCTGGTGCCGCAGGATGCCGGCGCCGACCAGATGGCGCTGGCGTACTTCGACCCGGCAACACTGGAGCAGATCGGCCCACCCAGGGCGAAGACCACGATCGGGCCGGTGGCGAAAAACACCTACGTCGATATGGCCACCGGCCTGTTCAAGTTCGATCCGAAGGCAACCCCCGTGCCAAGTGATCCGTTCTTCCGGCGGCAACTGGCGATCGTTCATACCTCGCCAGATGCGCGGGTGATGGGCCGCGTCCTGCAGGTGCGCGATGGCGATCCACCGGTCATCCAGGCAGGCCCGGCGGCACAGCTTTCGTCGGACCGATCGCCGGTTGTCACCACGGCGCTGGGCCCCTCGGTGGCCGCGGGGAACTTCATCGGTTTCAAGAATGACGGCGTTGATCCGCGTCACCAGGTGGCCGTGGCGCTGCCCGGACGCGGCGAGCAGGCCGGCCGCACCGTGCCGGAGATCGTGGTTGCCCGCGTCAATGGCGACACCCTGGCGCTTGACCCGGTGTACCGCCACCGTATGCCCAACTATGAGGCCGGTGGGCTGGTGTTCGGGGTGCCGATCGTGGCCTATGATCGCGGCGGCGAGTCCTTGTATCTGGGCAATCCTGCGCACATCACCATCCAGGACATGATCGACCCGCAGTACGTGGTGGGCATGCCGCCGCGCCACGTCGACGCACTGCCTACGCCCGGGCAGGACCCGCCTTACGAGATCGTCAATCTACTCGGCGTCTCCGGGCCGTCCGCCTTCAACGTCACCCTGCGCGACAGTACCGACAGCACGCTCACCGAGACCTCGACCAATGCCAGCTCCGCCCGTTTCGGCGGCGGCTTGACGCAGACCGTGGGCAGCACGGTCGGTGGCGGCTTCATGAACATCGCCACCTTCGAGACATCGCTCTCGGTCAGAACGGCGGTCTCGTTCGAGACCAACAGCATGGAACGCAGCCTCAACAACGCCTACCAATCGGTCACCACGCAGAAGGCCGCGACCACCACCCAGGACGACCACCTGGTGTTCAACATGCGCCTGGTGGATATCTGGCGCTATCCGGTCTACGGGGTGAACCGGGAGCGGTCCAGCCGGTTTCCGTTCTACGACATCGTCATTCCCGGGCAGCTGATGGAGTACAGCGGCGGCGGGCTGAACTACGACTGGTACAACCCCTCGCACCAGAACTACAACGCCACCAGTTATCCCGAGATCCCGGCGCAGGGCGTGTTTGCCAAGGATATCGGCTCCTTCAGCTATCAGAATGAGGCCGGCAAGACCGTTGAGGTGGCGGGCAAACCGCTCAACAGCCCGATCGAGCGTGCCTTCGATGGCAACGCCCAGACCTTCAGCCTGGAATACACCAAGGAGTCGGGATCCAGCAGCGAGAAGTCCTATTCCTACACGCTCAGCAACAGCGTGGACATCACCGCCGGCTTTCGGGCCTCGGCGGACGTGCGCATGTTCAACGGCAGCGCGAACTACGAAGGTGCCGTCAACCTGTCCGATGCGTCCAACTGGGAAAGCAGCGTGGTCGCGCAGCGCACCATGCGCAACTCGCGCGGCATCACCCTCGATCAGCCGGATGTGTCTGGCATCGCATCCAAGGCCTACCACTACGAAACGCTGGTCTATGTCACTGGGAACGGCGGCATCAAGGTCGCGCACGGCACCGACTTCCTGCGCTCCACCGGCGGCGCCACGTGGTGGAAGAAGATGTATGGCGGTCGGCCCGACCCGGCGCTCAACCTGCCGTGGCGCATTGTCTTCGATGCGATGCAGGGCACCTGGACACTGGCCCCGGAGGACACGTACTTCCGTCTGCGCGGCCTGAAGCTCACCGAGGCAGTGCCCAACGAGGTGACGGGCGAATACGCGCCGTTGTTGGGCGGGGTGGAGGAGGGCACCAAGGTCAGGGTGGTGGTGCCGGTGCACAACTACTCGATCGACACCGCCGCCCGGAATGTCGTGGTCGCCTTCGCCTATCACGCACGTGGCCCGGAGGCCGATAGCGTGGCTCGCGGTGATGGGGCGCGGCCGCGCGAGGACACCTTCATCGAGTTCGCGCGTTCCAAACCCATCACCATCGCGCCGCGCGGCCAGGCCGATGTCGATGTGCTCTGGGACACCGCGAACCTGGGCGGCAGTGACGCGGGCACTGCCTACGACCTCAAGGTCACGGTGGATCCGGACGATGCGATTCCAGACAAGCTGCACGGATCGGACCCGGCAGCCGGGGCACAGACCATCGGACGCTGGCCGTGGAGCGGGGGTTTCTGGGTGTTCAACACGCGCAGATCCACCGTGGCCAATGCCGGTAACGACGGGCAGGGCGCTGCGCAGGCGGTGGGATTGTCGTTGCGCCTTCCCGTGGGCAAGGCGACGACACAGCCCCCTGGTGTTGTCACGGTCACGATCGACATGCCGGCAGCAGACCGCTCGTTACGCCGATTGATCATCAGCGGTGTCGATGCCGACGGCAAGCGCGTCGCGCTGGCATCGCGTTCGCTGTATGGGCTGGGGCCGGGCCAGCATCGGCTGGACATCCGGCTGGGTACGCCCGATGCCCTGGCGGGGCTGACATCGGTGCAGGCATGGATCGCATCGGGTGCATTGCGCGGCGAGCCCCGCGGCGGCATCACCACGGGGCGCATCGGCGCTACCGGCGCCACCGGCGCCAGTGCAAGCAACTCCACTCCAACACAGGGGAAAGAGGCAGGGCGGGGCGCAGACGTCGCCCCCGGCAGTCCATGAAGGCCGGTTGCCGCACGCAGCGGCGTCACCGGACACTCGACATCAACGCATAGCGAGGTGTATCCATGAAAACGACCCTTCTGGTCGCGGCCCTCCTGGTGGGCGCAATCCCGGCGGCGCACGCCGCGCAGTGTTACCAGGGCAAGGCAACAGTGAAACAGTCTGCGCCGGCGGCCATGTGCACGCAGGCGGAAAAGGGCTACGCGAACACGGGGAAAGGTCCGCAAACGCACCCGGGCTGCACGGCCGCCAAGGCGCAAGCCGCCAACAAACTCAGGCCACGCCTGCAGCAGTCGTGCCGGGCCTATGTGCAGACCAACGACCCGTGTACCAAGATCGAACTTCCGGCGTGCAACTGACGCGGGGCGGGCTGGTTCGGCGCGTTGCATGGAGCGCCTTCCCTCGAAGGCGCTCCTCATCCATCCACGAAAGATAAGGAGAGCGTGATGACGGACTGCAGGACGTTCAACGGTGTCACCGAGGCGATCTTCACCTGCGTCAAGAAGAAGAGCCTTGAAGAGCACGGCACGGTCTACGACCCGCCGGGGGCACGCCAGGGCAAGGCCACCACAAAGGTGCCCGTTGTTGGCACGGTGGTGGTCAGCTTCAACTTCGATCCCGGGTCCAGCACGATCCAGTACTGCATCCTGTCCAAGCCCTGGATTGTGACATCCGGACAGGTCTTCGATGGGATCGGCGACACCATCAACTCCTGTCGGAGGCAGTAGCCGCCTTGGAGAGGGCGCGCAGCCAGAACGGGCGGCATCGCACCGCCATCTGCGTCAAACCACCCGGAAGTACGCCCTGTATGTGCAAGCCAGCCAAAGGAGGCGGCAGGCAGCTTCGACCGTGACAAACACCAGCAGGCTCCGATGCACCCATGGACCTCACCGTCCTGCCGCGGGATGCCGTCTCTTCGACGGGTGTGCACAGCACCGGGGGTATAGTCGTCCCACACGACGCTCTTCCCCATGGCACAGAACTCTCTGTAGTTCATCACCGCAAGGATCGAAGCAATGCCCAAGGGCTCAGACCTCCTGGTCGCCGCACTCGAAAACGAGGGCGTTGACCGCATCTTCGGGGTTCCAGGCGAGGAAAACCTCGATTTCCTGGAATCCCTGCGAAATTCCAGCATCGAACTGGTCCTCACCCGTCACGAACAGGCCGCCGCCTTCATGGCTGCCACCCACGGCCGTCTCACCGGCAAACCCGGGGTTTGCCTGGCCACCCTCGGGCCGGGGGCGCTGAACTTCTCCACCGGCGCGGCCTATGCCCATCTCGGGGCATGGCCGATGATCCTGATCACCGGCCAGAAGGCCGTGATGAGCGCTAGGCAGGCGCGCTTCCAGATCGTGGACATCGTGGCCTCGATGAAGCCGCTCACGAAAATGACGCGCCAGATCGTCAGCCCCGCGGCCATACCGGCCATGGTGCGCGATGCCTTCCGCGTGGCCATGGAGGAGCGTCCAGGCCCGGTACATCTGGAGCTTCCGGAGGATATCGCCGGGGAAGAGGTGGACGCGGTGCCGGTGATTCCGGTGCATCCCCTGGACCGGCCCGTTGCCCCGGTCGCCGCGCTCGACCGGGCCGCCGCTGCGATCCTGGCCGCCAAACGCCCCCTGGTGATGATCGGTGCGGCCTGCAGCCGGCCCTCGTTGACCGAGGCGCTCTCCTCATTCGTGGCCCGCACGCGCCTGCCATTCTTCAATACCCAGATGGGCAAAGGGGCCGTTACCGGCGGCTCCAACCTGTACATGGGCACGGCCGCGCTCTCCGAAGGCGACTACGTGCACGAAGCCGTCGCACGTGCCGACCTGATCATTGCCATCGGCCATGACACGATCGAAAAGCCGCCATTCCTGATGAAAGACAACGGCGGGCCCAAGGTCATCCATGTCGGCTTCCAGTCCGCCACGGTTGAACAGGTCTACCACCCCGATATCGAAGTGATCGGCGACATCGGCGCCAGCGCCACCGCGCTTGCCGAACGCCTGGAGGGCAGGGTGGTCGAAGACGCGGGCACCAGCGAGCTGCGCCAGAAGATCCTGTCCCGCCTCAACGACCGCGCCGAGGAAGACCGCTTCCCGGTGACGCCCCAGCGCCTGGTCCATGACGTGCGGCAGGCGATGCCCGAAGACGGCATCGTCTGCCTCGACAACGGCATGTACAAGATCTGGTTTGCCCGCAACTACCGCACGCATGTGGCCAACACGCTGCTGCTCGACAACGCGCTGGCCACGATGGGCGCCGGCCTGCCGTCGGCCATGATGGCGTCGATGCTGTTTCCGAAGCGCCGCGTGCTGGCCGTGTGCGGCGACGGTGGCTTCATGATGAACTCACAGGAGATGGAGACCGCCGTCAGGCTGGGCCTGAACCTGGTGGTCATCGTCCTCAATGACAGCGCCTACGGCATGATCCGCTGGAAGCAGGCGGTGGACGGCTTCGAGGATTTCGGCATGCGCTTCGGCAACCCCGATTTCGTGCGCTATGCCGAAGCCTACGGCGCCAAAGGCAGCCGGATCACGGCGGTGGAGCAGCTGGTGCCCACGATCGAGGCCGCCTTTGCTGGCGGTGGCGTCCACCTGCTGGATGTGCCCATCGACTACTCCGAGAACACCCGCGTCCTGGTCGACGAACTGCGCAACCGCACGCCCGACGTGGGCTGTGCGTAAGCGGTCGCGTTGACGCCAAACACAAGGAATCCCCGATGTTGACCGTCGTACAAGCCTTCGACCGCGCGCCCATCGCCGACATCCCGTTCGACGACGCGGCAGCACTGGAACGCAAACTCAGCGCCGCGCAGCGGGCGTTCAAGAACCGCGACGGCTGGCTGCAGCCGCACCAGCGCATCGCGATCCTGCGCAAGCTGGCCGCGCTGATGGAGGCCAAACGTGACCATCTGGCCCTGCAGATCGCGCGCGAGGGCGGCAAGCCGCTGCCCGACGCCATCGTCGAGACCACGCGTGCGATCGATGGCGTCCACAACGCCGCCGATGAACTGCGCAATTTTGCGGGTCGCGAAATACCGATGGGCCTTTCAGCCGCGGCGGAGAATCGTTGGGCGTTCACTACCCGCGAGCCGATCGGCGTCGTCGCGGCGATCTCGGCGTTCAATCACCCGCTGAATCTGATCGTCCACCAGGTGGCACCGGCCATCGCGGTGGGCTGCCCGGTCATCATCAAACCGGCCTCCACCACGCCGTTGTCCTGCCTGGAATTCGTGGCTATGGTCCACGAAGCGGGCCTGCCGGAGCCGTGGTGCCAGAGCTTCCTGCCAGATGGCAACGAACTGGCCGAGGCGCTTGTCACCGACCCGCGCGTTGCGTTCCTCAGTTTCATTGGCTCGGCCCGGGTCGGTTGGTCGCTTCATGCCAAGCTGGCACACGGGGCGCGCTCGGCGCTGGAGCATGGCGGCGTCGCACCGGCCATCGTGGATCGAAGCGCGGACCTGGCCAAGATCATCGAACCCATCGTCAAGGGCGGCTATTACCACGCCGGCCAGGTCTGCGTATCCACCCAGCGCATCTTCGTACACAACGCCATCGCCGACGACTTCACCCAGGCGCTCATCGCGCGCGTCGAGACGCTGCGTACCGGCGACCCTACGTTGAAAGACACCGAGGTGGGCCCGCTGATCCAGCCCCGCGAGGCCGACCGGGTGGCTGAGTGGATCGAGGAGGCAGTGAAGGGCGGGGCGCAGTGTGCAACCGGCGGCAAACGCCTTTCCGAGACGACGCTGCAGCCCACCGTGCTGCTCGATCCCGCCAGCGACGCCCGGGTGACCACGCAGGAAGTCTTCGGCCCGGTGGTGGCGGTGTACCGTTATGGCGAGCTTGATGAGGCTATTGCGCGGGCGAACTCTTTGCCTACCGCATTCCAGGCAAGCGTCTTCGCGCAGGATATCGATATCGCGATGCGCGCGGCCAACCGGCTGGATGCCTCAGCCGTGATGATCAACGACCCTACTGCGTTCCGCACTGACTGGATGCCGTTTGCAGGGCGCAGGGAGTCCGGTTATGGCACTGGGGGTATTCCTTACACGATGCGGGATATGTCGCAGGAGAAGATGATTCTGATGCGGAGGAGTTGAGCGGGGTGTGGGGGAGGGCAGGTGCGGGTCCTGTGCATGTGGGCGGGCGTGGGATGATGCGATGGGGGGGACGGTATAGCGGGAACGCCGTAACAGGACGGCCCCCTTCCTTGAGCGCGAGCTGGGCAGAGTGGGTGAGGCAGGGGCGTCGCCTGGGCTGTACTGCTACGCAAAGGATGACAGCAACTAGTTCAAAATGCCTCGCCCAGCAGAACCACTTGCGAACTCGCTCGTGGATCGCGCCTAATGCGACACACTTGAGTTGACGGCCGTCAGTCAGCGGAGAAGAACCCTTGTGCAACAGAAGCACTGCAATCGTCGGATTTATCGCCAATCTGGCACCACTTTACTCTGGCGAACGCCATGGCGACTTCTGGTGCGCCCGCAGCCTGCACGATGGCACGCTCATCTCGCCCTTTAGTACGGATGAGGACACGGAAGACGAAGGCTGGATTCGAGTCTGTTGGCAAGGTGATCCCCAGCGACGGACCGAGGTTCTGGGAGCAGACATCACGACGCTTGCATTAGAACGTTATGTTCGGCTGCACTGCACCGGTGCTGACGAGGAAGCCATTGCCGCTGAGCTGTACTTCATGGCCCAGCACTTCACCTTCAAGACCGGCTGTCATGTCTACCTTCCGCAACTGAAAAAGCCTGCCCACCCCACGGTTCGGGCAGGAAAGCGCATGGGCGAGGGCGTTATGGTTAATCTCCTAAGCAAGGTAGTAGGCGCCTGACCTAAAGACACCCAGTGTTCTCAACTGCAGCTCTGAATGGGCAACAAAGCTGGGTCGGCGCCTAAGTAGCGTCAAGACGCCCCCAGCCTGATTAACGCCGACACATCGGCGCTGGAGTTGATGACGCATCAGGGCGTGAACTGTCCGCACGCCTAGCGGCGATGTGCGACGAGCGCTACATCCAGGAGATCCAGAACTTGCCCGGCTTCGATCTGGATGGTGCTGGCGCTTGTTGTTGGCGTGGTGATGCTTGGAAGGTCGTGGAGGCTTCGAAGTCGAAGGAGAAGCTTCCGACAGGCGTCCAATACATCCGAACCCAACCGTAACCGTGGCTGATACTGCATTTCGCATAATGTATATTATGTTAAATGCTGGCCGGTACTACTTGGGCCTGCTCAAGCTGGTGTCGGTGTTCCTAATTGACGTCCTTTTGTTCCTAGATAGTGCCCCCTATTGAATGCAAAGGCTTTTTTGCTCGCCAAATCGTTCCGTGGGACATCAATTAGGAGCAAACTGCCGTCAATAGTGGTCCTAATTGATGTCCCTGGATGGGCTCTAGCCAAGCTAGTGTTCCTAGTTCTTGTCCTTGGATGAGATCTTCTTAGCCCGCTGCTTGGAGCTTATATTCCGTGGACCAGCTGTCACTTGGCTTCGCCTAAACGCAGCCTCTAGATCCGCCGGCAAGTTCTGGAGCTTGGCCAGCTGCTCTTCTAGAGCTGCACATCGGCCACGCTGATTATCCGCCGCCTGCACTGCCACCGCGGTGGCTGAGTGTGCCTTTTCAAGGCTACGCCGCATCTCTGCTTCAGACGACGCATGTCTTTTCACTGCGCTGGCCAGCTGGGTCTGCAATGCCTTGCTCTCTTGTCTAGCGCGATCAATATCCGCCAATGCGCGATTTTCGACAGATCTGACGTGCTCAGCCAGGCTCTCGCGCTCAGATCTCGCCGATGCGTCAGTTTCTTGGAGCCTGTCGTAGAGCGCCTGGCGTGAGGCCTCAACTTGCTCAAGTCGCTGAGTAGCGGCGGTTCGTTGCCCGGTCAGTTCCGCAACCTGCAGTTGAAGCTGATCGACAAGGCGCTTCAGCTCCGTGGCTTGGGCGCGGGCGAGGCGCTCTGCGGCCATCGCCGCCTCCGACCTCGCATGGGCGGCGCGCGTCTCATCTGCAAGTGCTTGGGACCGGGCAAGAAACTTCTCTTGTTTGGACGCAAGGTCTTTGCTCGCCTCGGAAAACTCTTCAAGGACCGCATCACGCGCATGCTCTAGCGCTAGTGCCCACCATTGCCCTGCAAGCTTTCCCAAGGCAGCCGGAGCATCTGTGACCTTTGGGCTCTCTGGCTGCAGCCGACTTCCAAGGCTTTGCCACCAAGTCTCTAGGCAGCGGGTAACGGTGTTCGGGGACCCCGTGCCTAGGTGCGCCCGGACGCGCTCCACCGTCGGGCGCTCGCCCTTTGCGACAAGCGCGTCAGCGGCGCCGTGCACGTCCAGTTCCGTGATGCCGCGAGCCATTGAACTATCTCCTGTGCGGGCGCCCTGCCCCGTTGATTCCGTACTGGCGATAAGTGATGATTATCGCTAGTACATGCATAATAGTGTAATGTACATTACATACTATGAAGCGAACTTCCACCACTTCGACCTTGCCGACGGCTGCCAGTTCGCTGGTGTTGCCGCAGCAATTAGCCCAGAAAGCCGTCGATGCGGTGCGCGAACTGCTAGCAGAGGCAGCCGCGGCGAACACCACCCGTAGCTATGCCACTGCCCTGCGCTATTGGGCCGGATGGCATCAAGGGCGTTATGGTGTCGAGCTGGCGCTGCCGGTCGGCGAGGCCGTTGTGATCCAGTTTCTGGTCGACCATATCCAGCGCAAGAGCAAAGACGGCCTGATCAGCGAACTGCCGCCAGCGCTGGATCAGGCCTTAGTCGCCGCTGGACTCAAGGCAAGGATCGGGGCGCTGAAGCTGTCGACTGTGGTTCAGCGCATGGCAGTGCTGTCCACCGCGCACAAGCTCAAGCGTCTGGCCAACCCCTGCGAGTCGCCGAGCGTGCGTACCTTGCTCAGCCGCGCCCGCCGCGCCTCCGTCAAGCGCGGTGAGCGGCCAACCAAGAAGACCGCCATCACGCGACCAGAGCTTGAGGCCATGCTGGCCACCTGCGATGACTCTCTAGAAGGCCTGCGTGACCGTGCCCTGCTCTGCTTTGGTTTCGCCAGCGGTGGCCGCCGGCGCAGCGAAATCGCAGCCGCCGATCTGCGCGACCTGCGCAAGGTGGGCGACGATGGCTACATTTATCGACTGGAGTACTCGAAGACCCAGCAGGCCGGAGTGAAGGCGGATTCGACGCCGGATAAGCCAATTCTAGGGCGAAGCGCTGAGGCATTGGCGGCTTGGTTGGAGGCGGCCGCGATCCAGGAGGGAGCGATCTTCCGTCGAATCTGGAAGGATCGGGTGGGGCCTGCCCTACTCCCTGGTTCGGTCGCTACAATAGTGAAGCGCCGCGCGCAGCTGGCAGGGCTGGAGGGAGACTTTGGAGCGCACAGCTTGCGGTCGGGGTTCGTCACCGAGGCGGGGAAGCAAGGCGTTCCATTGCCTGCGGTGATGGCGATGACGGAATACCGGTCGGTAGCGAGCGTGGTCGGGTACTTCCAAGCAGGTGCGGCCGAGGACAACCCTGCCGCAAGGCTCCTTAAGTAGACTCACATGCAGTGCGGGCGCAACCCCGGTCGCCGGCCTTCTTGTGGTCAGATAACCTAGCTGCGCCACGTTGTGTCAGGGCAGACGCTGCTGAATCGGGGCGCGACAGGCGGAGAGCCGGGCGAGCATGGCTGGACCCGGTCCGCAAATGGGTGATTGCCTTGCTAGAGCTGCAAAAATTGGTTGAACCGCCCGTCGAATGGCCGATGCCAACGAGGAATAAATGTCAAATGCGCGTCTGACGGAGATCGCCGTCGAAAGGTTCAAGAGTCATGGAGCAGAAACGAGAGTTGGACTTAGTCCGCTCACGGTTCTTGTGGGTCCCAACAATGGCGGCAAGAGCACTATTGTTCAGGCCCTGCTCCTGTTGCAGCAGACCCTGCACTTCCCGCGCGTTGAGGTGCCACTTCATCTCGCGGGGGCGGTCGATGCCAACTCATTGCGAGAGCTGACTTATGACTGGCCGACCGGTGAAGACTTCATAGGGCCGCGATTCCAGATCCATTGGGCTTCAGACGTCGAGACGGAATCAGTTCTAGAGGAGATAGGGGACGGGCCATTCTCAGTTGCTGCTGAACGGATTGGTGGCGACTGGCTCCGCCAGTTTTCTGCTGAGTCAATCTTTTCGACAGCTACCAGTATCAGCCTACAATTCTCTCAAATTTCTGGAAAGCTCTCGCTTACTCACATTGAGTTGGCGGCATATGCGAACCAGGCGGTCGCGCCACGATTGATATTCGAGTTCAAGCTCCTAGATGATGGGGCTTACGAGGTCTCCTGTAACGGTGAGGCTGGAAAGAGTATCAAGGTTAATCTCGATCACTTCATTCCGTACATCTCGATTAATACGAGGAACATTGGGCCAAGGGATAGGCAGCGTGCGTGGGTGAACGCTTTCAAGGCAGTCTTCTTGCAACCGCTCGATGATCTGCAGGGCATTCTGCGAAACCTCAACTATCTTTCCTCGACACGCGACATTCAGCCAGCAATTTACCGGTCTGCATCTATCGCACCGGAAGGTGTTGGCGTGTCTGGGGAGCTGGCTGCGCAGCTCCTTCACGCGAGTCAAGATAAGAGTGTCTTATACAACCCTCCGAGCTCTGCCGCGTTGCATGAAATTCCGACGCCCGTTATCTCCACACTTCAGGTGGCTGTGGGAAATGTCTTGCGCGAGCTGGGCATAAGTGCCCCGCTATCCATTCAGAAGATTGGCGACCTCGGCTTCAGGCTGTTGTTCGGCAACGCCACCCTGCAGCACGTTGGGCGTGGCCTTACATACCTGTTGCCGATCGTTGAGATGGGACTTATTGGAGATCCCACGCTTTTCTCAGCTAAAGACCGGCAGTTAACTTTCAAGCGAGCCAACTTCTCAGTATGTGCGTTTGAGGAACCCGAGGCGCATCTTCACCCAAAACTGCAAGCAATGTTAGCGGATTGGTTTGTAGCATTAGCCAACGGGAAAAGGCAAGTAATAGTCGAAACACATAGCGATCACTTGGTGAGGAGGCTTCGGTCCCTCATCGCTCAAGCCAGTCCCGATTCCCCGATGGAATCGTGGCTTCGGTGTCACGTGTCGATCGTGGAGGTGGAGCAGGTTGGTGGAATTAGCAAGGTTGCCGTGTCTCACTTGCAGAAGAATGGTGACCTCGAGACCTGGCCTAAGGATTTTATGGGTCAAGCTCAGTTGATGGAGGAGGTCATATATGTCGCTGGCCTCGGGAAGGACGATGACGCGGAGGGCCAGCTTCCAGAAGTGGCTCATTCTTCAGAGGATGAGCCCTATGAACGTCCTGATTGATCCCGAGCTGCTCGCTCCTTTTCGGAATGCCCGCCACTGCACTGAGGCCGATGTGGCCGCGCTCAAAGAGTCTCTGGAGCAGCTCACCAGGTTCACCACCAACTATGATGCGAAAGTTGTGTCGACGAAGCATCTATGGCGCATGCTCCAGGAGCTGTACATCGCTCCCGTAGTTGATGCTTTCAATGAGCCCACAGTGCGAACTCCGTTGCAACTGTTGCGAGGGCGGCTAAGGGTGGTCGTCCCTGACGTGAATCGGCCTCTACTTGCATGGGGCTTCGAGCAGATGCTTAGTCGCAATGACGGGCAGGATTGGCCAAGTGGGTATGCATCAGTAGCGGCCGAACTGCAGGCTGCCAACGAGTCAGTGGTGCTCTTCACTCGCTACCTAGAAGGTCGGAACGTTACGACTCACAAGGCTGCGCATTCGATACTCGTGGAGAAGACACGCTGGCGCATGCACGTTGGTGCGCCTAGTCTAAATGGAATTGTTTCCGTGCCATGCGTTGCGTCATTGCGGAATGCTGATGTTTCGTGGACTACTCGCTTCGACGACACGTTGCCGGACACAGCCCCGTCGGAGGGAGCTGCATTCCAGCCTCCATTTAACTGGCACCGAGGGTATGTAAAGCCCTTTCGCGTTCATCAATCAAAGTTTGCGTGGACGGACTCAGCCGGTAGCGGTTGGTCCGATCCGAACACTCCAGGGACTTCGTATCACTGGGATGTTCACTTTGCGGTTGCATCGGAGAGCCCGATTGGAATCTCGCCAGCGAACATTGTCCGTTGGGGGGCGCCTAGGAAGGAAGGTATTGCTGGCGGGATACACCACGTTCCGCGCCTGAAGCGTGCCCGGGTTGTTTAAGCCTCTGGCCACCTTGCCTGTAATCAGGGCAAGGTGGCTCAAGCTTTAAGCGGCTCGCTCTGCGCAGTTAGCGCTGGCGTAGTCGCCTTTTGTAAGCCAATTTTCGGGAATATATTTGACATGCTCTTCTCCTTACTCATGAGTCTGAGCTATGCAGAGTCCGGCATCATTGAGCTCGATGCGCTACGTCAGGCGCTTCCGTCCACTCCTGAGGACGTCCTCAATCAATTTTATGCAGACCACGGACGCAACTGCGCCTTCCAGAATCAGTACGGACACCTCGACATTAATCGCATCGAGTGGCAGCTAAAACGTGTGCCTGCCGAGCAGATTATTTCCTGTACAGTGTGGCGAGAATTTCAGAACTGGTGCGATAGTGTGGCTGAGCGAGTCAATGGCTTTGCCACCAAGGGCTGGAACTGTATCGATGTCCGGTCTGACGTTCGCCTTAGTTGGGAGTGCGAGCGCACTTGGATTCGGCCTCCTATCCTTCTGAGTGGAGCTTTTGCTCCCTCTGCCTCAGGGCTACATCTTGTCGAAGGACATACTAGGATCGGATTGCTTAGAGGGCTCATTGCGGCGGACGTACTGTCCGGTACGTCAGAGCACCTCGTCTGGATTGGAAGAGTGCGCGGCTCTTAATTGCGCCTTATCAATACATTGCCCGCTCTTGGTCTCGAGTGGCCTACTCCCCACCCTCGATAGATCGATCTAGCGGCGGGCAGTTCCTACGAAAAAGTGGACACCCGCTCAACAACACTGCTCGAACTGCACGGGTGATCGATAGCCCAGCGACGAATGCAGGCGCTGGTGTGTTGGCGCGCGTCCTGACCTACGCGCATGTAGTGCTTTTCGTCCCGATCACCGCTCATTCGTCTATACCCTCCGTTCGTTCAAGCCAGGCAATGATTTGACGATCATGGGATTTGACCGATACCCAAATCGATTTCACAGCTTCGGCAGCGCAGGGTTCGTTCCGGCGCACGCGGGCTGTCCACGCACCCAGTCCGGGTAGCGATCCATCTTCGCGCTCAAGGGGATCATGGAGCGCTGTGGCAAGTAGGCGAATTTGGTGAATAGTTCCGTGGAGAAGTACTCCGTGGGGTGGTGGTACACCACAAAGGGCGGACTGGGGCTGTCGCCTTTCAGTCCCATGTTCCAACGCTGAACAAGTTAATCCACCATCGCGTCGTATTCGGTTCGGGTGGCCTGGACGTACGGCGATACACTGCGCACGCGGAAGCGCTGCTTGTAGTCCTCGCCCCCTGGGAAATCGAGAAGCCTCAGGATGAACTCGATGCCATCCTTACCCGTAAACCCTACAGTTGCGGAGTTCGCAAACGAGCCCAAACAGTTGCGCTCCCACTTGTTTGACTCCCAGTCCTGGACGGACGTGCCGTGGATCTGCTCCACCTCGGCCAGGGTCATGCCTAGGCAGACCTCGCCCATGCAGTAGCAGTCCTTCAAGACCAAAGTGGCGAACTGCCACTCGCGATCTATCGCACTGCTATCGTCAGCCCAGGCAGGCCCAGTCAAACAAGCGGCCGCCAGTGCCGCGAAAATCCTGTAGAACACCCATCCCCCTGTGGTACTCATAATATCCCCGACATGCGTAGCCGACCTGGTACCGGCCATCAATCGTCGTCTTCCGCCTCTTCTTCCTCAGGCTCTGCCACCACCGCCCCACCCCGCCGCTCCACATTGAGCGCGTACAGCCGGCGCAGGATCTCGTCTTCCTCCAGGGGCCACGCCCAGCCGTAGGCGGCGGCCACCGCCCGATCCAGGTCGGCATGCAGGTCGACCAACCACTGCTCGTTGTCGTTGTACAACTTCGTCAGGGTCCGCTGGCGCCACTGGGCGGCAAACGGCGGACGCGGGACGATCCTTCGGGGCAGACCCGCTTGGGCTTCCTTGTCGGTCTGCTGGTACTCGATCCACTCAGGCGGGTTGAGCCAGCGTTCGCGAGCGTTGAGCAATGCCGCACTGGCGGTGGCAATTCTTTGCGCGCTGGGATCTTCGGCGTAGTCGGGCGCTGGGATATCAGGGGTCAGGCCCTCGGGAAACGGGAACGTCTCGAACGTCGTGCCGGGGGTGTAGCGAGGGTCGTTGCCCACCCCCATCCAGGTGCCCATGCGCAGCGCCCACACCTCGTGGAAACGCGAGTGCAGAATGCCCATGCTCGTGTCGTCTTCGCGCGAGATGGAGACGGTCGCATCGTCGTAGTAGGCTCTGGGATGGCCCCATACGAACACCCGGTGCTTGGACACGCGCGGGGTGATGATCACGCGCTCCAGGGGCGCCACCGCGGCCCGGATTTCGGTACCCACCCGCCCGTGGAGCCACCACTTCGTGCGCCGCC